>NZ_JBLYED010000015.1:0-182609 GCF_048515765.1 Pseudomonas sp. H11T01 | reverse complement strand
GCGTCAATTGATGGCATTGATGGGCTGAAAGGCCCTTTTTTCCTGAGCACCTCAGAAAAACAAATGCCCCGACAAGTCGGGGCATTTGTTTTTTGGCCTTGGCCGGCTGTGTTTTCACACAGTCTGCCGAGAGGTCTCCCTTTTTCGTTGGCACTGGAAGCTTAGAACAACACACGGCAACGGATGGTGCCGTTGACGTGTTGCAGCTTCTCTTGCGCCAGGTCCGAGTACTCGGCGTCGACGTCGATAACGACGTAGCCGACTTTCTCGTTGGTCTGCAGGAACTGACCGGAGATGTTGATACCGTTTTCGGCGAAAACTTTGTTGATCTCGCTCATCACACCCGGGATGTTCTCGTGGATGTGCAGCAAACGGTGCTTGCCAGGGTGAGCCGGCAGGGCCACTTCCGGGAAGTTGACCGAGGACACCGAGGTACCGTTGTCGCTGTACTTGACCAGTTTCTCTGCCACTTCCAGACCGATGTTGGCCTGGGCTTCAGCAGTGGAGCCACCGATGTGCGGGGTCAGGATCACGTTGTCCAGGCCACGCAGCGGGCTTTCGAACTCTTCGTCGTTGGAGCGCGGCTCCACCGGGAATACGTCGATGGCTGCGCCGATCAGGTGTTTGTCCTTGATTGCGTCCGCCAGGGCTTGCAGCTCAACCACGGTGCCGCGAGCGGCGTTGATCAGAATGCCGCCCTTTTTGATCGCGCGGATTTCTTTCTCACCGATCATCCACTGGGTGGAAGCGGTTTCCGGAACGTGCAGGGTAACGATGTCGGACATGCCCAGCAGCTCGGTCAGGCTGGCGACCTGAGTCGCGTTACCCAATGGCAGCTTGGTGATGGTGTCGTAGAAGTACACCTGCATGCCCAAGCCTTCAGCCAGGACCGACAACTGAGTACCGATCGAGCCGTAACCAACGATGCCGAGCTTCTTGCCACGGATTTCGAAGGAGTTGGCCGCGCTTTTGATCCAGCCGCCACGGTGGCAGGAAGCGTTCTTCTCAGGAATGCCGCGCAACAACAGGATCGCTTCAGCCAACACCAACTCGGCCACCGAACGGGTGTTGGAGTAAGGCGCGTTGAAGACAGCGATGCCGCGTTCGCGAGCAGCGTTGAGGTCGACCTGGTTGGTGCCGATGCAGAAACAGCCAACAGCGACCAGTTTCTTCGCGTGATCGAAGATCTCTTCGGTCAGTTGAGTACGGGAGCGAATGCCGATGAAGTGAGCATCAGCGATCTTTTCCTTCAGCTGGGCTTCCGGCAGAGAACCAGTGAGGTACTCAATGCTGGTGTACCCGGCGGCCTTGAGGACGTCGACAGCGGATTGGTGGACGCCTTCGAGAAGAAGGAACTTGATCTTGCTCTTGTCGAGGGAAGTCTTGCTCATCTGCTTAAACCTGTGTCCCGGAGAAAAGTGGCAGGGAAGTGGACAGCCTGAGCTGACCTGAGCGGCATGACAGCCGTCACCGCAGAACGCCTTTGGGCACTATCCTGCGGGGGCGGTATGCTAGCATATGCACCCCGCTAAACACTCATTCCTGCGACGTGAAGCGTTCTCAGGATGACCATGAATTGTTCGAGAGTTCTGTCGATGACCAATCCTGCCTTGATTGAAGAGCTGAAGACCCTGGTTGAGCCTGGCAAGGTGCTGACCGATGCCGACTCCCTGAATGCTTATGGCAAGGATTGGACCAAGCATTTCGCTCCGGCCCCTACCGCCATCGTGTTCCCGAAAACCACCGAGCAAGTCCAGGCCATCGTGCGCTGGGCCAATCAGCACAAAATCGCGCTGGTGCCCTCCGGTGGGCGTACCGGGTTGTCAGCGGCAGCAGTAGCGGCCAATGGCGAAGTGGTGGTGTCGTTCGACTATATGAACCAGATCCTCGACGTGAACATGACTGACCGCACCGCGATCTGCCAGCCGGGCGTGGTCACCGAGCACTTGCAGAACGTGGCTGAAGAAAAAGGCCTGTACTACCCGGTGGACTTCGCGTCGGCCGGTTCCAGCCAGATTGGCGGCAATATCGGCACCAACGCCGGCGGGATCAAGGTGATTCGCTACGGCATGACCCGTAACTGGGTCGCTGGCATGAAAGTCGTGACCGGCAAGGGTGACCTGCTGGAGCTGAACAAAGACCTGATCAAGAACGCCACTGGCTACGACTTGCGTCAGCTGTTCATCGGCGCCGAAGGCACGCTGGGTTTTGTCGTCGAAGCCACCATGCGTCTGGACCGGGCGCCGAAAAATCTCACCGCGATGGTCCTCGGCACGACCGATTTCGACTCGATCATGCCGGTTCTGCATGCGTTCCAGAGCAAGCTGGACCTGACCGCCTTCGAGTTTTTCTCTGATAAAGCGCTGGCCAAAGTGCTGGCCCGTGGCGACGTACCGGCACCATTCGAAACCGATTGCCCGTTCTACGCGCTGCTGGAATTCGAAGCGACCACTGAAGAAGTGGCCAACCACGCCCTGGAAACCTTCGAACACTGCGTCGAAGAGGGTTGGGTACTCGACGGTGTGATGAGCCAGAGCGAGTCGCAGCTGCAGAACCTTTGGAAGCTGCGCGAATACATCTCCGAAACCATTTCCCACTGGACGCCGTACAAGAACGACATTTCGGTGACTGTGTCGAAAGTCCCGGCATTCTTGAAGGAAATCGACGCGATCGTCGGCGAGCACTATCCTGATTTCGAAATAGTCTGGTTCGGCCACATTGGCGACGGCAACCTGCACTTGAACATCCTAAAGCCTGAAAACCTGAGCAAGGATGAGTTTTTCGCCAAGTGCGCGACCGTCAACAAGTGGGTGTTCGAAACCGTCGAGAAGTACAACGGTTCGATTTCCGCCGAGCATGGCGTCGGCATGACCAAGCGTGATTACCTGACCTACAGCCGCTCGCCGGTTGAGATCGAATACATGAAAGCCGTCAAGGCGGTGTTCGACCCGAACGGCATCATGAACCCGGGCAAGATCTTCGCGGTTTGACGTTCTATCTTTGAAGCAGGAGTCGGTAAATGAGCTATCAGCACCAGTATGTCGACGGTACGCGTATTCACTTCCCGGTCGGGAAAGTGGTGTGCATTGGCCGCAACTATGCCGAACACGCCAAGGAACTGGACAATCCGGTGCCTACCGAGCCGTTGCTGTTCATCAAGCCGGGCAGTTGTGTCGTTGCGCTTGAAGACGACGGCTTCACGATTCCGACCGAGCGTGGCTCGGTGCACTACGAGGCTGAAATTGCCGTGTTGATCGGCAAGCCGCTGTCGACCAGGCCGAGCCGCGAAGAAGTACTCGACGCGATTTCCGGTTTTGCTCCGGCGCTGGACCTGACCTTGCGCGACAAACAGGCTGAGCTGAAAGCCAAAGGCCTGCCGTGGGAAATCGCCAAGTCCTTCGACGGTGCGGCGGTACTGGCACCGTTCGTGGTCGGCAGCACCTTCGCTGACCTGGCCGACATCGGCATTCGCTTGACCATCAATGGCGAAGTCCGTCAGGACGGCAACAGTCGCGACATGCTCAACCCGATCGTGCCGATGATCCAGTACATGGCCGGCTGTTTCTCGCTGCAGGCCGGTGATGTGATCCTGACCGGCACCCCGGTGGGCGTCGGCCCGCTGAATGTCGGTGATGAACTGGTGCTGGAATTGCCGGGCGTGAGCAGCTTCAATAGCAGCGTTCGCTGAGGGGAAGGACGGTATCTACGGCCATTAAGCTTGAATTCATACCGTCGTGGTATTTCATCCGCCCGTTTTGTTTTTGAGCTTGCCTGAATGCGTCGATTTGCCCGCCCTAAACCTTTATTGCTGCTTGTCAGTCTGGTCGCCCTGGCGCTGCTGGGGCTGGCCGGGCAGCATTATCGATTTTTCGAGCGTGCCTGGTTCAACCTGCAGACCTGGTGGCAGCCGGCGGATGCTCGGTCCATGGGGCTGGCGGATTACCGGGTGTCAATCGAGGCCAGGGTCATCGTAGGTCTGGATGCCGATGTCTCGGCGCTGACCTACGATCCGGACCGCAACAGTCTGTTCACCGTCACCAATAAAAACTCCGAACTGATCGAACTGTCCCTCGACGGTCGGGTTCTTCGTCGTGTGCGGTTGATCGGTTTCGGTGATCCGGAAGCCGTGGAGTTCATCAGCGCCAATACCTATGTGATTGCCGATGAGTATCAGCAGCGGTTAATCAAGGTCCATCTGGAAGACAACACGGTCTTTCTCGATGCCGCCGACGCGGAGCAAATGACCCTCGGCGTGCACATGAGCGGCAACAAAGGGTTTGAAGGTCTTGCCTACGATTCGGTGGGTAAACGGCTGTTCGTCGCCAAGGAACGCGACCCGATGTTGATTTATGAAGTGCAGGGGTTTCCCCACTTTCAGGATGAGAAGTCCTATTCAGTGCACGTACTGAATAACCCGAAGCGCGATGCCGGTCTGTTTGTCCGCGATCTGTCCAGTCTGCAATACGACGAGCGCAGCGGTCATTTACTGGCGCTGTCCGATGAGTCGAGGCTGGTTCTGGAGCTGGATGTGGACGGTCAGCCGTTGAGCACGATGTCACTGAGTAAGGGCAGTCAGGGTTTGCAGAAGACTGTGCCACAAGCGGAAGGCATCGCCATGGACGACGACGGCACCCTGTACCTCGTCAGCGAGCCAAACCTTTTTTACGTCTTCAAGAAGCCGCCACAACCCTGACCAGCACCCCAAAACAACTGTGGGAGCGAGCCTGCTCGCGATAGCGGTCTGTCATTCAACATCTCTGTCGACTGACACGGCCTCATCGCGAGCAGGCTCGCTCCCACAGGTTTTGTGATTGTCTTATTGGGCGCGCAGGGTTTTCACGCCTTCACTGGTGCCCAGCAGCAGCAGGTCAGCCGGACGTGCTGCGAACAAGCCGTTGGTGACCACGCCGACGATGGCGTTGATCTGACGCTCCAGCTCCACCGGATGGGTGATCTGCATGTTGAACACGTCGAGGATGATGTTGCCGTTGTCGGTCAACACGCCTTCACGGTAAACCGGGTCGCCGCCCAGCTTCACCAGTTCGCGGGCCACGTGGCTGCGGGCCATCGGAATCACTTCGACTGGCAAGGGGAAGGCGCCCAGTACCGGCACCAGTTTGCTGGCGTCGGCGATGCAGATGAAGGTCTTGGCCACGGCCGCGACGATTTTCTCGCGGGTCAGGGCTGCGCCACCGCCCTTGATCAGGTTCAGGTGTTCGTCGCTTTCATCGGCGCCGTCGACGTAGAACTCCAGATCGCTGACGGTATTGAGCTCATACACCGGAATGCCGTGGCCCTTGAGGCGTGCGGCGGTGGCTTCGGAGCTGGCGACCGCGCCGTCGAACGCGCCCTTGTGCAGGGCCAGGGCGTCGATGAAACAGTTGGCGGTGGAGCCGGTGCCGACCCCGACGACGCTCTTGTCGTCGAGTTTCGGAAGGATGAAGTCGACGGCGGCCTGAGCCACTGCCTGTTTGAGTTGATCCTGGGTCATGCGGGCTCCGAGGGTGCCGAAGGGGAACGAGAGGCGGGCATTATAGCCGCATGCCCGGTTAAAACCTCTTGATTCGTGTGGTCGCACGGCCAAACGCTGAGTTAGACTCCTTGGCCCTGCCCAACCCGCTCAGTGATGCTTTCCGATGCTCGAACAGTACGTCAAGAAGATCCTCACCTCGCGCGTTTATGACGTTGCCGTAGAAACCCCATTGCAGCCTGCCCGCCAGCTCTCCGAGCGGCTGGGCAATCAGATCTGGCTCAAGCGTGAAGACTTGCAGCCCGTGTTCTCGTTCAAGATTCGCGGCGCTTACAACAAGCTCACCCAGTTGACCGATGAAGAGCGCTCTCGTGGCGTGGTCACCGCATCGGCCGGCAACCATGCACAAGGCCTGGCCCTGGCGGCCAAGGTGCTGGGGGTCAAGGCAGTCATTGTGATGCCAAAAACCACCCCGGAGATCAAGGTCGAAGGCGTGCGCTCCCGTGGCGGCAAAGTAGTGCTGCACGGCGATTCCTTTCCGGAAGCATTGGCTTACTCGCTGAAACTGGTCGACGAAAAAGGCTACGTCTACATCCACCCGTACGATGATCCGCACACCATTGCCGGGCAGGGCACCGTGGCGATGGAGATTCTGCGTCAACATCCGGGACGTCTGGATGCCATTTTTGTCCCGGTGGGCGGCGGCGGCCTGATCGCCGGGATCGCGGCTTATGTGAAATACCTGCGACCGGAAATCAAAGTCATTGGCGTCGAACCCGATGACTCCAATTGCCTGCAAGCGGCCATGGCGGCCGGCGAACGTGTGGTATTGCCGACCGTAGGCATCTTCGCCGATGGCGTGGCTGTGGCGCAGATCGGCCAACACACCTTCGATATCTGCAAAGACTATGTCGATGAAGTGATCACCGTCAGTACTGACGAGATTTGTGCGGCGATCAAGGACATCTACGACGATACCCGCTCGATCACCGAACCTGCTGGTGCTTTGGGCGTGGCCGGGATCAAGAAATATGTCGAGTTGTATGGTGTCAACGGCCAGACGCTGGTCGCCATCGATTCCGGCGCCAACGTCAACTTCGACCGCCTGCGCCATGTCGCCGAGCGCGCCGAGTTGGGTGAAGGTCGTGAAGCCATTATCGCCGTGACCATTCCAGAAAAGCCCGGTAGCTTCAAGGCGTTCTGCGAAGCCATCGGCAAGCGTCAGATCACCGAATTCAACTATCGCTACAACACCGGCAGCGAAGCGCACATTTTCGTCGGCGTGCAGACTCATCCAGAGAACGACCCGCGTAGCGCGTTGATCAGCAGCCTCGCCGAGCAAGGGTTCCCGGTCATCGACCTGACCGACAACGAATTGGCCAAGTTGCACATTCGCCATATGGTGGGCGGCCATGCCGCCCATGTCAGCGATGAAGTGGTGTTCCGTTTCGAGTTCCCGGAGCGGCCGGGCGCGTTGTTCAACTTCCTCAACAAGCTCGGCGGGCGCTGGAATATTTCGATGTTCCATTATCGCAACCACGGCGCTGCCGATGGGCGAGTGGTTGCCGGCCTGCAAGTGCCCCACGACGAGCGCCATCTGGTGCCCGCGGCACTGGCGGAGATCGGCTACCCGTACTGGGATGAAAGCGACAACCCTGCGTATCAGCTGTTCCTTGGCTGAACGACTACGCTGATGGGCAGGCTATAAGGAAATCGAACAATGGAAACGTTAACCGCCCTGAAAATCGCGCATGTCGTGGCGACGGTGCTGCTGCTGATCAGCGCGCTGGGGCTGGCAATCTGGGTATGGCGCACGCGCCGAAATGGTGATGCGACTGCTCACGCCCGTACCTTGCAACGGCCGCGAGTGTTCATCTGGCTGGTCATGGGGTTGGCGTTGCTGAGCATGCCGTTCACCGGCTGGTGGATGGTGCATCTGGTGGGCTGGCCGCTGGGGCAGACCTGGCTGCTGGCGTCCAGCGTGCTCTACACCGTGGCGGCACTTGGCTGGTTCTGGCTGCTGGTGCGGCTCAATCGGCTGCGCAAGATGCCGACGGGGAGCAATGGGAAGTTTACGTTTGCTTTGGCGTTGTTCAGCTTTGTGTGTGTTATCGCCATTGCCGGGTTGATGGGCGCCAAGCCGGTTTAGGGCTTTAGACCGGGTTGGCCCCATCGCGATCCGACTTGCTCGCGATGGCATTCTCAGTCGCGCAGAGAGATCACCGGCCAACCCCGTTTCTCAGCCTCTGCCCGCAAGTTCGGATCAGGATCTACCGCCACCGGATTTGTCACCAACTCCAGCAACGACAAATCATTCATCGAATCGCTGTAGAAGTAGCTGTCTTGCAGGCTAAACCCAGTCTCTTTCAACCAACGGTTCAGACGCGTTACCTTGCCCTCGCGAAAGCATGGGACGTCGGTGCTGCGTCCGCTGTAGCGGCCGTCGATCATCTCGCACTCGGTGGCGATCAGGGTTTCGACGCCCAGGCGTGCGGCAATCGGCCCGGTGACGAAGCGGTTGGTGGCGGTGATGATCACCAGCTTGTCACCGGCGGCGTTGTGTTTGGCCAGCAACTCAATGCCCTTGGGCAGCACGATCGGTTCGATGCAGTCGCGCATGTAATCGCGATGCCACTCATCCAGCACGGCCATCTCGGTGCGGCCGAGGACTTCCAGGCAGAAGTTCAGGTACGCGGCGTTATCCAGCTTGCCGGCCAGGTAATCCTGGTAGAACTCATCGTTGCGTGCTTTGTAGGTGACGGCGTCGAGGAACCCTCGTTCGCACAGGTAATCGCCCCAGGCGTGGTCACTGTCGCCGCCCAAAAGCGTGTTGTCCAAGTCGAATAAAGCCAGGCGCATTGCGGTTACTCGCTGAAAAGTCTGTAAAAAGGTGTCCAGAATACGGTCTTTTCACAAGAGTGCACATAAGGTAGACCGGCTCGTTGCTGCTTTCACAACCTTTGTGGAACAATGCGGCGACATGCGTTTGCGAGGTTGTTGCCGTGATCGACCCCGATGGTTTCCGCCCCAATGTCGGGATCATTCTGACGAATGATGCCGGCCAGGTGCTATGGGCTCGCCGTATCAATCAAGATGCCTGGCAGTTTCCTCAGGGTGGTATCAATCCCCAGGAGACGCCGGAAGACGCCTTGTACCGCGAGTTGAACGAAGAAGTGGGTCTGGAACGCGAAGATGTGCAAATTCTCGCCTGCACCCGGGGCTGGTTGCGCTATCGTTTGCCGCAACGTCTGGTGAGAACGCACAGCCAACCGCTATGCATCGGCCAGAAACAGAAGTGGTTTCTCCTGCGCCTGGTCTCTAACGAGCAGCGGGTGCGGATGGATTTGACCGGTAAACCGGAGTTCGATGGCTGGCGCTGGGTCAGCTATTGGTATCCGTTGGGCCAGGTGGTGACATTCAAGCGCGAGGTGTATCGACGCGCTCTCAAAGAGCTTGCCCCGCGCCTTTTAGCGCGCGACTGACGACGGAGTTCGACCCCGAGCCATGCTCAATACGCTGCGCAAGATCGTCCAGGAAGTTAACTCCGCCAAGGATCTCAAGGCGGCGTTGGGGATTATTGTGTTGCGCGTCAAGGAAGCCATGGGCAGCCAGGTCTGCTCAGTCTATCTGCTGGACCCTGAGACCAACCGTTTCGTGCTGATGGCCACCGAGGGCTTGAACAAGCGCTCGATCGGCAAGGTCAGCATGGCGCCCAATGAGGGTCTGGTTGGCCTGGTCGGCACGCGTGAAGAACCTCTGAACCTCGAAAACGCCGCTGATCACCCGCGTTATCGCTACTTCGCCGAAACCGGCGAGGAGCGCTTCGCCTCCTTCCTTGGCGCACCGATCATTCACCACCGCCGTGTCGTCGGCGTGTTGGTCATCCAGCAAAAAGAGCGGCGCCAGTTCGATGAAGGTGAAGAAGCCTTCCTGGTGACCATGAGTGCCCAGCTCGCCGGGGTTATCGCCCACGCCGAAGCCACTGGCTCGATCCGCGGTCTGGGTCGTCAAGGCAAAGGTATTCAGGAAGCCAAGTTCATCGGCGTACCGGGTTCGCCTGGTGCTGCGGTCGGTACGGCGGTGGTCATGCTGCCGCCGGCGGATCTGGACGTGGTGCCAGACAAAACCATCACCGACATCGAGGCCGAGCTAGGGCTGTTCAAGACTGCGATTGAAGGCGTGCGCGCCGACATGCGCACGCTGTCCGCCAAGCTTGCCACTCAGCTGCGTCCGGAAGAGCGGGCACTGTTCGACGTCTACCTGATGATGCTCGACGATGCTTCGCTGGGCAGCGAAGTGACCACTGTGATCAAGACCGGTCAGTGGGCTCAGGGCGCCTTGCGCCAAGTGGTTACCGACCACGTCAACCGTTTCGAATTGATGGACGACGCTTACCTGCGCGAGCGGGCATCGGACGTCAAAGACCTTGGCCGCCGCCTCTTGGCCTATCTGCAAGAAGAGCGTCAGCAGACGCTGGTTTACCCCGATAACACCATTCTGATCAGCGAAGAACTGACGCCGGCGATGCTCGGCGAGGTGCCGGAAGGCAAGCTGGTGGGTCTGGTCTCGGTCCTGGGTTCGGGCAACTCCCACGTGGCGATCCTGGCCCGGGCCATGGGTATCCCGACGGTGATGGGTCTGGTTGACCTGCCGTATTCCAAGGTCGACGGCATTCAAATGATCGTCGACGGCTACCATGGCGAGGTCTACACCAACCCGAGTGAAGTGCTGCGCAAGCAGTTCGCCGAGGTTGTCGAAGAAGAGCGGCAGCTGGCCCAGGGGCTGGATGCACTGCGCGACTTGCCGTGCGTGACCCTCGATGGTCACCGCATGCCATTGTGGGTCAACACCGGCCTGTTGGCGGACGTGGCGAGAGCGCAAAAGCGTGGCGCCGAGGGCGTGGGTCTGTACCGCACCGAAGTGCCGTTCATGATCAATCAGCGCTTTCCGAGTGAAAAAGAGCAGCTGGCGATTTATCGCGAGCAACTCGCCGCCTTCCATCCGCAACCGGTGACCATGCGCAGCCTGGACATCGGCGGCGACAAGTCGCTGTCGTATTTCCCGATCAAGGAAGACAACCCGTTTCTCGGCTGGCGCGGAATCCGCGTCACCCTCGACCACCCGGAAATCTTCCTGGTACAGACCCGCGCCATGCTCAAGGCCAGCGAGGGCCTGAACAACCTGCGCATTCTGCTGCCGATGATCTCCGGCACCCACGAGCTGGAAGAAGCACTGCACTTGATCCACCGTGCCTGGGGCGAAGTGCGCGACGAAGGCACCGACGTGCCGATGCCGCCGGTTGGCGTGATGATCGAAATCCCTGCGGCGGTGTATCAGACCAAGGAACTGGCGCGGCAGGTGGACTTCCTTTCGGTCGGCTCCAATGACCTGACCCAATACCTGTTGGCCGTGGACCGCAACAACCCACGGGTTGCCGATCTCTATGACTACTTGCACCCGGCGGTGCTGCAAGCCTTGCAAAACGTGGTGCGTGATGCCCATGCCGAAGGCAAGCCGGTGAGTATCTGCGGCGAGATGGCCGGTGATCCGGCGGCGGCGGTGCTGCTGATGGCGATGGGCTTCGACAGCCTGTCGATGAACGCCACCAACCTGCCGAAAGTGAAGTGGATGCTGCGTCAGATCAACCTGAGCAGGGCCAAGGAACTGTTGGCGGAGTTGATGACCATCGACAACCCGCAAGTTATCCACAGCTCGCTGCAACTGGCGCTGAAGAATCTCGGGTTGTCGCGGATGATCAGTCCGGCGTCGATGAAACCGCTTTAAAGGCGAGTTACACCTGTTTGATCGTGCCCATGCTCTGCGTGGGCATGCAGCCTTCGACGCTCTGCGTCGGTGACGCGGAGCGTCATGGGATGCGTTACCACGCAGAGCGTGGGAACGATCCTTGGGATTAAACCCTCACCTCAACCTCCCCCAAATGCCCGCCATAGGGCCCAAAACTGCGCTCCACGATGTGCCGCAAACCATCGGCATGAACAATCAGCGCCGTACTGGCGCGGGTGCCATACGTGGGGCTGGCGATAAACACACTCGACAGCAAGCTCTCGGTCGCCAGGCCGACCCCGGTGTCGGGCAACTCGGCAAAGGGCGCGGTTTGTGAATCGTTCAACAGCGCGAGCAGCGCCTGGGGCTGCGGATCATCCAGCACCTCACTCAATGCTGCCTTGGCCTTGAGCACTTTAGGCCATGGCGTATCGAGTCCCGCATTGGAGAGCCCATAAATACCGGCCGCTAAACGCGTGGGGTTAGTCTCCAGCGCGTTGTAATGCCATACCGCGTCTGCAGTACCCACCAACAGGTTGAACCCCGCATACTCGACCGATCTGCCGATAACGTCGGCCAAATAGTCTTCCACCGGCATGTCCCCGCTGAGAAAACGCGCCACCAGTTCGCCCCGTGATCGACGCGCCGCAGGTTGATGGGGATTACGGATATTGGTCAGCGCTGCAAAGCGTCCAGCGGCGCCGACGCCAAGCCAGGTGCCTCCAGCCTCCAGATCTCGGCCGGCATAAACGTGAGGCGCCTCGGGCCACTGCGCCAATGGCAGGCTGGGGCGGGCATAGAACTCATCGCGGTTGGCGGCGACGATCAGCGGCTGGACGTGACCAGGGCGCCAAGCGAATACGATCAGGCACATAAGGTTATCCCTTTGTGTTTTTTGCCCACTCTACGCACAGATCAGGCGGGTATCCATCGCCATCCAGTGGAGCCCAAGGCCATGCATCCGTTACCATGCCGGTCTTATTTCGGGATGCACCCATGGAATTTCTGCTCTATCTGCTGCTGGGCGCCTGTGCGGGCGTGCTGGCCGGGCTGTTTGGCGTTGGCGGCGGAATCATCATTGTCCCGGTGCTGGTGTTCAGTTTCACCTTGCAAGGTTTCGATGCGTCGGTGCTGACTCACCTGGCGGTCGGTACCTCCCTGGCGACGATTATCTTTACCTCGGCCAACGCGGTCCGCGAGCACCAGCGCAGAGGCGCGGTGCTCTGGCCGATTTTTGTCTGGTTGACGGTCGGGATCCTCATCGGCGCCGGTTTCGGCGCGCTGACGGCCGAAGCCATCTCCGGGCCGAACCTGCAGAAAATCATCGGCGTGTTTGCTCTGGTCATTTCCGTGCAACTGGCCCTGGACGTCAAACCCAAGGCCAGCCGAACCGTTCCCGGAAAGCTCGGTCTGACCTTGGCCGGCAGCGTGATCGGCTGGGCTTCGGCGATTTTCGGTATTGGTGGCGGCTCGTTGACCGTGCCGTTCCTGACCTGGCGTAGCGTGCCGATGCAGCAGGCGGTGGCCACCTCATCGGCCTGCGGCCTGCCCATTGCTTTGGCAAGTGCATTAAGTTTTATGGTTCTGGGCTGGCATGATCCGCTGCTGCCAGCTCATAGTCTGGGGTTCATTTATTTACCCGCGCTGCTCGGGATTGCCCTGACCAGCATGGTTTTCGCACGTTTCGGCGCGCGCCTGGCGCACAAGCTGTCGCCGCGTTTGCTGAAGCGAATGTTCGCCGCCTTGCTGTTTTGCGTGGGCTTGAGCTTTCTGCTCTGACACATGTCGCAACGTTGGCTTAATCCTGGTCTGGCATGGTCCAGGCCGGAATGTTCAGGTTTGAACTCTAATGAGGAGTCGTAATGCTGCCTTACCCGCAGATTGACCCGGTGGCCCTGGCCATCGGCCCGCTGAAAATCCACTGGTACGGCTTGATGTACCTGGTCGGCATCGGCGGCGCCTGGCTGCTGGCGTCGCGTCGGATGAACCGTTTCGACCCTACCTGGACCAAGGAGAAACTCTCCGACATGGTCTTCTGGATGTCGATGGGGGTGATTGTCGGCGGCCGACTGGGTTATGTGCTGTTCTACGATCTGAGTGCTTACCTGGCCAATCCGACGCTGATCTTTGAAGTGTGGAAAGGGGGGATGTCGTTCCACGGCGGCTTTATCGGGGTCATGTTGGCGGCCTGGTGGTTCGGCAAGCGCAACGGCAAGTCGTTCTTCGAGCTGATGGACTTCGTCGCGCCGATGGTTCCAATTGGCCTGGGTGCCGGGCGTATTGGCAACTTCATCAACGCCGAGTTGTGGGGCAAGCCGACTGACGTGCCTTGGGCGATGGTGTTTCCGCCGTTCAGCGATCCTGCGCAACTGGCACGCCACCCTTCGCAGCTCTACCAGTTCGCACTGGAAGGCGTCGCGCTGTTCGCGATCCTCTGGCTGTTTTCGCGCAAACCGCGGCCGACCATGGCCGTGTCCGGTATGTTCGCGTTGTTCTACGGAATCTTCCGCTTCATCGTCGAGTTTGTCCGGGTGCCTGACGCCCAGCTCGGCTATCTGGCGTGGAACTGGCTGACCATGGGTCAGGTGCTGTGCGTGCCGATGATCGTCGGCGGTCTGTTCCTGATCTGGCTGGCTTATCACCGCGCCCCGGCGGCTCCGGCTACGAAAGACGCTGCGCTTTAAATTCGAACCCCGGGGCGACGGCTCCGGGTTCAAGGACACAGGTAATTCATGAAGCAATATCTCGATCTGGTCGCCCACGTCATCAAGAACGGCACCAAGCAGGCCAACCGCACTGGCGTGAACACCATCAGTTTTCCCGGCGCCATGCTGCGCTATGACCTGAAGGAAGGTTTTCCGGCGATCACCACCCGCAAGATGGCCTTCAAGTCGGCCATCGGCGAGATGGTCGGATTTCTGCGTGGGGTGAACAACGCCGCTGAATTCCGTGCTCTGGGCTGTAAGGTCTGGGATCAGAACGCCAACGAAAACGCGCAGTGGCTGGCCAATCCGTTCCGTCAGGGTGATGACGACCTGGGCGAGATCTACGGCGTGCAATGGCGCAAATGGCCGGCGTACAAGCAGATCAGCACCAGCAATCAGGCGGCGATCGACCTGGCGCTGAGCCAAGGCTACCGGCAGATCGCTGAAGGCGAAGAAGATGGTCAGGCCTATGTGGTGCTGTACAAGGCCATCGACCAGATTCGCCAGTGCGTCGACACCATCATCAAGGACCCGGGCAGCCGACGGATTCTGTTCCACGGCTGGAACTGCGCCCAGCTCGATGAAATGGCCTTGCCGCCGTGCCATCTGCTGTATCAGTTCCACCCGAATGTCGAGACGAAGGAAATTTCCCTGACCCTCTACATCCGCTCCAACGATTTGGGCCTTGGCACGCCGTTCAACCTGACCGAGGGCGCGGCACTGCTAAGCCTGATCGGTCGCCTGACCGGCTACACGCCGCGCTGGTTCACCTATTTCATCGGTGATGCCCACGTCTACGAAAACCACCTCGACATGCTCAACGAACAGCTCACCCGTGAGCCGTTCCCGATGCCGAAACTGGTGATTTCCGAGCGTGTGCCGGAGTTTGCCAAGACCGGTGTGTACCAGCCTGAGTGGCTGGAGCTGATCGAACCGAGCGATTTCTCGCTTGAAGGCTACCAACACCACGCGCCGATGACCGCGCCGATGGCTGTTTAAGCTTTAGCACCGAGTAAATGTGGGAGCGGGCTTGCTCGCGAAGAGGGAGTGTCAGTCGATAGAAATGTTGTCTGACGCACCGCTTTCGCGAGCAAGCCCGCTCCCACATTGGTTATATGGTGTCCTTAATGCCCGTGGCTTCTGCCGACATGCGAATGCTCGGCTTCACTCGCCACCACTGAACCACTCACTTCCAGCCGTTGCAAAATCCCGCACTGATCGATATCCGGCCCTTCGCTGCAGCGTTGGCGCAGGTCGAGCAGTTGTTCCTGCAAGGCCAGCAAGCCGTCGATCCGCGCTTTGACGTGGTGGATGTGTTCGTCGATCAGGGCGTTGACGCTTTCGCATTGGCCTTGCGGACTGTCACGCAGACCCAGCAGGCTGCGGATTTCCTCGAGGGTCATGTCGAGGGTGCGGCAGTTGCGGATAAAGGTCAGTCGCTCGGTGTGGGCCTGGGTGTACAGCCGGTAATTGCCTTCACTGCGCGCAGGTGGAGGTAGCAGGCCTTCGCGTTCGTAATAACGGATGGTTTCGACCTGACAGTCAGTCAGTTTCGCCAGCTCACCAATTTTCATTTCGAATCATCTCCGATGGATGCTTGACCCTATAGTGGCTACAGGGTGTTCACTTGGCAACAGACACCTTTTCGGACGCGACCCAATGAGCGACTCCATCCACACCCACAAACCCGATGCTGACCATCAGCATGCTGGTCACGATCACGGGCAAAAATTCCAGCCAGTCGATAAGCACGATCACGCCAGTCATCAGCACGCCTGCTGCTCGGCGGTTGCGGCACCGTCGGTTATCAAGCTGAGCGAAGCCTCCACGGTCGGCGCACGCTTGAGCAGTTTCCGCATCGAAGCCATGGATTGCCCGACCGAGCAGACGCTGATCCAGAACAAGCTCGGCAAGCTTTCGGGTGTGCAGCAACTGGAATTCAACCTGATCAATCGGGTGTTGGGCGTCACTCACGACCTACCGTCCACCGCACCCATTGTCGAGGCGATCAAATCCCTTGGCATGCAAGCCGAGCCCATCGAGCAGGGCACCGATGCTGAGATAGCGATCCCAATCCCTGCGAAAAAGCCCTGGTGGCCGCTGGCGTTGTCCGGCGTCGGCGCTTTGGCCGCCGAAGTGATTCACTTCACTCATGCGGCACCGACTTGGGTGGTGGCGTTCATTGCGCTGGTGTCGATCCTCAGTGGCGGTTTGGGGACTTATAAGAAGGGTTGGATCGCCCTGAAAAACTTCAACCTGAACATCAACGCGCTGATGAGCATTGCGGTGACGGGTGCGGTATTGATCGGTCAGTGGCCGGAAGCGGCGATGGTGATGTTCCTGTTCACCGTGGCCGAGTTGATCGAAGCCAAATCCCTCGACCGCGCGCGCAATGCAATCAGTGGCTTGATGCAGATGACGCCGGAACAGGCCACGGTGCAGCAGGCTGACGGCAGTTGGCTTGAACGTGAAGTGAAAAGCATCGAGTTGGGCGCGTTGGTCAGGGTTCGTCCGGGCGAGCGTATCGCTCTAGACGGTGAAGTGGTCTCCGGTAACTCGACCATCGATCAGGCACCGATCACCGGTGAAAGCCTGCCGATCGAGAAAACCATCGGCGATAAAGTCTTCGCCGGGACCATCAATCAATCCGGCTCCTTGGAATTCAAAGTGACGGCGGCGGCGAACAACTCGACGCTGGCGCGGATCATCCATGCAGTAGAACAGGCCCAGGGCGCAAGGGCGCCGACTCAACGTTTCGTCGACACCTTCGCCAAGGTCTACACGCCGGTGGTGTTCATCTTTGCTTTAGCCGTGGCGGTAATTGCGCCGTTGTTCATGGGCGGTGTCTGGTTCGAGTGGATCTATCGCGCACTGGTGCTGCTGGTGGTCGCTTGCCCATGCGCCCTGGTGATTTCCACTCCGGTGACCATCGTCAGCGGCCTCGCGGCAGCGGCGCGCAAAGGCATTCTGATCAAGGGCGGCGTGTACCTGGAGGGCGGTCACAAGCTCGATTACCTGGCGCTGGACAAGACCGGCACCATCACCCACGGCAAACCGGTGCAGACCGATTATCTGTCCCTTGATCCGATCGCCGACGAGATCGCCCCGGGTATTGCCGCCAGCCTGGCCGGGCGCTCGGATCACCCGGTGTCTTTGGCCATCGCCAATGCAGCTGTGGATAAACAGCTGACGCTGCATGCTGTGGACAACTTTGAAGCCCTGAGCGGTCGCGGTGTGCGCGGTGAAATCGGTGGTCAGCTCTACCATTTGGGCAACCATCGTTTGGTGGAAGAGTTGGGCCTGTGTTCGCCCGAGCTGGAAGAGAAGCTGTTCGCCCTGGAAAAACAGGGAAAGTCCGTGGTGCTGCTGCTCGACACGTCGGGTCCGCTGGCGCTGTTCGCTGTGGCGGATACGGTTAAGGAATCCAGCCGCGAGGCGATCCAGCAGCTGCACGAGTTGGGCATCAAGACTCTGATGCTGACTGGCGACAACCCGCACACCGCCCAGGCGATTGCTGCCCAGGTTGGCATCGATCAGGCGCAGGGCAATCTGCTGCCGACCGACAAGTTGCAAGCCGTCGAGGCCTTGTACGCTCAAGGCCAGCGGGTCGGCATGGTCGGCGACGGCATCAATGATGCGCCGGCGCTGGCCCGTGCCGAGATCGGTTTCGCCATGGCCGCGGCCGGCACTGATACTGCGATTGAGACTGCTGATGTCGCCCTGATGGACGATGATCTGCGCAAGATCCCGGCATTCATCCGGCTCTCGCGGCAGACCTCGAGTATCCTCAAGCAAAATATCGCCTTGGCGTTGATCATCAAGGCACTCTTTCTTGGGGTAACCTTCGCAGGCTTCGCCACCATGTGGATGGCGGTGTTTGCCGACATGGGCGTGAGCCTGTTGGTGGTGTTCAATGGTTTGCGTCTGTTGCGCAAATAGACAATGAGAGGATGCAGTGCTGAGTGCCGAGCTGAAGGCTTTTTACATGGTCGCCCGCCTGGGCAGCATTACCCAGGCGGCAAAAAAGCTTGGCCTGAGCCAGCCGACGGTGACGACGCAGATTCGTCATCTGGAAAGCCAGTATTCAGTTGAATTGTTCTACCGCGGCGGCCGCCGCTTGAGCGTCAGTGATGATGGCGCGCGGCTCCTGCCAATGGTCAAAGTATTGTTGCAGCAGGAAGCCGATATCGAGTTTTTCCTGCGCAACAGTGGCCAGGTGCAAGGCACGCTGCGCATCGCCGCCACGGCGCCTTATTACATTCTCGATCTGGTGAAGACCTTCCGCGAGCGCTTGCCCCAGGTTGAGGTCTCGGTGGAGATCGGTAATTCGCAGCAGGTGCTGGAGTCCCTGGAGGAATACCGGGTCGACATCGCCGCCTCTTCGCAATTGCTGGAAGACGCGCGACTGATTCGCCGGGTGTTGGGCAGCGATCCGCTGGTGCTCGCGGTGCATCGCAATCATCCGCTGGCCGCCCATGAGCATGTGCCGCTCAGTGCATTGGCCGGGCATACCCTGTTGATGCGCGAGGCGGGCTCGACCACTCGTCGACTGACCGAAGACCTGCTGCAGAACGCCAACGTCAGTTTCGGCCCGCTGCTGGAAATCGGCAGCCGCGAATCGATCCGTGAAGCGGTGCTGCGCAACATTGGCATCAGCATCATCGCCCGCCACGAAGTGCCTCACGACCCGCAACTACGAGTGCTGACCTTCGAGGGGGCGCCGCAGATTGTCGAATACCTGTATTGCCTCAAGGAACGAAAAGGCGCGCGCTTGCCGGCGGCGTTTCTGGGGTTGGCGCAGGAAATGGCGGGCTGTTGAGGATGTGCAGTGGCTTTGAGATCGAATCGCGAGCAAGCCCGCTCCCACACTTGATCTGTGTCAGCCCTCAATGGATTGATCGGCACAAATCTAATGTGGGAGCGGGCTTGCTCGCGATAGCTACAGACCAGACACCCTAAAACTCAAGTCGATCATCAAACCAAAATCCACCAATACCACTATCGGCAACTTTTGCCTCGTTGCCACAAGTCCTACGCATTCGGTCCCTAGGATGGCCTTCATCTGCTTGATGAGGTCCGTCCATGAACCATTCGATCGCAACTGCCCTGACCAACCCCGGTGCGCCGATGAAGGTGCGCGGTGTTCAGAAACGCTTCGGTGCGTTCACCGCGCTGGATAACGTTTCGCTGGACGTCGCCGCCGGCGAGCTGGTGTGCCTGCTCGGTCCGTCCGGTTGCGGCAAGACCACACTGCTGCGCTGCATCGCCGGTCTTGAGCGTCAGGACAGCGGCGAGTTGTACCTCGGCGACCGCAACGTTTCCCTTCTTGCACCGCAAGCCCGGGACTACGGCATTCTGTTTCAGTCCTACGCGCTGTTTCCCAATCTCACCGTCGAAGCCAACATTGCCTACGGCCTCGCCGGCAGTGGCCGCGATGAAGTGCGCCAGCGCGTCGGGCAGATGCTCGAACTGGTCGGCCTGATCGGCAGCGAGAAGAAATACCCCGGCCAGTTGTCCGGCGGCCAACAACAGCGTGTGGCCTTGGCTCGGGCCCTGGCGCCGGCACCGTCCTTGTTGTTGCTCGACGAACCCATGTCGGCCCTCGACGCTCGGGTTCGCGAGCATCTGTGCACCGAGTTGCGCCAACTGCAACGCAACTTGGGCATCACCACCCTGATGGTCACCCACAATCAGGACGAGGCGATGCTGATGGCCGACCGGATTGCCGTGATGAACAACGGCAAGGTCGAGCAGTACGCCACGCCGCAGGACATCTATGACAAACCGGCGACGCCGTTCGTGGCCGAGTTTGTTGGCCAGGGTAACTGGCTGCCGTTCCAGCGCAACAGCGACAGCCATGCTCAGGTCGGTGGAATGAATATGCGCCTGGCCGAAGGTTCCGGCCGGGCCGCCTCGGGCCGTTTGTTCTGCCGTCCGGAAGCCATCAGCGTCAACCCGCCGGTGCATGAAGAAAACCTGTTCCCGGCGCGGGTTCGTGAAATCACCTTCCTCGGCAACCGCTGCCGCATGAGTTTCGAACTCAACCAGTTGCCCGGTCATTCACTGCTCGCCGAACTGGCGCCAGAAGCCATGCCGCGATTGGGTGCGCAAGACATCATGGTCGCTTTGCCGCCGCGCAGCTTGCAGGTGTTTGCCTGATGAGCGCCCACGTTGCCCTGCCGATACCGCACAAGCAGATTCGGCAGACCACCCGCGCCGAGATTGGTGATCGGGTGTTCGTCGTCGGTGGCAAAGTCTTGCTGCTGTGCCTGTTGGGCGTTGCGGTGCTGATGCCGTTGTTGGCGATTTTCTGGCGTGGCTTCAGCGCCGAAGCCGGGCAGGGCGGTGGGCTGGTGGCCGCGCGCGAACTGGTGACCAGCGCCAACTTCCACTGGCTGCTGGGCAATAGCCTGAAAGTTTCTCTCAGCGTTGCGGCCATCGTCGTACCGCTGGCCTATCTGTTTGCCTATGCCTTGCAGCGCACCTTGATTCCGGGCAAAGACATCTGGCGTGCAATGTCGTTGTTGCCGCTGATGGCGCCGTCGATGCTGCCGGGGATCGCCCTGGTTTATCTGTTTGGCAACCAGGGCATGCTCCGTGGTCTGGTCTCGGAAAACATCTACGGCTTCTGGGGCATTGTCCTTGGTGAAGCGATTTACACCTTTCCTCACGCCTTGATGATTCTGCTGTCGGCCTTGTCCCTGGCCGATGCGCGTTTGTTCGACGCCGCATCGAGCATGGGGGCGAGCCCGGCCAAGGCCTTTCGCAGCATCACCTGGCCGGCAACCCGTCAGGCCGTTTTCGCTGCGTTTTGTCTGGTGTTCACCCTGACCATCACCGACTTCGGCGTGCCCGTGGTGGTCGGTGGCGACTACCAAGTGCTGGCGTTGGAAGCCTACAAAGCAGTGGTCGGCCAGCAGCAGTTTGGTCGTGGCGCCTTGATTGGCATGGTGCTGTTGCTGCCGGCGCTGTTCAGCTTCGGCGTCGATGCCTGGTTGCGCCGTCGTCATGGCGATTCCATGAGCGGTCGGGCGCAGGTCTTTCAGCCAGCGCCGTCGCGGCGGCGAGACGCTTGCTACCTGGCTATCGTCCTGCTGATTTGCGCGGTGCTGTTGCTGGTGTTCGGCATGGCGGTGTACTCCTCGCTGGTCAAATTCTGGCCGTACAACCTGTCGCTGTCGCTCAATCACTACCAGTTCAACGACACCGCAGGTGGCGGTTGGCTGGCCTATGGCAACAGCGTGAAGATGGCTTTGTGCACGGCGTTGATCGGCAGCGTGCTGATCTTCACCGGTGCCTACTTGATGGAGAAAACCAAAGGTCAACGTGGTTTAAACCTGGCTCTGCGCATGCTCAGTTTTGTGCCGATGGCGGTGCCCGGTTTGGTGCTCGGCCTGGGCTACGTGTTTTTCTTCAACCTCAATGGCAACCCGCTGCATGTGTTCTACGGGACCATGACCCTGCTGGTGGTCTGCACCATTGCTCACTATTTGACCACCGCGCAAATGACCGCGACCACTGCGCTGCGTCAGCTCGACGCCGAGTTTGAAGCCGCTGCGCTATCGCTCAAGGCGCCGCTCTATCGGCATTACCTGCGGGTCACCGTGCCGATTTGCTTGCCAGCGTTACTGGACATCGTCCGCTATTTGTTCGTCTCGGCGATGACCACGGTCTCGGCCGCGATCTTTCTCTACAGCCCCGACACCATCCTCGCGGCGGTGGCAGTGCTGAACATGGACGACGCCGGCAACGTGGGCGGCGCGGCAGCCATGTCGACGCTGATTCTGTTCACCTCGGCGGGCGTCTCGCTGCTGCTGGCCTGGGCCTCGCGGGGGTTGCTACGCCGCTCCCAGGCCTGGCGGCAAACCGCGCCCGGCATTTGATTCGCTCCACAACTCACCCTGATCCGCACTCACAAAGGAACCGCACCATGTTCAAGCCCTTGGCTCTTGCCGCTGCTGTCCTCACTGCTTTCAGCCTGAATGCCTTCGCAGCGAAAACCGAATTGACGGTCTACACCGCTCTCGAAGCTGAGCAACTGAAGACCTATAAAGAAGCCTTCGAGAAGTCCAACCCGGACGTCGAGATCAAGTGGGTGCGCGACTCCACCGGGATCATCACCGCCAAGCTGCTGGCCGAAAAGGCTCGTCCGCAAGCTGATGCGGTCTGGGGGCTGGCGGCGTCGAGCCTGGCTATCCTCGACCAGCAAGGCATGCTGCAAAGCTACGCGCCCAAGGATCTGGGCAAGATCGGCGACAACTATCGCGACGCTGCCAACCCACCGGCCTGGGTCGGAATGGACGTTTGGGCGGCGACCATTTGCTTCAACACCGTTGAGGCCGAGAAGCAGGGGCTGACCAAACCCGTGAGCTGGCAGGACCTGACCAAACCTGAGTACAAAGGCAAGATCGTCATGCCGAACCCGGCGTCGTCCGGTACCGGTTTCCTCGATGTCAGCGCCTGGTTGCAGACCTTCGGCGAGAAGCAGGGCTGGCAGTACATGGACGACTTGCACCAAAACATCGGCCAATACGTTCACTCCGGTTCCAAGCCGTGCAAATTGGCTGCTGCGGGTGAGTTCCCGATCGGCATTTCCTTTGAGTATCCGGCCGTGCAGTTGAAACGCCAGGGTGCGCCGCTGGATATCATCTTGCCGAAAGAGGGCCTGGGCTGGGAAATCGAAGCCACGGCGGTGATCAAAGGCACGCCACACATCGATGCTGCGAAGAAGCTCGCCGACTTCTCTGCAAGCCCGGCAGCGATGGAGTTGTACAAAGAGAACTTCGCCGTTCTGGCTCAGCCGGGTATCGCCAAACCGCAGACCGAATTGCCGGCTGACTACGAGCAGCGCCTGATCAAGAACGACTTTGCCTGGGCCTCGAAAAATCGCGACAACATCCTCACCGAATGGCGCAAGCGCTATGACGGCAAGTCGGAAAAAGTTGTCGCTAAGTAGCTGTGCAAATCCCTGTGGCGAGGGAGCTTGCTCCCGCTCGGCCGCGAAGCGGTCGTAAAGCCGGTGAACGCATTCTTCCTGAAGGGACTACGTATGCTGGTTTGGGGACTGCTTCGCAGTCCAGCGGGAGCAAGCTCCCTCGCCACAGGGGATCTCGGTCGTGCTTAAGATTTCTCCAGGAAAAAACATGGCTAATCACAGCGACATGCTGATTGTCGGCGCGGGGATTCTTGGTTTATCCCACGCTTATGCCGCAGCCAAACGCGGCTTGCGGGTCAAGGTCTTCGAGCGTAGCGCCACACCGTTGGGTGCCTCGGTGCGCAACTTCGGTCAGGCGCTGGTCACGGGCCAACCGCCGGGACCGATGCTGGAACTGGCGCGAGCCAGCCGCGAAATCTGGGGCCAATGGGCGCAGGTGGCCGGCTTGCAGCTCAAGCGCAACGGTTCTTACCTGTTTGCCCGCACCGAAGCCGAAGAACAATTACTCCAGGCCTTCTGCGCTGGACGCGCGGTGGAGCATGGCTACCGCGTCGAGCTGCTGCGCGGCGCAGCATTGCGCGAGTTGTACGGTGGCCAGTTCAGTCATCACCGCGCAGCGCTGCATGGTATTGATGATCAGCAACTGTATTCCCGCGAAGCGATACCGGCGCTGATTGAATATTTGCGCCGCGAGCTGGGTGTGGAGTTTCACTTTTCTACACTGGTACGCGACATCGAACCCGGCCAATTGCACAGCACTGCCGGCACCTTTCGTGGCGAGCAAATCATCGTCTGTTCCGGGCACGATTATCAGACGCTACTGGCCGAGCAGATCGCTGAATTGACCCCGCAAATTTGCCGCCTGCAAATGCTCCGCGCGCGGCCGCAGATCAATCTGAATCTGCAACACGCGCTGCTGACCGGGTTGAGTTGTGTGCACTACGGCGCCTTCGTCGACTTACCGGAAGCCGCGCCGGTGCAGGCACAGATTCTTCGCGATTCACCCCATTTGCATGAGCACGGCATTCACTTGCTCATCAGCCCGACGCCCTATGGCGAGCTGATCATTGGCGACTCTCACCATTACGGCAGCGATCCCTCGCCGTTCAACGCCGAGCAGGTCGACAACTGGCTGATCGAACTGGCCGAACAAACCCTGGGCTTCAAGGTGCAAGTGGTTGAACGCTGGCAGGGCGTCTATGGTTCTCGCGGGCCCGGGCCGTTTTCGTTTCTGCGTGCGGCACCGGGAGTGAGCGTGGCGTTGATGCACACCGGCGTGGGCATGAGCGTCGGGCCGGCAATGGCTGAGCGTAACGTCGCGACCTTGTTGGGGGAACGTTGATGAATCGCAGTGAACAGGTGATCGCCGAGGTCTTCGGCTTGTACGAGCAATTCGGTGACAACGATTACATCGGCGAGCCGGTATCGCAGCTTGAGCACATGTCCCAAGCCGCGCAGCTGGCGATGGCCGAGGGCTTCGATGATGAAGTGGTGCTGGCGGCGTTCTTTCATGACATCGGGCATATCTGCGGGCATGGCGCTGAGAACATGGGCGGGTTTGGCGTCGTCAGCCATGAACGGTTGGGGGCGGATTATTTGCGTCGCGCAGGCTTCAGCGAGCGCATGGCGCGGTTGGTGGAGTATCACGTCCAGGCCAAGCGTTATCTGACGTTGAAAGAGGAGGGGTACTACAACCGACTCAGCGAAGCCAGCCGCTGGACCCTGGAATATCAGGGTGGGGTAATGACCTTGGAGGAGGCCGAAGCTTTCGAGCAAAACCCGCTGTGCGCTGTCAGCCTGCGGATAAGGCACTGGGATGAGCAGGCCAAGGACATGTGGGTGCCGGTGATGGATCTGAGTGTGTTGAAGGAAAAGGCTTTGAGGTTATTGGCGGTGTAGCCGCTGTTGAATTCATGATCTGCGATCGTTTGCCTTCATTGATTGGCGAAGTTTCTTACTAAAAATTCAGATACGTCCTATCGAGCAACCGTGGGAGGGTGGACTAGCGTTGTCGACCTTTCAACGTAAGAGAAACAAACATGCGCTATTTGAAAATTACCGCTCAGGATCGCAGTGGCAATCAGAGGGCGGATACCGTTCTGCTACATTTTTTCGAAGCGATAAAAGATTCCGAAGACAAGCTGATTCATAAGGCTTATGCACTGGATATCACGGCAGACGGCAAGGTGGATTTTCAGGTCGGTGACGTCAATAACGACGGCGAAGAGAACACCAAGGATGAAAGGTTGCTCAAGAAGTTTGCAGATGCCTACCTGCAACTGAGTTGGTTCAACCCGGGCGATACGTGGGCGCGTTATCTCAAGATTTATGTCGAGGACTTCGCCCAGGATGGCTCTCCCGATACCGTGCGCCTGCACTTCCACGAGGGGGCGGGCGAGCCGACGGATGAAACCATTGTCTATACCGCGTCTGCGTACGACACCAACAATGATGGAAAGCTGGATTGGCTTGTTCATTTCGATATGGACAACGACGGCGATATCGATGCCGTGGATCAGCGCCTCGTATCGTTACTGAGCAATGAATACCTGAAATTCAAATGGAAATGATCGGTCGCTAGTCACAGAGAGTGATCGTTCCCACGCGCAGCAAAGGAATGCCTCTATGGACGCTCCACGTCCTCTGTGACGCGGAGCGTTACGGGCTGCGTTCCCACGCGGAAGTGAAGGAACGATCAGAGTTGCTGCGCCAACACCTCAATCTGCTCCTGCCTATCCGCTTGACTCAACCGCGAATGCGGATTGAGCGACGACCACTGCGGATGCGCCCGGGCCTTGTTCAGGGCTTCCGGCAATTTCCCTTCTCGCCAGGTTTTGTCTTGTGGGGTGGCGACCTGGATGCTGTCCATCGCTGCATGTCCGCGCTGGTCCAGGGCTTGCAGTAGCTGCCGCTGGCGCAACGCCAACAATCGCAGCACGTTGTCGTCGACGGTCAGTTCGCGCTGGCCTTTGATCTTGCCGAGCAAGCGGCTGCCATAGGTGCGGGCGGTTTGCAGTGCGCCGCCAGCGATCGCCCCGGCCAGTGCGGCGGCGCCCAGGGTCAGACCGCCCACCAGCAAGTCCACTCCGGCACCGGCCGCCGCGCCCGCTGCGATTCCACTACCCACCCGTACCCCAAGCTGCTTGAGGGTTTCCGGGTTGAACAGGTCGTCGCCCCAACGGCCATCCAGCAGGGGTAAATCACTGGCTGCAGCACCCTGTGGGCGGAAGGCGTAGAGCTTGAGCAGCGCTTCGACGCAGCGTTGTTCCCGTTGGCGAATGGCGTTGTGCAATTCGCTGATGGCATGCCGTTCTTGCTCGGCTTTGCTGGCCACGCTGCGTCGACACGCAGCGCAGTCGATCAGCAACTCGGCGATCAAGCGTGCCGCGCTTTGTTGGCGTGCTTTGCGTTGTGCCTGTTGGTCAGTGATCAACCGCTCGAGCTGACCGCGAGCACTCTCCATCAGCAGCGCCAGGCTTTCGTAGAGACGGCGCTCGCCATCCTCTGGCGGCGCGACGCTGTCGAAACGCACCAGCGCATGCAGCCCGAGCCGAGCCAGGGCTTCGCGCCAGTCGGGTTCTCGGTGGTTGGCGCTGCTGACGAAATTCAGCACCGGCAACAGCGGCTTGCCGCAACTGGCCAACACTTCCAGTTCATCGCGGTACTTGGCCAGCACCGGCTCGCGGGCGTCGATCACGTACAGCCCTGCATCCGAGGCCAGCAACTGACGCAGGACTTTGGCTTCTTGTTCGAAACGTTGACGCGCCTCGCTGCCGTCGAGAAATCGCGCCAGTCGCGCCGGACCGTCGAGGCGCTCGCCGGGACGTTCCAGACGCTCCAGATAGTCGAGCAGGGCGATGGCATCTTCCAGCCCCGGCGTGTCGTACAGCTCCAGTAAAGCTTCGCCGTCGACCGACAAGCGTGCACCTTCGACGTGTCGGGTGGTGCTTGGCCGATGGGAGACTTCGCCGAAACCGACATCCCGGGTCAGGGTGCGCAGCAATGAGGTTTTGCCAACATTGGTGTGGCCGACCACGGCCAGTTTCAGTGGCTGCTTCCCGGTTTCAGTCATGACCCGTCTCCAGCCAATTCATCGGTGCACAATCGGCGAACGGCAGTTCCAACTGTTGCAGGGCGGCATGCCAGTCGCCGAGGCGTTCGGCGTCCAGCGCCTGACCGGGCGGTGCTTGCAGTAACCAGATGCGGGTCGCTGTCGCGTTGCGGGCCAGTTCGGCGATCAGTGCCAGGCTGCCGCGATCCGGCGAACGGCGCGGGTCGCAGGCAATGGCCACGCGTGCTGGCGGAAAGCGGGTCATTTGTTCCAGCAGCTTTTGCCGGGATTCGCGGCTATCGAGGATGCCGGCGTCTTTAACGGTTTTTGGTAGTTTCGGTGGCCATGGGTGCTGATCGTCCAGTTCGATGGCCACCAGTAGGGCGCCGTCACTGTCCAGTGCGCTGATGCCGCCCTGAGCATGATGCAACTGCTCGGGCGCTGGATCGTTGACGCCGAGTCGCTCGCTACTGGGCATCAGCCGCTCACGCAGTTGGCTGTAGCCGGGCAGGTTCAGGTCTAGGCGCAATGTCGAGCGGCCGCTTTTCCATCGCCATAAACAGAACGACGCCAGAGCCAGTCGCGGCAATACGCCGTAAACCAGCAACACACCCACCAACCATGCAGCCCAGGCTTGTCGGGCGCTTTCGATGTTCAGTGCGGCATCGCCGCTGGCGCGGATCATTTCCACGGTCGGCACGCTGAAGCCCAGCAGAGCGGGCAGGGCGCCGAGGGTTTGGGTCACGATGACAAAAGTCTCGCCACTGAGAATGGTGGTCTCCCAGACGAAACCGTAGCGCCGGGTCGCCATCAGCATCAGCAGAATTGCCAGAGCGCTGAGCAACGCCAGCAGCCACAAACCGTTGACCAACACGCCGACGGCCCAGCGGTTGAGTTTCTTGCGTTGCAGCAACAGCAGCAGGGCGGGCGCCAGCTGTGCGGCTTTGGCATCCCGGGCGAGTTTTTCGCTGAGCCACAACCATAAACGCCCGAGACTGGCGCCGTGCTCACCGGCAAACAGCAGACCCAGGGCCCAGCTGAGCAGCAGAATCAGATTCAAACCGAGCAGGCTGCCCAAGGCCCAGAACACATTGACCGGCACCTGGCCGTCGCCCAATGCGGCGAACGCCAGACCTGTGCCGCTGACGATGGCCAGCACCGCCAACACGATCAACGCCAGTCGCGCGCCTTGTAGCCAATGACGCAGTGCGCTGGTGAGCCCATCGCGCTCGGCCAGCCACAGGGCACGGTTCTGGATTCGGGTCGGCAGGTCGCCGCCAGCGCTGCGGGCCAGGCGATTGGCTTCGAGGTCTTCCAGAGGGCCTGCATGTTCTTCGCGCAGGCGCACGGTTTCAGTCAGCCAGAGGTTTTCCAGCGGGGTGAGTGCAGTCACGCGGCATCCCATTGCTCAAGTTCGCCATGAGCATAACCGCTGTGCGCTGATCGGGGTACGTTGCGAGCGCGTGAGCCTCTGGTATCCTCGCCGACATGAAAAAAACTCTCCCCCTCAGCCTGATCGCAGCCCTCGGTGAAAACCGCGTGATCGGCGTCGACAACAGCATGCCCTGGCACTTGCCCGGGGATTTCAAATACTTCAAAGCTACCACCCTCGGCAAGCCGATCATCATGGGTCGCAAGACCTGGGATTCCCTTGGTCGCCCGCTGCCTGGTCGATTGAATATCGTGGTCAGCCGTCAGGCGGATCTGCGCCTGGAAGGTGCCGAAGTCTATCCCTCGCTTGAGGCCGCCGTGGTCCGGGCTCAAGAATGGGCGCTCGAGCAGGGTGTCGATGAGGTGATGTTGATTGGCGGCGCGCAATTGTATGCGCAAGGAATGGAACACGCCGATCGCCTGTACCTGACCCGCGTGGCGCTAAGCCCGGAAGGTGATGCGTGGTTTCCGGCGTTTGATCTGGCGCAGTGGAAACTGGTGTCCAGTACCGAAAACCCGGCAGTGGATGACAAGCCAGCGTACAACTTCGAGGTTTGGGAAAAGGCTTAGAAGCTTCGCGAGCAAGCCCGCTCCCACATTAGATCTTCAGTGAACACTTAGTTTGTGTACGACTGCGATCCAGTGTGGGAGCGGGCTTGCTCGCGAAAGCGGTCTATCAGGCGCCGCTTAAGCCTGAGCCAACTCGGCATGTTCATCCGCATCCAGCAGGCTTTTGTCGGTCTGCTGCATGATCTGGCTGGTGATCGCGCCGGCAGCCATCGATCCGCTGACGTTCAATGCGGTGCGGCCCATATCGATCAGCGGTTCGACCGAGATCAGCAGCGCCACCAGTGACACCGGCAAACCCATGGCCGGCAGCACGATCAGCGCGGCAAAGGTTGCACCACCGCCGACCCCGGCAACTCCGGCCGAACTCAAGGTCACAATCGCCACCAGCGTCGCAATCCACAACGGATCCAGCGGGTTGATGCCCACGGTCGGCGCGACCATCACCGCCAACATCGCCGGATACAGTCCTGCACAGCCGTTCTGGCCAATGGTCGCGCCGAACGAAGCGGCGAAGCTGGCGATCGACTGCGGAATGCCCAAACGGCGAGTCTGCGCTTCGATGCTCAGCGGAATGCTGGCGGCGCTCGAACGGCTGGTGAAGGCAAAGGTCAGCACCGGCCAGACTTTACGGAAGAAGCGCAGCGGGTTGATCCCGGCCAGCGATACCAGCAGGCCGTGAACCACGAACATCAGCCCCAGGCCGATGTACGACACCACCACGAAACTGCCGAGCTTGATGATGTCTTGCAGGTTGGAGCCGGCGACCACTTTGGTCATAAGCGCCAGTACACCGTATGGCGTCAGCTTCATCACCAGTCGCACCAGACGCATCACCCAGGCTTGCAGGGTGTCGATGGCGTTCACCACTTTCTGGCCTTTCTCGACATCATCCTTGAGCAATTGCAGCGCAGCGACTCCAAGGAACGCAGCGAAGATCACCACGCTGATAATCGACGTCGGCTTGGCCCGGGCCAAATCAGCGAACGGGTTCTGCGGGATGAACGACAGCAGCAGTTGCGGGATATTCAGGTCAGCGACCTTGCCCGCGTAATCGCTCTGAATGGTTTGCAGGCGCGCCAGTTCCTGGGTGCCAGCCACCAGACCTTCAGCGGTCAGGCCGAACAGGTTGGTCAGGCCGATGCCGATCAGTGCCGCAATCGCGGTGGTGAACAGTAGCGTGCCAATTGTCAGGAAGCTGATCTTGCCCAGCGACGAAGCATTGTGCAGACGGGCCACGGCGCTGAGGATCGAGGCGAACACCAGCGGGATCACGATCATCTGCAGCAATTGCACGTAACCGTTGCCCACCAGATCGAACCAGCCGATCGAGGCTTTCAGGGTCGGGCTGTCCGAACCATAAATCGAGTGCAGTGAGACACCGAAGATCACACCCAATACCAGTGCGAACAGGACCTTCTTGGCCAGGCTCCACGAAGTGTGACGGGTTTGTGCCAGGCCCAGCAGCAAGGCGAGGAATACCAGCAGATTGAGGATCAGCGGCAGATTCATTGAAGCTCCATAAAGACTTGTGCCAATCGCCTGTGTCTGCGATTGCGAACCGGCAAGCCTAACAGCTTGATATCTAATGAATTAATACCTGGATGGAATGGCAACTGTCGTTTTTGGAATAAGCCGCTGACGCTTAGGCGAATGTCGGTGACGTGATCAGAACGCAAGCAGTCGCGCAGAGGTGAGGACTGTCATACGGATTTGTTAGCGTCGATGACTTTCATTCAGGGAGAAAACGCACATGAAGCTCGCTCCGAGATTGTTTGCCGCCGCGCTGTGTCTGGGCCTTGCCGGTCAAGGGTTTGCCACCGAGTTGAAGCACTGGCCAGAAGCTCAGGCCAAACAACTGGACGCGATGATCGCGGCCAACGCCAACAAGGGTAACTTCGCGGTGTTCGACATGGACAACACCAGTTACCGCTATGACCTGGAAGAGTCCTTGTTGCCGTTCATGGAGAACAAGGGCCTGATCACCCGCGAGACCCTCGATCCCTCCCTGAAGCTGATCCCGTTCAAGGACACCGCCGACCATAAGGAAAGCCTGTTCAGCTACTATTACCGCCTCTGCGAAATCGATGACATGGTCTGCTATCCATGGGTTGCGCAAGTGTTTTCGGGCTTCACCCTCAAAGAACTCAAAGGCTACGTCGATGAGCTGATGGCCTCCGGTAAACCGGTGCCGAGCACCTATTACGATGGCGATGTGGTCAAGACCATCGACGTCCAGCCGCCGAAGGTCTACACCGGCCAGGCCGAGCTGTACAACAAGCTGATGGAAAACGGTATCGACGTCTATGTGATGACCGCCGCTTCCGAAGAGCTGGTGCGGATGGTCGCGTCCGATCCGAAGTATGGCTACAACGTTAAACCGCAAAACGTGATCGGCGTGACCACGATGCTCAAGGATCGCAAGACCGGCGAGCTGACCACTGCACGCAAACAGATCACCGCTGGCAAGTATGACGAAAAAGCCAACCTGGGCCTCGAGTTGACGCCGTACCTGTGGACTCCAGCGACCTGGATGGCCGGCAAGCAGGCAGCGATCCTGACCTACATCGATGAGTGGAAAAAACCGGTTCTGGTCGGCGGCGATACGCCATCCAGCGATGGTTACATGTTGTTCCACAGCGTCGACGTGGCCAAGGGTGGCGTGCACCTGTGGGTCAACCGTAAAGACAAATACATGGCCCAGCTCAACGGCATGATGGCCAAGCACGCTGCGGCTCAAGCCAAAGAAGGCCTAGGGGTCACGGCGGACAAGAACTGGGTGATCGTGAAGCCTGAAGACATCCAGTAAGACCGAGTCGCGGCCTAGCTCACTCTCAAAGGCAACACAGAACAAATGTGGGAGCGGGCTTGCTCGCGAAAGCGGTGTGTCATTCACCTTCGATGTTGAATTTGATGGCCTCTTCGCGAGCAAGCGAACGTCGCCCGGCCCTTCCCACATTTAACCGAGGTCAACGCAAAAAAATGCCCCGCACTTGGCGGGGCATTTTTTGTTCAGCTACCCGTGATCACAGACCGTCGAGCATTGCCTTGTTACGCACAGCACCTTTGTCGGCACTGGTGGCCAGCAAGGCGTAGGCCTTCAGTGCGGTGGTCACTTTACGTGGACGCACTTCGACCGGTTTCCAGCCTTTCTTGTCCTGCTCGGCACGGCGCGTGGCCATTTCGTCGTCGCTGATCAACAGGTTGATCGAGCGGTTTGGAATGTCGATCAGCACTTTGTCGCCGTCGCGTACCAGGCCAATCGCACCGCCCGCAGCCGCTTCAGGCGAAGCGTGACCGATGGACAGACCCGAGGTGCCGCCGGAGAAGCGCCCGTCGGTGAGCAAGGCGCAGGCTTTACCCAGGCCTTTGGACTTCAGATAGGAAGTCGGATAGAGCATTTCCTGCATGCCCGGGCCGCCTTTCGGGCCTTCGTAACGGATGATCACGATGTCGCCGGCTTTCACTTCGTCGGCGAGGATGCCGCGTACGGCGCTGTCCTGGCTTTCGAAGATTTTTGCGTTGCCTTCGAACACATGAACCGACTCGTCGACGCCGGCGGTTTTCACCACGCAGCCATCCAGAGCAATGTTGCCGTAGAGCACGGCCAGGCCGCCTTCTTGCGAGTAAGCGTGCTCGACACTGCGGATACAGCCGTTTTCACGGTCGTCATCCAGAGTTTCCCAACGGGTCGACTGACTGAATGCGGTCTGGGTCGGGATACCGGCCGGGCCTGCTCTAAAGAAGGTGTGAACGGCTTCATCGTCAGTCTGGGTGATATCCCATTTGGCGATGCCGTCAGCCAGGGTCTTGCTGTGAACGGTCGGCAGGTCGGTGTGCAACAAGCCGCCACGGGCCAGTTCGCCGAGGATGCTGAAAATCCCGCCCGCACGGTGCACGTCTTCCATGTGGTATTTCTGGATGTTCGGCGCGACCTTGCACAGCTGCGGAACTTTGCGCGAAAGACGGTCGATGTCCTGCAGGTTGAAGTCGATCTCGGCTTCTTGAGCCGAGGCCAGCAAGTGCAGGATGGTGTTGGTCGAACCGCCCATGGCAATGTCCAGCGTCATGGCGTTTTCGAACGCTTTGAAGTTGGCGATGTTACGCGGCAATACCGACTCATCATTCTCGTTGTAGTACTGACGGCACAGATCGACGATGGTGCGGCCCGCTTGCAGGAACAACTGCTCGCGATCGCTGTGAGTGGCGAGTGCCGAACCGTTGCCCGGCAAGGCCAGACCCAACGCTTCAGTCAGGCAGTTCATCGAGTTAGCGGTGAACATGCCGGAGCACGAACCGCAGGTCGGGCAGGCGCTGCGCTCGTATTCAGCGACTTTCTCGTCAGAAGCGCTGGAATCGGCGGCGATGACCATGGCGTCAACCAGGTCCAGACCGTGGCTGGCGAGCTTGGTTTTACCCGCTTCCATCGGCCCACCAGAAACGAAGATCACCGGGATGTTCAGGCGCAAAGCAGCCATCAGCATGCCGGGAGTGATCTTGTCGCAGTTGGAGATGCAGACGATCGCGTCGGCGCAGTGGGCGTTGACCATGTACTCGACGGAGTCGGCGATGATCTCGCGACTTGGCAGCGAATAGAGCATGCCATCGTGGCCCATGGCGATGCCGTCATCCACCGCAATAGTGTTGAATTCTTTGGCGACGCCGCCGGCACGTTCGATCTCGCGGGCGACCAGTTGGCCCATGTCCTTGAGGTGGACGTGGCCCGGTACGAATTGGGTAAACGAGTTGGCAATGGCGATGATCGGCTTTTTGAAGTCGTCATCCTTCATCCCCGTGGCGCGCCACAATGCGCGAGCACCGGCCATGTTGCGGCCGTGGGTGGATGTTTTCGAGCGGTAATCAGGCATGGAGCACTCCGGGCGGTTAATCAGGTATCAAAAGGGAAGTGAGCTTCTATTGACGTCTGGAACACACAGAAATGGCCGTGTGCCCGGAAGATGCCGATAACGCTGCGGGATCGCCGCACGTTTCAGCCTGAGCTCATAAACCCGCCGGGGGATGACTGGCGATGAATCTCTCGATTCTACACCGCTGGCGCCAGGAAGGAATGGCGGGAAGTGTTGAAGCAGAGGTGACGGGGCGTGCGGGATGACGACTGGCAGGTATCACCCTGTATTGAGTGCCTGTTGAGTCTTGTGGCAGATCAATGCGTTCACTCCAAGTCCTGCAACGCTCAGCGTCAGGAAGCCAAGGGCCAGAGTCGTGGTCAGGTCCTCGGGCGCCAGGTTGATCACCGAGCTGATCACACCGCCGAACATGAAAATCAGCATGGCCCCGACCGAGGTGGAGGCCCCGGCATTCTCCGGGTAGAGACTCATGGCTTTGGAATTGACGATTGGCCTGGCAATGGTGGTTCCAATGGTGCAAACCAGCATGGAGATCAACACCGTAGCCGCTGAGAGACCGAACTGGTGAGTCAGCCACAGCATGAGCCCGCCTGAAACGGCGATCAGGCCCAAGCCGATAATGATCTGGGTACTGGCTTGCAGGTATCGATGCAGCACACTGGCTAATATTCCGCCGAATACATACGCCACGCCATACAGCAACAACGCCCAGGCGAATTCATACGGCGAGAGCGCCAGACGCTCCATGAAAATGATGGGCGAAGAAACAATGAACGAAAAATGACAGGCGAAGGCCAAGGCCGAAATCAACCAGTAACCCATGAAGCGTACATCCGAACATAAGCGCCAATAAGCACTGAAGAACCCCCTGTGTGGTGCCATGTGGGCAGGTGGGATTTCCTTGAGCAACTGGTAGGCGCCGAGCCAGACAATAACCGCCAGTGTGATGAATACATAAAAACTGCCTTGCCAGCCAAGGTGCGATTGCAGCCAGGTTCCCAGCAGTGGCGAAATTGAAATAAACACTCCGCCCCACGTCACCATCCAGATCCTGAGGCGCTCCCGTTCACGACCGGCGAATAGGTCCTGTATCAGCGCCTGTGACAACGAAAATGCCCCGCAACCAATCGCCTGAACCATGCGAAACACCAGAAACCAGCGGTAGTCGCTGGCGACCACGCAGCCAGCCGCTCCAATTGCCGCGATAGCAATGCCTCCCAGCAGCAGTTTCTTGCGGCCCCACATGTCCGACAGAGGCCCGACCAGCATCACGGACACCGCCAGGCTGACGGCGAACAGGCTGACGGATAAGGCAGCGTCCGGCGGCGAGATCTGGAAGTGGCTGGAGAGGGCAGGGAAGGAGGGCAGGACTACGTCAAGAGGGAAAACAGCCAGCAGTGTCATGGTCATCAGCAGCAGGATGATCGATGACTTTTCTCTGGAGTGTGTGATGTAAGTCATCAAACAATGCGCTCGATCCGTGAGGGGGAGACGAGGATTGATTTGATGAGGGGGCAAGTCAATGCGCGTGGCGCGGGAGCATTCTGAAACTGCGGTAGGAGCGAGCTGACTCGCTCCTACCGACAGGGAGCTGTTAGCTGTTAGGCAACAACCGGCAAGTAATGCTCTTGATGTAACGCGTTTCGGCAATTGCCGGGTGTACCGGATGGTCCGGGCCCTGGCCGCCGCGTTCGAGCACTTGGATGTTGCGGTCCAGGTGGCGGGCGCTGGTCAGCAAGATGTTTTGTAGGTCGTCTTCCGGCAAGTGCATGGAGCACGACGCACTGACCAGGATGCCGTCCTTGCTGAGCAGGCGCATGGCTTGCTCGTTCAGGCGGCGATAGGCGCCTTCGCCGTTCTTCAGGTCTTTCTTGCGTTTGATGAAGGCCGGTGGGTCGGCGACGATCACGTCGAAGCGCTCTTCGCTGGCTTTCAGTTCTTTCAGGGCTTCGAAAACGTCGCCTTCGATGCAGGTCATTTTCTCTGCAAAGCCGTTCAGCGCGGCGTTGCGCTCGACACCGTCGAGGGCGAAGGCCGAAGCGTCGACGCAGAACACTTCACTGGCGCCGAACGCGGCCGCTTGCACGCCCCAACCGCCGATGTAGCTATACAGGTCCAGTACGCGTTTGCCTTTGGCATAAGGTGCCAGACGCGCGCGGTTCATACGGTGATCGTAGAACCAGCCGGTTTTCTGTCCCTGGATGACTGGCGCTTCGAATTTCACACCGTTTTCTTCCAGGGCAACCCACTCTGGCACCAGGCCGAAGACGGTTTCGACGTAGCGGTTGAGGCCTTCGGCATCACGGGCGGCGGAGTCATTCTTGAACAGAATGCCGCTGGGCTTGAGCACTTGAGTCAGGGCCGCGATCACGTCGTCTTTATGGGCTTCCATGGTCGCCGAAGCGATCTGGACCACCAGGATATCGCCGAAACGGTCGACCACCAGGCCCGGCAGCAGGTCAGAATCACCGTAAACCAGACGATAGAACGGCTTGTCGAACAAACGATCGCGCAGGGACAGGGCCACATTAATGCGGTGTACCAGCAGCGACTTGTCCAGCGGCAACTTGATGTCCCGAGACAGCAAACGTGCGCAGATCAGGTTGTTCGGGCTCATGGCGACGATGCCCAATGGCTTGCCACCAGCGGCTTCCAGAATAGCTTGATCGCCCGCCTTGAAGCCGTGCAGTGGGGTGGCGGCTACATCGATTTCGTTGCTGTAGACCCACAGGTGACCGTTGCGCAGGCGACGGTCGGCGTTGGCTTTGAGACGCAGGCTTGGCAGGGACATGACGTCGCTCCGGAAAAAAGAGCGGGAGTATAGCGCGTTGTGTAGGAGATGGCCGCGCGGGGCGATGTACTGCAGGAGCTGCTTCTAAAAGGGTTAGAATTGCCGCCTAGCCTAGAGTGCGTACTTATGTCCCAAGAGCTTTCTGCCGAACAGATTCAACAGGCCCTGCAAGGCATCAGCGTGCCGCCTCAGCCGCAAATCATGGTGGATTTGCAGATGGAGCAGTACATGCCTGACTCGGATCTGGAAGTGATCGCCCGGTTGATCTCCCAGGATCCTGGCCTCTCTGGTGCACTGCTGAAGATCGTCAACTCGCCGTATTACGGGTTGAGCAACAAGATTGCCTCGATCCAGCGCGCGGTAAACCTGTTGGGCAGTCGCTCGATCATTAACCTGATCAACGCGCAGTCGATCAAGGGCGAGATGAATGACGAAACCATCGTTACCCTGAACCGTTTTTGGGACACCGCTCAGGATGTGGCGATGACCTGCCTGAACCTGGCCAAGCGCATCGGCTCGCAGGCGGGGGATGAGGCTTATGCATTGGGTTTGTTCCACGACTGCGGCGTGCCGTTGATGCTCAAGCGTTTCCCCAACTACATGGCGGTGCTCGAAGAGTCTTATGCCAGTGCCAACGCGCAATGCCGTGTGGTGGACACGGAGAACCGCGTGTTCAACACTAACCATGCCGTGGTCGGTTATTACACCGCGAAGTCCTGGCGCCTGCCGGAATACGTGACCAACGCCATCGCCAATCACCATAATGCACTGGCGATTTTCAGCGATGAGTCTTCGCGTAATAGCCAGTTGAAAAACCTGTTGGCGATTTTGAAGATGGCTGAACACATCTGTGCCTCGTACCGGGTACTGGGTAATCAGATTGATGACCACGAGTGGAACAGCATCGGCCACCTGGTACTCGATTATGTTGGACTCTCGGACTACGACTTCGAAAACCTGAAAGAGTCGATTCGCGAGTTGGGCGCTCATCGTTGAGCGTCGGCTATTTTTTGATCTGAGAGCCCCATGCCTGAATTACCTGAAGTCGAAACCACCCGGCGCGGTATCGCACCGCATCTGGAAGGCCAGCGCGTCAGTCGCGTGATCGTCCGTGATCGCCGATTGCGTTGGCCGATTCCGGAAGATCTCGATGTGCGTCTGTCCGGGCAGCGCATCGTGACGGTCGATCGGCGTGCCAAGTATCTGTTGATCAACGCCGAGGTCGGGACGCTGATCAGTCATTTGGGTATGTCGGGGAATTTGCGGCTGGTGGAAGCCGGCATGCCGGCCGCCAAGCATGAACATGTGGATATCGAACTGGAGTCGGGCCTGGCCTTGCGCTACACCGATCCTCGGCGTTTCGGTGCAATGCTCTGGAGCCTCGATCCGCTCAATCACGAGTTGTTGATTCGCCTGGGGCCGGAGCCGTTGACCGACCTGTTTGACGGTGAGCGATTGTTCCAGCTGTCCCGCGGGCGCTCCATGGCGGTCAAGCCATTCATCATGGACAACGCGGTGGTGGTGGGCGTGGGCAATATCTATGCGACTGAAGCGTTATTCGCTGCCGGCATCGATCCGCGACGCGAAGCCAAGGGCATTTCCCGGACGCGCTATCTGAAACTGGCCATCGAGATCAAACGCATTCTGACTCACGCCATCGAGCGCGGCGGCACCACATTGCGTGACTTCATCGGCGGTGACGGTCAGCCGGGCTACTTCCAACAGGAATTGTTCGTGTACGGCCGTGGCAATGAGCACTGCAAAGTGTGTGGCACGGGCCTGCGAGAGGTTCGTTTGGGGCAGCGCACCAGCGTCTATTGCCCACGTTGCCAGAGCTGAAGAAACCGCACGGTCTATAGTGAGTTTTTGTTTGCTTGCTGAAGGACCGTGCCATGAACCCGATTCGTCCCCTCACCGTTGCGCTGGTCTTGAGTGTTGGCCTGCAAACACTGCCGGTCCTGGCGTCTGACGGCAGCAGCGGCGACCCGAGCTATACCATTCAGAACCCACCGGCCTTCGCCATGATCGGCGACCTGCTGATCGCCCGACCGTTGCTGGTTGTGGCGACGGTTATCGGCGCGGGGGTGTTTGTGGTGTCGTTGCCGTTTACCGCTTTTGGTGGCGGGATCGGCGAGGCGGGCCAGGCGTTGGTGCTCGACCCGGGCAAAGCGGCGTTTGCGCGTTGCCTGGGGTGTACCGGGGAAGGGGATGACCAGCGGGAGTGATTGATGGTGTGGCTGTTGGCCCCATCGCGAGCAAGCTCGCTCCCACACTCGATCTCGGGCGTACACAAAATCCGTGTTCGCTGAAGATCTAATGTGGGAGCGGGCTTGCTCGCGATGGGGTTCTGGAGGACACCCAATAACTTCAGCCTTACACCTTGCCAGTAATAATCTTGTACTTGGCCATCAGTTGTTCTTCGGTTTCCGGATGGGCTTCATCCAGCGGGATGCAATCGACCGGACAGACCTGTTGGCACTGCGGTTCGTCGTAATGGCCGACGCACTGGGTGCACAGGTTCGGGTCGATCACGTAGATCTCCTCGCCTTGGGAGATGGCGGCGTTCGGGCACTCGGGTTCGCAGACGTCGCAATTGATGCAATCGTCGGTGATGATCAGGGACATGGGGCACTCCTGCCGGGGCGGCTGGCCCAGGCATATGAAAACTAATGCTGCAATTGTGCCGCATTGGCGCCCGCAGTGCACGCGGGCGCGATGGACTGTCTGGCTACTTCTTGAAGCGCTCGTGCAGGGCGTCAGCGACGGCCGGATGGACGAACTTGGTGATATCGCCGCCCAGGGCCGCGATTTCACGAACCAGGGTCGAGGAAATGTACGAATAACGCTCCGACGGGGTGAGGAACAGGCTTTCCACATCCGGCGCCAACTGGCGGTTCATGTTGGCCAGCTGGAATTCGTATTCGAAGTCCGATACCGCTCGCAGGCCGCGCAGGAACACATTGGCGTTCTTTTCCTTGGCGAAGTGCGCAAGCAACGTGGAGAAGCCGACGACTTCGACGTTCGGCAAATGTTGGGTGACCTCGCGAGCCAGCGCCACACGCTGTTCCAAGGGAAACAGCGGGTTTTTCTTCGGGCTGGCGGCGACGGCAATGATCACATGGTCGAACAGGCGCGCGGCGCGTTCGACCAGATCGCCATGGCCCTTGGTAATAGGGTCGAAGGTACCTGGGTACAACACTCGGTTCATCGCGTCGTCCTGGCGGGAGTCCGTTGGGGAGTCGGATGGTATCGCAGCCTTCCCGGTCGGCCAAGTCGCCTTTAGGGGAAGAAAGCACTATAGACAGTACGAATGATGTGCTTTTTTACGAACTTTTTAAACGTTCGGCCAGAGAAGTTGCCAGTTGCGCCGTCAGTCCGTAGACCGACAATTGTGGGTTGGCGCCAATGCTGGTGGGGAACAGCGAACCGTCGTGGATCGACAGGTTCCTCAACTGATGATGCCGGCCGAGGCTGTCGCAGACGGCATTTTTCGGGTCTTCGCCCATGGCGCAACCGCCCATCACGTGAGCGCTGCCCAGGCGCGTGCGATACAACTCAAGGCTCAGACCGTCGATCAGCGTGCGGGCTTCGGCCAGGTTTTTTACATAACGGGCATCGCTGTGCAGAGGCATGACTTCTTTGGCGCCGCCAGCGAACTGGATTTGCGCCATGCTGTGGAAGGCCCGGCGCAGACCATCCCAGGCATAAGGTGAAACCTGATAGTCGAGCACTGGCGTGCCGTCACCACGGAGCTCAACACTGCCGCCGGGGCTGTCCGGGTGAAATCCGTCGCGCAGTAGCGCGAGCATGGCGTGGGTGTGGGGCAGTTGTTCCATGCGCAATGCGTTGTCGGAACCGAAACCGCCGAACAAGGTGGTAGCCAGCGCCGGGTGCAGTGGTGGTACTTCCAGTTTGTAGGACATCTTGCCGGTGGTGCCGTCCTGCCATTGAAAATGGTCGGAATAAATCGATTGGGGCGCGCCGTAGAACGGGTTGATCACCTCGTCGAAATGCCCGGCGGACATATTTACCAAATGCAGGAAGGTGCGTTCGCCGAGTCGTTTGTGAGGATCGGGGGCCTTGGAGCGCAGCAGCAAGGCCGGGCTGTTGATCCCGCCGCCGGCCAGCACATAGTGCCGTGCTTTGACGGTGATGCTGCGCCCGGTTGGCGCGACGCAGCGCGCATCCATGGCCACGCATTGCAGGCCGGTGACTTTGTCGTCCTTGATCAACAGGCGTTCGGCGCGGGCCAAATAAAGCAATTCGCCGCCTTTTTCCAGGGTCGCCGGAATGGTGGTGACCAGCATCGATTGTTTGGCGTTGGTCGGGCAACCCATGCCGCAGTAACCGAGGTTCCAGCAACCGCGAACATTACGCGGGATCACATGCCAGCTGTAACCAAGCTTTTCGCAGCCAGTCTTGATCACATCGTTGTTGGCATTGGGCGGCATGATCCAGGGCGCGATGCCGAGGCGCTGCTCCATTTTTTCGAACCAGGGCGCCATCTCGGCGGGGCTGTGGCCTTTGACGTCGTGTTCCTTGGCCCAGTGCTCCAGAGTAGGTTCCGGGGTGCGAAAGCTTGAGGTCCAGTTGATCAGCGTGGTGCCGCCGACCGCACGGCCTTGCAGGATGGTGATCGCGCCGTCTTTGCTCATGCGCCCGATGCCTTCCTGGTAGAGACTGGTGTAGGCCTGATCTTCCAGCATCTTGAAGTCGCTGCTGGTCTTGAGCGGGCCTTCTTCGATCAGCAGTACCTTGTAGCCGGCAGCACTGAGAATCTCCGCCGTGGTACCGCCGCCGGCACCGCTGCCGATGATCGCCACATCCGCTTCTAGCGTCAGGTCCTGCTCGAGTTGCGAGCCGTCATAGGTTTTCCAGCCACGGGCCAGGCCCTCGCGAAACAGATCAGGTACGGGCATCTCAGGTTCTCTTGTTGTTATGGGTTAAGCGCAGGTGGCCGTGTGGGAAGGGCCGGGCGACGTTCGCTTGCCCGCGAATGGGGCGCCGCAAATTTCAAACCTTCGGCGGCCCCGGATACCCGCAGTGCGCCCACGACTCCGCTCGGCCATACCAGGCCATCATCGCCAATTGCACAAGCGAGCTGTGGCCCATACGCAACAGGCTGAGTGAGCTGTTTTCCCAGCGCTTGAGAAAGTGCCGGATCGCATCGCCGCTGGCGTTCTCCCAACTGCCCCAGATCCCGGTCAACGGTCCACGGGTGATGGCCATGCCGAGTACATCGAACAGCTGCTGGGTCAGCTTGAGCATTTCCGGCGACAGGTGATCAAGGCCGCGATCCAGGCTTTGCAAGGTACTGTCGATGGCTGCAGGGATTTTCTCGACGGCCACCGTACCCTCGAGCATCACTGGGAGCAGTGCCCGTAGAAATGGCAGGTCGCTGCTGCGCAGAGTCGCGAAACCGCTGGCCGGGGTGCTGGCCGAGCAGCCGCTGAGGCTGGCGCCAAGCCCGGCAGTGGCCAGAAAGGCGCTGGCGCACAGGCTGAATTTCAATAGACCACGCCGTGACAACTCAGGTGATTCAGACAGGCTTGGGTTCATTATTGTTATTACCCGGCGGCAGTATGGTTAGCGGATAAACAGCTTCTGAATCAGCTTCTGGATGGATTTTCCGTAAGGTGGATAAATCAACTTCGCCGCATTCAGCCGCTGCTTGGTCAGCACGCCCTTGGCCTTGCTGAACGTCAGGAAGCCTTCATGGCCGTGGTAATGACCCATTCCCGACGCGCCGATACCGCCGAACGGCATATCGTCCTGAGCGACGTGCAGCAGTGTGTCGTTGATGCATACGCCACCGGAGTGGGTCTCGTTGAGCACGCGACTTTGCTCGCCTTTGTCGTAGCCAAAGAAGTAGAGCGCCAGCGGACGCGGCCGTTGGTTGATGTAGGCAAACGCCTGATCCAGGCCGGTGTAGGGAACGATGGGCAGCACCGGACCGAAGATTTCGTCCTGCATTACGGTCATCTCGTCGTTGACGTTCAGCAACAAGCTATGGCCCATGCGCCGGCCTTGGCCCTGGTCGAACAGCGGGATCAGCAGCGCGCCTTTGCTGGTGGCGTCGCCGAGGTAACCGTTGAGCCGTGCCATTTGTCGATCATTGATGATCGCGGTGTAGTCCGGGTTATCCGCAAGCTTGGGATAAAACCCGCGAACGGCCTTGCGATAGGCTTCGACGAAGGCGCCAACGCGGTCCTCCGGCACCAGCACGTAATCCGGCGCGACACAGGTTTGTCCGGCGTTCAGGGTTTTGCCAAAGGCGATGCGCTCGGCGGCATCCTTGAGCGGCACGTCGGCGGAAACAATCGCCGGGGACTTGCCGCCCAGTTCAAGGGTCACAGGGGTCAGGTGTTCCGCCGCGGCGCGCATCACGTGTTTGCCAATGCTGGTGGCGCCGGTGAACAGCAGGTGATCGAAGCGCAGCTTGGAAAAGGCCATGCCGATCTCGGCTTCCCCCAATACCACGCAGACCAGGTCTTCTGGGAAGACCCGCGCCAACAATTCCTTGAGCAGTTGTCCGGTGGCCGGCGTCGACTCGCTGAGTTTGAGCATCACCCGATTGCCGGCGGACAACGCGCCGACCAAGGGGCCGATGGCGAGGTAAAGCGGGTAGTTCCACGGCACGATCACCCCAACCACGCCTAGCGGCTGATAGATGACCTTGGCCGAGGCGGGCTGGAAAGCTGCACCTACTTTGCGTCGGGATGGTTTCATCCAGCCTTTGAGGTGTTTGCTGGCGTAATGAATGCCGTGCAGGCTGGGCATCAATTCGGCGAGCAAGGTTTCATCCGCACTGCGGTGGCTGAAGTCCTGGCTGATGGCGTCGATCAATGCCTGGCGCTCGTCGCTCAATACCTCACGCAGGACCTTGAGCCATTGCTGGCGTTGCGCCGCCGGTGGCATTGGATTGGCTGCATAGGCTTGGCGTTGGACGGTAAACAGTCTGTGGAGCTCATCCAGTTGCGGTTGAGAATCTTGCAGGTAGGCAATGTCGGCGGGCATGGAGGCTCCGGTTTTTATTCGAGTGGCTTGTTTTTAGAGTCTATGCTCTAAAATGTCAAATGACATCACTCAACAGCTTTGATTTATCCGATCCGGGATAGGTCGTAAGATGTTCGGCAACGCACTCTGAATTAAAGCCCAAGCCCATGGCCCCACGGATAAAAACCAGCGAGCGCATCGTCCAGAACAGCCTGGAGCTGTTCAATCAACAGGGCGAGCGCAGCGTCAGCACCAACCATATCGCGGCCCACATGGAGATTTCCCCGGGCAACCTGTACTACCACTTCCCTAACAAGCAGGCGATCATCGCCGTGCTGTTCAGTGAGTACGAAAGCCTGGTGGACAGTTTCTTGCGCCCACCCCAAGGGCGCGCTGCCACGGTTGAAGACAAGCGTTATTACTTACAGGCGCTGCTCGCCGCCATGTGGCGCTACCGATTCCTGCACCGAGACCTCGAACATCTGCTCGACAGCGATGCGGAACTGGCCGACCGTTATCGACGTTTTTCCCAGCGTTGCTTGATTCAGGGCGGAGCTATTTATGAGGGCTTCGTTGAGGCCGGTATTCTCTGCATGGACAAGGTCCAGATCGAATCCCTGACCCTCAACGCCTGGATCATCCTCACCTCCTGGGTGCGCTTTCTGTGCACCACGCGGGAAAATTCCACGCACCTGAGTGAAGAAGCCATTAAGCGTGGGGTCTATCAGGTGCTGGTACTGGAAGCTGGATTTGTCACGGATCAGGCTCGGGAAGCCGTGAAAGCACTGTTCGACGAGTTTTATGTGCCGCTGGCGCAGGCACTGGAAGAAGTGCAGTAGGATCAACCTCAGACATCATCACTGGAGTTCGCTATGCCGATTGCGCAACTGATCAGCCCTCAAGCTCTGGACCTGAAAAAGGAACAGGCCGGGCTGGTGATTCTGGATTGTCGTTTTGCCCTGGAAGACCCGGACTATGGCCAGCGCAGTTACGCCGAAGGGCATATCGCTGGTGCATCGTTCGCCGATTTGGAGCGTGACCTCAGCGGCCCGGTGATCAAGGGTGTGACCGGACGCCATCCGTTGCCGGATCCTGAGCGGCTGGTTGAACGCTTGCAGGCCTGGGGTATCAATGCTGATAGCGACATCGTGCTGTATGACGATGGCCCCGGCGCATTCGCCGCGCGGGCGTGGTGGCTGCTGGCCTGGCTGGGCAAGCGCGACGGTGTGTTCATCCTCGACGGCGGTTTGAAGGCCTGGCACGCGGCCGGTTTGCCGCTGAGTCTGGACGCGCCTGGCAATGCGCAGGGCAGCTTTGTCGGAACTCCAGATAACTCGCTGCTATTGAGCGCCGAACAGCTGCAAAAGCGCCTCGGTCGGCCGACCCTGACCTTGCTCGATGCTCGTGCCCAGCCGCGATTCCGTGGCGAAGTGGAGCCGATCGACCCAGTGGCCGGGCATATCCCCGGTGCTCAATGCGCGGCGTTCAGCGAAAACCTGGGCAGTGACGGGTGTTTCCTGCCGGCTGACCAGCTCAAGCAACGTTTCGCTGCGAAGCTGGGTGATCGCTCACCCACAGAGCTGGTGGCCTACTGCGGTTCCGGCGTGACGGCTTGCCATAATCTGTTTGCGTTGTGCTTGGCAGGGTATCCGCTGGCCAGTTTGTACGCAGGATCGTGGAGTGAGTGGATTACTGATCCAAAGCGGGCGGTTGCGAAGGGCGATTGAAGAAAACGATCGTTCCCACGCTCCACCCCGCGTGGGAACGATCACTGCGGATCAAGCCGGCAATTGTCCCATCATCCAGCGCAACAAAAAGAACACCAGCAGCCCGCCGCCTATGGTCGCCAGCAAATGCCGGATCAACGCGGCAATGCCAATCGCGACCAGCCCCGCCAACAAATACGCATTACTCAGGCTCAGCGCCCAATGCTCACCGTCAGGTAACAGCATTCCCGGTACCACAATGGCCGTGAGTACCGATGTCGGCACATAGTGCAAACCCTGACGCACTAGCGGCGGGAAAGTCAGGTTTGGCCAGGCGAACAAGCTGTAGCGCAGCACAAAGGTAATTGCGGTCATGCCGAAAATCAGCCACCAGTAATTCATGAGTGCAACTCCTTGCCCGTCCGGGTCGCCAGCTGTCGACGCTCCAGCACTACGCCCACGGCAATTCCGCTGAATGCGGCGGCCATTAGCCCGAGTTTGTAAGGCCAGCTATAAGTCGCCAACGCCACGGCACTCGCTGCCAGCGCAGCCGCCACTTGCGGTTTATTGCGCAGCAACGGCACGACGATGCCGATAAAGGTCGCCAACATGGCGAACTCAAGACCCCAACTGGCCAGATCCGGCACGGCCTGACCGAACAGCACACCCAGCAGTGAACTCGATACCCAGCACACATACAGCGAACTGGTCACGCCCAGCCAATACCAGTGCGCCAGCGGCCGATCGCCGTGCAGCAAATAAAAACGTTGAACCACCGCGAAGGTTTCATCTGTCAGCCAAAACGCCAACAACACCCGCCACCGCTGCGGCAACTGGCTGACATGAGGCTGCAAGGTGGCGCTGTAAAGCACATGACGCAGGTTGACGATAAAGGTCGTCAACAGAATCACCACGGTACTGGCGCCCGCGCCGAACAGACTGATGACGATGAATTGCGCGGAACCGGCATAGACGAACAGCGACATGCCGACTGCCTGCCATAACGTCAGGCCAGCGGCTCCGGCCAACGTGCCGAAGATCAGCCCGAACGGCAGAATGCCCACGGCCATGGCAAAACTGTCGCGGATACCTCGGGAGTAAAGCTGTTTGCGGGTCATCAAGACTCTCCTTGTTGCCCGCATCTTAGGCGGCTCAGGAAAAGCCTGTCTTGAACGATCTTGCGCTTGCGGCCCGATAAGCCCCCGGCCCGACGCCATAAACCTGCTTGAACTGCCGGCTCAGATGGCTCTGGTCGGCGAAGCCCAATTGCGTCGCCACTTCCAGCGGCAGGCAGCCGTCGCGCAACATTGCCCGCGCCTGGGCAATCCGTTGCTGCATCAGCCAGGTATGCGGCGGCATGCCGGTCGCCCGACGAAACACTCTGGCGAAATGAAAGGGTGACAGGCTAACCGCCGTGGCCAGCTCTTCGAGGGAGGGGGGTGAGGCCAGTTGTGATTGCAGCAGCTCTTTGGCCTGGGCGATGGCGCGATGCTCTCGCCCGGGCTTGTCAGGCGTCGGCACCCCAGCGTGACGTTGCAGTAACGACAACATCATTTCTCGCCAGACGGTTTGCTGCTGCAGGGCCGTGGCCGGACTTTCCAGTAACCGGTGCAGTTGGCGGAAGCCGCTTACCAGATCGGGATCGCGATAGAGCGTGGCGCCGAACGCCGGAAGACTGTTGGCCGGGAGTTCGAGCTCGGCCAATAGTGAAAGAATCTGTTCGTTGTCTGGATAGAAGGCCCGGTAGAGCCAACCGTCATCGGTGCCTTTGTGGCCGGTGTGCAATTCGTCCGGGTTGATCAGCACCAATGTTCCGGTGCCCGCCAGATGTTCCGCGCCGCGATAACGATAGCGCTGGGCGCCGGCCATGATCAAACCAATGACATAGCCGTCATGCACATGGGGCACAAAACGGTGTTCGATGTAACGGGCGGCCAATAGCTCGACGCCAGCCAACGGCGCGGCTTGCCAGAAACGAATCGACTCGCCTTCAGGGTTCAAACGCTACCTCTGCCCGCACCCGTCAACCATTGCGGGATGCGACGTTCCAGATAATAGCCGGGGGTGCGCAGGGTTCCGTCGACAAAGCCGACATGCCCACCCTTGGACTGCAACTCAAACTGTGTGCTTGGCGACAGTTCATTGGCCTCCGGGAGGCTATGGTGGGACACGAAAGGATCGTCAGCAGCGTGAATGATCAAGGTCGGCGTGCGAATGGCCCCGAGAAAATAGCGACTGGAGGCGCGACGGTAATAGTCTTGGGCATTCAGAAATCCATTCAGCGGTGCGGTGACCCGACCGTCGAAATCCCAGAAAGTCCGCATATTGTCCAGCGAGCCGAGCCCGTCCAGAGTCGCCAGGCCTTCATGGCGGCCATCATGATGGAACTGCCGTCGTTTGTTTTTGATGTAGGCCACCATCTCGCGCATAAAATGCGCCTGATAGACCTTGGAAAAACCCTGACTGATACGGTCGGCGCACTGGTCGAGACGAAAGGGTACCGACACTGCCACTGCACCTAGCAACTCACTGTCGTGACCGGTTTCCCCCAAATGCTTGAGCAACACATTGCCGCCCAGTGAATAGCCGACCGCATATAACGGCGCCGATGGCCGCTGGGCGCGTAAATGTTTGATCGCTGCCGCAAGGTCTTCGCTGACGCCGGAGTGATAGCTGCGTGGCAACAGGTTCGGTTCGCCTGAGCAGCCGCGCCAGTTCAGCGCCACGCTGGCCCAGCCTTGAGTTGCCAGTGCTTTTTGCAGCCCGGCCACATAGGGCGAATTCGAGGAACCCGTCAGCCCGTGCAACACCAGCACCAAAGGTGCACCTGAGCTGTGGGGACCGTGCCAGTCGAGGTCGAGAAAGTCGCCATCTTCAAGCCAGAGTCGCTCACGTTGCCGGTCGAGATGGGTAGTTTTGCGCCACAGCGGGCCCCACAAGGTTTGCAGGTGCGGATTGCCTAGGCCCAAGGCGGGGGTGAAATGATCTGGCAGTGTGGGCACGGTCGTTCTCGGTGCAAAGGTGCGTATCGGTACGCACCTTTCAGGGCAGTCGATTAACCCACTGTCTCTGCCATCCGTTGCCATAACGCGTAGTGGACCCGCCCGGATTTTTGTTCACGGTGGAGGCGCCAGCTAGTCGGAAGACCGAGGGTCGATGGCGCCGTTTCGCTTTCAGTATAGATCCACGCGTCGTCAGCCAGCCACTGACGCTCTTCCAGTAATGCACAGGCGGTAGGCAGCAGGTTCTGGTTGAACGGCGGATCGAGAAATACCAGGTCGAACGCTGTCGCTGGCTGCGTTTCCAGATAGCGCAAGGCGTCGGCGGTCTGCACGTGGCCGGTGGTGCAACGCAGAGTTCCCAGGTGCTCGCGCAGACTGGAAACGGCGAGGTTGCTGCTGTCCAGCGCCTGGCCCATGGCGGCGCCACGGGACAGCGCTTCGAGGAACAGCGCGCCGCTGCCGGCGAATGGGTCGAGTACTTTGGCCCCGGCGACGTACGGTGCGAGCCAGTTGAACAGGGTTTCGCGGACGCGGTCCGGCGTCGGGCGCAGGCCCGGAGCGTCCGGGAAGCTCAGGCGACGGCTACGCCATTCGCCCCCGATGATGCGCAGCTGACCAACGCCGTTATGGACGTTGTGAGTAGGTTTTTTGCTGGGACGCGATGGGCTGGCCATTAATGCTCCGGAACCCCGAGCGGTTGCTCGGCAGGTTTGTCAGTAGGGGCCGGTAACGGCTTTTGTGGAACGGTTGGCCCGGCGCTGACGATGACCATCTTGTCAGCGCTCAAATGTTTGTTCAGTGCTGTCTTGACCTGGTCGACGGTCAAGCTTTGGGACTGCTGCATGAAGTCTTCAAGGTAGCTCAGCGGCAGGTCGTAGAAACCCATGGCGCCTAGCTGCCCGACGATATCGGCGTTGCTGGCGGTGGTCAGCGGGAAGCTGCCGGCCAGTTCACGTTTGGCGTCGTCCAGTTCTTTCTGGGTCGGACCGGTTTTCAGGTAATCGGCGAGAACGTCCTGGACCAGTTTCAGCGTACCTTCGCTCATCTCGGCACGGGTTTGCAGGTTGATCATGAACGGCCCGCGGGCCTGCATCGGAGTGAAGCCGGAGTATACGCCATAGGTCAGGCCGCGTTTCTCGCGGACTTCGTCCATGAGCCGTGTACCGAAACCACCACCGCCGAGGATCTGGTTACCCAGGGACAGCGCCGCATAGTCCGGATCATCACGGTCAATGCCCAGTTGTGCGAGCATCAGATTGGTCTGATTGGACGGGAACTCGATATGGCCGATGCTGGCCTGTGGCTCAGCCGGTTGCTCGATTTTGGCTAACGCCGGGCCTTTCGGTAGCGAGGCGGAAACTTGTGCGGCAACGGCTTCGGCTTCCGTGCGTGACAGGTCGCCGACCAACGCGATCACCACATTGCCGGCGGCATAAGCCTTTTCATGGAACGCCCGCAGTTGCGCAAGGGTGATCAGCGGAACACTTTTTGCCGTGCCATCGCTGGCGTGGGCGTAAGGATGATTGCCGTACAAGCGATTCATCAGCTCAAGGCTCGCCAGTTTGCCGGGGCTCTGCTTCTGGTATTCGAAACCGGAGAGCATCTGGTTTTTGATTCGCGCCAGCGAGTCGGCCGGGAATGTGGGTTTACCCACGACTTCGGCAAACAGCTTCAAGGCAGGCGTGCGTTTATCCACAGCGCTCAGGCTACGCAGTGAGGCGATGGCCATGTCTTTATAAGCGCCGTTGCCAAAATCGGCACCCAGGCCTTCGAAACCTTCGGCGATCCCGCCGACGTCTTTACCTGCAATGCCTTCGTTGAGCATGGCGTTGGTCAGCAGTGCCAGACCGGGTGCGCTGCCATCCTGACTGCTACCCGCGGCAAAAGTCAGGCGCATGTCGAACATCGGCAGTTCGCGGGCTTCGACGAACAGTACCTTGGCACCTTCGGCGGTTTTCCAGGTGTGTACATCCAGTGCGCGGTGGCTAGGCGCCTTGCCGTCGAGTTCGGCCAGCGATTGCAGTTTCTTACTGGCCTTGGCCTGATCGAGTGCCTGGCTGGCATCGGATTCGCTCGGGCGGCTGAAGTAGAAACCCAGCGAGCCGACCAGCGCGACGACCACCAGGCCGATCAAGGCCAGGCGTGATTTTTTGCGCTCACTCATGAGCTGTCTCCTCGGGCAGTACATGCGCAACGCTGAGACGTTCGCGGGTGAAATAGGTGCGGGCGGCGTTCTGGATGTCTTCTGGAGTCACGCTTTTCAGCTCGTCGAGCTCGGTATCCATCAGCTTCCAGGAAAGACCGACGCTTTCCAGTTGGCCGATGGCGGTGGCCTGGCTGGTAATCGAATCGCGTTCATAGACCAGACCGGCAATCACTTGGGCGCGGACGCGCTCCAGCTCATCAGCAGTGGGGGCAGTGGTTTTCAACTGGTCGAGCAGACGCCACAGACCGGCTTCGGCTTGGGCCATGGTTTTCTTTTTCTGGGTGTTGGGCGACGCAGAGAGCGTGAACAAGCTGTCGCCGCGGGTATAAGCGTCGTAGCTCGACGAACCACCGGAGATCAGCTCTTCGCCGCGCTCCAGTTGTGTCGAAAGGCGAGCACTGTAACCACCGTCGAGCAGGGCGGAGATCAGCCGCAGGGCATTCACCGAGCGCTTGTCCACAGCAGTGGCGATGCTTGGCACGTTGAAGCCCAGCATCAGACTCGGCAGTTGGGTCTTCACATGCAGGGTGATCTGGCGTTCGCCGGGCTCGGGCAGTTCCAGCGGTATCTTCGCTGGCGGGACGTCACGTTTGGCGACCGGCCCGAAGTAGCGCTGAGCCAGGGCTTTGACTTCGTCCGGGGTCACGTCGCCGACCACCACCAGCGTAGCGTTGTTCGGCACATACCAGGACTTATACCAGTGGCGCAGTTCCTCGACCTTCATCCGGTTCAGATCTGCCATCCAGCCGATGGTCGGCGTGTGGTAACCGCTCGCCGGGTAAGCCATGGCCTTGAAGCGCTCGTAGGCCTTGGACATAGGCTTATCGTCGGTGCGCAGGCGGCGCTCTTCCTTGATTACTTCGATTTCGCGGCTGAATTCGTCAGCCGGCAAGAGCAGGCCGGCCATGCGGTCGGCTTCCAGCTCGAAGGCCACGCCCAGGCGATCGCGGGCCAGAACCTGGTAATAAGCGGTGAAGTCGTCGCTGGTGAAGGCGTTTTCTTCTGCACCCAGATCGCGCAGGATCAACGAGGCTTCGCCGGGGCCGACTTTCTCGGTGCCCTTGAACATCATGTGTTCCAGAGCGTGGGACAAACCGGTCTGGCCCGGGGTTTCATAGCTGGAGCCGACCTTGTACCAAACCTGCGAAACCACCACGGGAGCGCGATGGTCTTCGCGCACGACCACTTTCAGGCCGTTGTCGAGGGTGAACTCGTGGGTGGGCTGTGGATCGGCAGCCAAGGCTGAAAGGGGCAGACAAACTGTGCTGAGCAGCAGGCCTGCGGCGCGGCGGGCTAGAGCATTCATTCGTTTTTAAACCTGTTGGGCTGCCCGCTTGATCTTAGCGTCGGCGGGCGAGAGGTTGGGGCGTGTCATCACTCATTACCAGTACCGCGCCGGAGCCTGATAGTGCGCAGGGCAAGGCGCGAGGAGTGCAGTTTGGTCATTCCAAATAAACTCCGAGCAACGCAGCCCTGCACACTATCAGGCCCGGCCCTCCGGGTGGCGCCTGAAAACGGGCCATGCTGCGTTGCAGTCCTTGGCAAGGAAAGCACATTACCTGCGGACTGCGCCTTGCCTGGCCCGTTTTCAGGCGGCCACGCGGTACTGGTAATGAGTGATGACACGCCCTAGGATACTGATCCGTTTTACTGGCGGCCACGCCTATCAGGCCTTTGATCGGTCAGCAGGTTGTTTGGGTTTCCGGCAGAAGCTTTGAGTTTGTCAGCTAAACTCTGCGTTTTCGCCGACGATGCCGTTCCAGTCCTTCGTATTAGTCGACCTTTGAGGTGCCGATAGGCTCCTCGACAAAATGTTGCGCGTGAACAAGCTGGGTAAAAAGCAGTCTGTTCTGCATCGAATATTCATTTGCCGAGGCGCCACATTGGCGCGTCGCTACTTTGAGATAGCCGTCATCCATGTTTGGTTCCAACGACGACAAGAAGACCCCAGCTGCGGCTGGCGAGAAAAAAAGCCTGTTCGGATGGTTGCGCAAAAAGCCGCAGGAAACCGTCGTCGAACAACCACAGCAACTTCCTGAGGCCGTTCCTGAGCCGGTAATAGAAGCTGCATCAGTAGTACAAGCGCCGGCACCGATGATGTTGCCGATTGCCGAGCCTGTCCTTCAGTCAGTAGCCGAACCTGCGCCGGTTGCAGAAACGCCGAAGACCCCGGACGCTGAGCACAAGCCCTGGCTGGTCTTGCCGGTGGCGGAAGAGCCTGTGAGCCTGGTCGAGAATGAGCTGGCGCCGCATGTCACACCGGCGATTCCTGCACCGACAGCTGCTCAACAAGCGGTAGAGCTGCTGGTTGTCGAGCCGGTTTCGGTTGTTGAGCCGGTTATTGCTGAGTTGGTTGTTGAGCCCGATGTTCCAGAGGTTGTGATTGCCGCATTTGTTGCTCCGGAACCTGTCTCTGTCCCTGTTCCGGCTCCAGCACCTGTGCCAGTCGCAGCACCGATTGTTGCTGCACCTGTTGCGCCAGTAACTGCCGCACCGATCGAATCGCCTGTCGTCGCCGAACCGACCCGCGCCAGCAGTGAAGAAAGCAAAATCGGCTTCTTTGCCCGCCTCAAGCAAGGCCTGTCCAAGACCAGCGCCAGCATCGGCGAGGGCATGGCCAGCCTGTTTCTCGGCAAGAAGCTGATCGATGACGAACTGCTGGAAGACATCGAAACCCGTCTGCTGACCGCCGATGTTGGCGTTGAAGCGACTTCGGTGATTATCCAGAGCCTGACCCAGAAGGTCGCACGTAAACAGCTGGCCGACGCCGATGCGCTCTACAAGTCCCTGCAGACCGAGCTTGCGAACATGCTCAAGCCCGTCGAGCAGCCACTGAAAATCACCTCACAGAACAAGCCGTTCGTGATTCTGGTGGTCGGCGTCAACGGCGCCGGCAAAACCACGACCATCGGTAAACTGGCGAAGAAACTGCAACTCGAAGGCAAAAAAGTCATGCTCGCGGCGGGTGATACCTTCCGTGCTGCTGCGGTCGAGCAATTGCAGGTCTGGGGCGAGCGCAACAAGATTCCGGTGATCGCCCAGCATACGGGCGCCGATTCCGCTTCGGTGATCTTCGATGCGGTACAGGCCGCCAAAGCCCGTGGTATTGATGTGTTGATCGCCGACACCGCTGGTCGCCTGCACACCAAAGATAACCTGATGGAAGAGCTGAAGAAGGTTCGCCGGGTCATTAGTAAGCTCGACGCCGATGCGCCGCACGAAGTGCTGCTGGTGCTCGACGCCGGTACGGGTCAGAACGCGATCAGCCAGGCCAAACAATTCCATCAGACGGTCGAGCTGACCGGTCTGGCGTTGACTAAGCTCGACGGCACGGCCAAAGGCGGGGTGATTTTCGCTCTGGCCAAGCAATTTGGTCTGCCTATTCGCTACATCGGTGTCGGTGAAGGCATCGATGATCTGCGTACTTTTGAAGCTGAACCCTTTGTCCAGGCACTTTTTGCCGAGCGGGAGCGTTAATGATTCGTTTCGAACAGGTCGGTAAACGCTATCCGAACGGACACGTCGGCTTGCATGAGCTGAGCTTTCGAGTCCGTCGGGGCGAATTCTTGTTTGTCACCGGCCATTCCGGTGCCGGTAAAAGCACCTTGTTGCGGCTGTTACTGGCCATGGAGCGCCCGACCACCGGCAAACTATTGCTCGCCGGTCAGGATCTGGGTCAGATCAGCAACGCACAGATTCCTTTCCTGCGTCGGCAGATTGGCGTGGTGTTCCAGAACCACCAGTTGCTGTTCGATCGCACGGTATTCAACAACATCGCCTTGCCGTTGCAGATTCTTGGCCTGTCCAAGGCTGAAATCGCCAAGCGCGTGGACTCGGCCCTGGAGCGAGTGGCGCTTTCGGACAAGACCGATCTGTACCCGGGCGACTTGTCCACTGGTCAGCAACAGCGCGTCGGCATTGCCCGCGCCATCGTTCACCGTCCGGCCCTGCTATTGGCGGACGAACCGACCGGTAACCTCGACCCGCGTCTGGCGGCGGAAATCATGGGTGTATTTGAAGACATCAACCGGCTGGGCACCAGCGTGCTGATCGCCAGCCACGACTTGGCGTTGATCGCCCGTATGCGCCACCGCATGCTGACCCTGCAACGCGGCCGTCTGATCGGCGACGGGGAGGCTGGGGAATGAGTGCGACACGCAGTCCAAAAGTTTCCGAGCGCGTGGCGCCGAAAGCCGCCGACCCGCAACCACAGAAGAAAAAACGCGACGATGATGACGGCCCGGATTTCAGTACGCTGCTGCGTGCCTGGATCGAAAGTCATCGTGCCAGCCTGCTGGACAGCCTGCGTCGCCTGGGCAAACAGCCGATTGGTAGCTTCTTTACCTGTCTGGTGATGGCGGTTGCCCTCAGCTTGCCTATGGGCCTGTCGCTGCTGCTGAACAACGTCGAGCGTCTCGGCGGCTCCTGGCAGCGTGCGGCGCAGATTTCCCTGTATCTGCAACTCGATGCCAGCGCCAACGAAGGCGAGCAACTGCGCGAGCAGATCAAAGGCCTGCCGGGTGTGGCAGATGCCGAATACATCAGCCGTGACCAGGCGCTGGAAGAGTTTCAAAAGCAGTCCGGGCTGGGCGAGGCGCTCAAAGAGCTGCCGCAGAACCCATTGCCGGGCGTGGTTCTGGTGACTCCGAATGAAGTCGACAAGCCAACCCTTGAAGCATTAAGACAAAGACTTTCCGAGCTGCCGAAGGTGCAACAGGCGCAACTTGATCTAGTCTGGGTCGAGCGTTTGGCAGCGATTCTCAAGCTGGGCGACCGTTTTGTGTTCGGTCTGACCGTGCTTTTGGTTTCTGCATTACTTTTGGTGATAGGCAATACCATTCGTCTTCATATTGAAAACCGCCGCACAGAGATAGAAGTGATTAAACTCGTCGGCGGCACTGACAGCTATGTGCGTAGGCCCTTTCTATATATGGGTGCGCTTTATGGCTTCGGTGCAGGGATTTTTTCCTGGGGTGTATTGGCGTTCGGCCTCGACTGGCTGAACGATGCGGTTGTCGGGCTGGCCGGTTTGTACGGCAGTGATTTTGCGCTGGCCGGTGTGCCACCCGCCGATGGTCTGTCGCTCTTGCTTGGCGCGGTGCTGTTAGGGTATATCGGTGCATGGATTGCGGTAGCACGCCACCTACGGGAGCTTGCACCGAAGTAGTGTCTTTTTGCTTGTATTGACCTTTCAGCTTTCTAGGGAACTTGTCCTACGGTTCCCGGTCAATTTTCGCAGTGCTGAACTGCACGAGTTATGTGAGTCGGAGGTTTTTTCGTATGACCACTTCTTTGCAACCTGCATATGCTTTAGTCCCAGGCGCAAACCTGGAGGCTTATGTGCACACGGTGAACAGCATTCCATTGCTGACACCGGAGCAGGAGCGTGAACTGGCCGAGAGTCTCTACTATGAGCAGGATTTGGGGGCGGCTCGGCAGATGGTGCTCGCCCACCTGCGTTTTGTTGTACATATTGCCCGCAGCTATTCCGGCTATGGCCTGGCTCAGGCTGACCTGATCCAGGAAGGCAACGTCGGCCTGATGAAAGCGGTAAAGCGCTTCAACCCGGAAATGGGTGTGCGTCTGGTGTCGTTCGCCGTGCACTGGATCAAGGCTGAAATTCACGAATTCATCCTGCGCAACTGGCGCATCGTCAAGGTCGCGACCACTAAAGCTCAGCGCAAACTGTTCTTCAATCTGCGTAGCCAGAAAAAGCGTTTGGCCTGGCTGAACAACGAAGAAGTCCATCGTGTGGCTGAAAGCCTCGGCGTAGAGCCGCGCGAAGTGCGCGAGATGGAAAGTCGCCTGACCGGCCATGACATGGCCTTCGACCCGGCTGCGGAAGCAGACGACGACAGCGCCTTTCAGTCGCCGGCCAACTATCTGGAAGACCACCGGTACGATCCGGCGCGTCAACTGGAAGATGCCGACTGGACCGACAATTCCACCAGCAATCTGCATGAAGCGCTGGAAGTGCTCGACGACCGCAGCCGCGACATTCTCTACCAGCGCTGGCTGGCAGAAGAGAAAGCCACGCTGCATGACCTGGCGCAGAAGTACAACGTGTCAGCCGAGCGTATTCGTCAGCTTGAAAAGAGCGCGATGAACAAGCTCAAACTGTCGATCGCCGCTTAACGCGGGGTGACACCGATCTAATGTGGGAGCGGGCTTGCTCGCGATGAGGGCATAACAGTCGACAATTAAGTGACTGTCAGTCCGCTATCGCGAGCAAGCCCGTTCCCACACTGAATCTTCTGTGTTCACAGGATAGCACTCGGCTATTGCGCCCAAGGCGCTCTGCGCGAATCGTTCAACCCAGCCAGATAACTGTCCCCACCCAACTGACCCATCTGCTGGCGAATCCAGCCAGCGCGGCGTGCAACATAGCTGCTCGGATGGCTGGCGCTCCACACTCGCGGGTTAGGCAGGACTGCCGCCAACAAACTGGCTTGCTGGCGCGACAGCGAGGCTGCACCGGTTCCGAAGTGATGGCGCGCGGCGGCTTCGGCGCCGAATACGCCGTCATCCCATTCCACGCTGTTGAGGTACACCTCAAGAATCCGTTGTTTCGGCCAAAGGATTTCAATCAGTCCGGTAAACCAGGCCTCGAGTCCTTTGCGCAGCCAACTGCGGCCGGACCATAAAAACAGATTCTTCGACACCTGCTGGCTTAGCGTACTGGCACCTCGGATCGATCCGCCGCGTTCGTTATGGGCAAATGCCGCCTGAATCGCGCTGAAATCAAAACCCCAATGCTCGGCGAACTTCTGATCCTCACCGGCAATCACCGCAACTTTCAGGTCGTCGGAAATCTCGTTCCATGGCCGCCAGCTGCGTTGCAGGTCAATAGGCTCGCCGTCGAACCAGGATTCGACTTTGCGTTCGACCATTAATGCCGTCCCGGGTGGCGGCACGAAGCGAAACACCAGCACCAGCACAACGCTGCCGACAGCGAACCAGAGCAGGGCTTTGGTGAAACGACGAAAAAGTAAACGCAGCATAGAGATGGCTTGGCCGAACCCGTTGAGCCGGCCATTATACAGACCCTGTTGAATGATTCTGACTGGAGTTCCTCATGCTGCGTGGCTTTCTGATGCTGGCTGCCTTCTTTGGGTTTACCGGTGTTGCCCTCGGCGCGTTTGCCGCCCATGGCCTGAAAAATCGCTTGAGCGCGGAATATCTGGCGATTTTTCACACAGGGGTCACCTATCAGTTGGTGCATACCCTGGCATTACTGGTGGTAGCGCTACTGGCCACACAGATTCCCGGGCGATTGATGACATGGGCGGGTGTTTCATTCGCCGTCGGCATTTTGCTGTTCTCCGGTAGCCTGTACCTGTTGACCCTGACCGGTGTCAGCAAACTGGGTATTGTCACCCCATTCGGCGGTCTGGCCTTTCTGGTCGGCTGGGTCTGCCTGGGGTTGGCCGCCTGGCGGTTGAGCTGACTGAGAAGTCCATTTCGAGACGAATGGCTTGGGTCGGCCTGACTGATCGGGCTAGAATGCTGGCCCCTAAAAATGATGACGGCATCCGGCATGCGCATTCAGTTGAACGGTGAATCCTTTGAACTGCCCGACGGCGAAACCGTTGCGGCCCTGCTGACCCGTCTGGATCTGACTGGACGCCGGGTGGCGGTCGAACTCAATCTGGATATCGTCCCGCGCAGTCAGCACGCCGAGACTTCCCTGAGTGAAGGCGATCAGGTCGAAGTGGTACACGCCATCGGCGGCGGCTAGGCCTCTTGGTCATCGCGCACCAAAACTATCTACAAGAACCTGCAAGAACCTCACCCCATCAGAGGATTTCCCATGAGCAACGTTCGTAGCGATAAGCCCTTCGTCCTGGCCGGTCGTACTTACCAGTCGCGTTTGCTGGTAGGCACCGGCAAGTACCGTGACATGGAAGAAACCCGCCTGGCCATTGAAGCCTCAGGCGCGCAAATCGTCACCGTTGCCGTGCGCCGGACCAACATCGGCCAGAATCCGGGTGAACCGAACCTGCTCGATATCCTGCCGCCGGATCGTTACACCATCCTGCCGAACACTGCCGGTTGCTACGACGCGATCGAAGCTGTGCGCACCTGCCGTCTGGCCCGTGAACTGCTGGATGGTCACAACCTGGTCAAGCTGGAAGTCCTCGCTGATCAGAAAACCCTGTTCCCTAATGTGATCGAAACCCTCAAGGCCGCCGAAATACTGGTCAAAGATGGTTTCGACGTAATGGTCTACACCAGCGATGACCCGATCATTGCCCGGCAACTGGAGCAAATCGGTTGCATCGCCGTGATGCCGCTGGCCGGCCTGATTGGTACGGGTCTGGGGATCTGCAACCCGTACAACCTGCGGATCATCCTCGAAGAAGCCAATATTCCGGTGCTGGTGGATGCCGGTGTCGGTACCGCTTCCGACGCGACCATCGCCATGGAGCTGGGTTGCGAGGCCGTGCTGATGAACTCGGCTATTGCCAACGCGCAACAGCCGATCATGATGGCTGAAGCCATGAAGCACGCCATTGTTGCAGGTCGTCTGGCTTATCTCGCCGGTCGTATGCCGAAAAAACTTTATGCCAGCGCCTCCTCGCCGCTGGATGGTCTGATCAAGTAAGAGCCATTGATGACTGAATCAAACGACACGCCTATCGCGCCTGCAGAAGGCGACGAACGCCAACACCGCCGCATCAAGAGTTTCGTGATGCGCGCCGGGCGTATGACCGAAGGCCAGCAGAAAGGTCTGGAGCAAGGTACGCCGCTGTTCGTTCTGCCGCTGGCCGAGGCGCCAGTGGACTTCGACCAGGTGTTCGGCCGTTCTGCACCGCGCACCCTGGAAATCGGTTTTGGCATGGGGCATTCGCTGCTGGAAATGGCGGCGGCTTCGCCTGAGCAGGATTTCATCGGCGTTGAAGTGCACCGGCCGGGTGTTGGCGCGCTGCTCAATGGCGTGCTGACTCAGGGCCTGACCAACTTGCGGGTTTACGATTGCGACGCGATCGAAGTGCTCAATCGTTGTATTGCGGATAACAGCCTCGATCGCCTGCTGCTGTTCTTCCCGGATCCTTGGCACAAGAGTCGTCACCACAAGCGCCGTATCGTTCAGGCGTCCTTCGCTGAGCTGGTTCGCAGCAAGTTGAAAGTGGGCGGCGTGCTGCATATGGCCACCGATTGGGAACCCTATGCCGAGTACATGCTGGAAGTCATGGACGTTGCGCCAGGCTACCGCAACCTCGCCGAAGACGGCCGCTGCGTGCCGCGCCCGACCGAACGCCCGATCACCAAGTTCGAGCGCCGTGGCGAACGCCTGGGGCATGGGGTTTGGGATTTGAAGTTCGAGAAGCTGGCTTAAGCTATAACGCAATCCAATGTGGGAGCGTCGACCGGCTGCTCCCACATTTGTTTTGTGGTGTGTTTGAGGTCAGCGGCGGTCCGCAACCACCCCGATCAATACCAACACCACCACCAACACTGGCGCCAGGCTGTAGTTGTTGAACTGGCTCAAGCCTTTGATGATCCACGGCGTTGCGTAGATCAATGCCAGGCCGCTGCCGATCAAGCACAGCAGGGCCATCAGCGGGACGCGCAAGGCGCCGGCGATGCCGCCCAGGCGTTGTTCGACCCAACCTTTGATGTCCGCGCCGAACAGCACCAGCAGGCAGCCGACAAGCGCCAGAGCGATTTCCGATAGGTTACTGCGGCTCCAGCGGGACACGGTGGCAAGCAGATCGAGTACCAAATCCATTCGATTTCCTTATGTCAGAAAATTCTGCAGCAAGTCATTGAGGAACAACTGTCCGCGCTCAGTTGCCGCCAGACGTGACGGTTCGACCTGCAACAGGCCACTTTGTTCGGCCTCACGACGGCCTTCGGCAAGGCTTTCCAGCGTCAGACCGGTGCGCTCTGGATACAGCCGCGCCTCGACACCTTCAGTCAGGCGCAAGGCATTCATCAGGAACTCGAACGGCAACTCTTCATTGGTCAGGGCTTTCTCACCGGCCTGAAAGCTTTTGGCTGGGTTGAGGTAGTCCTTGGGCAGCCGGGTTTTCCAGGTACGGACGATTCGCCCGTCTGGATGGCTGAGCTTGCCGTGGGCGCCCGCGCCGATGCCGATGAAGTCGCCAAAGCTCCAGTAATTGAGGTTGTGCCGTGCGGGTCTGCCAGGTTGGGCATAGGCCGACACTTCGTACTGGGCGTAACCGTGCTCGGCCAACAGCGCCTGACCGGCTTCCTGAATGTCCCACAGAGTGTCGTCTTCAGGCAGGGTCGGGGGCTGGTTCCAGAACACCGTGTTCGGTTCCAGGGTCAGCTGATACCAAGACAGATGGGTCGGCTTCAGGGCGATGGCCTGGCGCAGGTCGCTCAGGGCGTCGTCCAGGGACTGATCGGGCAAGCCGTGCATCAGGTCCAGGTTGAAGTTGTCGAAACCCGCCTGACGGGCCATGCCGGCGGCACGTACGGCTTCGTCGCCGTTGTGGATCCGGCCCAGCGCCTTGAGTTTCTCTTCCTGGAAGCTCTGGATACCGATCGACAAGCGATTGATGCCCAGCGCGCGGTAAGCGACAAACTTTTCCTGCTCGAATGTTCCCGGATTGGCTTCCAGGGTGATTTCGATGTCGCTGGCGAACGGTATGCGTTGTTCCACACCTTTGAGCAAGCGGCCCAAGGCTTCTGCGCTGAACAGGCTGGGCGTGCCGCCGCCGAAGAAGATCGAGCTCAGCTCACGGCCATAGACCGCATGCAGGTCCTGATCGAGGTCGGCCAGCAGCGCGTCGACGTATTCCTCCTCGGGCAGCACCGGGCTGGCGGTGTGGGAGTTGAAGTCGCAATAAGGGCATTTGCGCACACACCACGGGATGTGGATGTACAGCGCCAGGGGCGGCAGTTGGGGCAGGGCCGCGCGGGGCGTTTGCGAACCGCCGAAAATCAGCGGCTGCGCAGGGGATTGCAGGGTCATTTCAGGCCCAGACGCTGGCGCAGCAGATCCATTGCACGGGCGCGGTGGCTGATGAGGTTCTTTTCGCTCGGGCTCAGTTCGGCGCTGGAGCAATCGCGCTCGGGGACCCAGAACAGTGGGTCGTAGCCAAAACCGTGTGCGCCGCTGGCTTGGGTCAGGATGCGGCCGTGCCACAGCCCTTCGCAGAGAATCGGCAGCGGGTCATCGGCGTGTCGAACCAGTGCCAGCACGCAAACGAACTGCGCGCCGCGTTCGGCCTCAGGCACATCCTTCAAGACGTCCAGCAGTTTGGCATTGTTGGCCGCATCACCTTGGCCGTCGGCATAGCGCGCCGAGTAGATGCCAGGTGCGCCGCCGAGAAAGTCCACCGCCAGCCCTGAATCGTCGGCCAAAGCAGGCAGACCAGAAATGCGCGCAGCATTGCGGGCCTTGAGAATGGCGTTTTCGACGAACGACAGACCGGTTTCTTCCGGTTCGACGCTGCTGAACTCGCCGATCGAGCGTAAGTGCACCGACTCGCCGAGCATTGCCTGGAGTTCTTTGAGTTTGCCGGCGTTATGGCTGGCCAGTACGAGTTGCGTGAAGTTCATTATTCGCCCGGGAAAAGCTCTTGGTTGAAACTGAAGCTGTTGGTATCGCTGCCAGTTTGAACGTTGATCGTGAAAGTTCGTGTTTCCTGCTGTTCCACAGGATATTGCGCAATGTAGTAGATCGCGCCTTGTTCGGTGATCTGTTTGAACTTCAGCGGGACGACCTTACTGGTCAGATCCTTCACCGAACCACTGACCTGGGCTATCGCCGGTTTATCGGCCTTGAGCACGGCCACGTTGATCACGCCCTGATTCTTGCTGCGGGTCAGCTCGGCGGCTTTGGCAATGTCCGGCTGCAGGTACGTGGAGTTGAAGGTGTTGTAATGCACGGTAACATCACCAAACACTTCCTTGCGTTCGCTTTTGATTTCATCGGCCGCCATGGCCGTAACGCTCAAGCAGGCGGTGAGCAGAAATAGAGCTAGACGACCCATGATCGTTCTCCTCGAAATACGTGGTTATACCGCGATCTTGTGATCCGCAAGGCCCGGACTGCTGACGTGGTAGATGCCGATCTCACCTAATAGATTAGGCCATAGCTTACTGGCCCACCCATGTCGATGTTGTTGATCGACGGCAAGCCGATCGATGACGCGCGCTTCGCGCTCACGGCACAGTGCTTCGAAGTCTGCGAAGGTGCAGAAGTGGATGTTCGGCGTGTTGTACCAGGTGTAAGGCAGGAAGTCCGAAACAGGCATCCGGCCTTTGCTGGCCAGGTACCAGCGGCAGCGCCAGTGACCGAAATTGGGGAAGGTGATGATGCACTGACGGCCGACACGCAGCATTTCGTCGAGGATCCGGTCGGGGTAGTGCACGGCCTGCAGGGCCTGAGTCATTACGACGACATCGAAACTATTGCTGGCGAAGTTGCCCAGTCCTTTGTCGAGATCCTGTTCGATGACGTTGATGCCTTTGGCGACGCACTCGGCGATGTTGTCCGGGTCGTTTTCCAGGCCATAGCCGGTGACTTGCTTGTGGTCCCGCAGCCAGGTCAGCAGTTCGCCATCACCGCAGCCGAGATCGAGCACGCGGCTGCCGGCGGGGATCCATTCTTGGATGATTTCCAGATCGGCTCTCATGGCGTCCTCAAAGCGAAATTCGATTCATGTAATTGCTGAAGGCCTGCAAGTAGCGCGGGATCGGGATCAGGAAGGCGTCGTGGCCTTGCGGAGCATCGATCTCCAGGTAGCAAACGTCCTTCTTGGCCGCCATCAGTGCGTCCACCAGTTCCCGCGAGCGGGCCGGAGAGAAGCGCCAGTCGGTGGTGAACGACATCACGCAGAATTTTGCCTTGGCGCCAGCGAAGGTTTTCGCCAGGTTATCGTCGAAGTTCGCCGCCGGATCGAAGTAGTCCAGCGCTTTGGTCATCAGCAGGTAAGTGTTGGCGTCGAAACGTCCGGAAAACTCTTCGCCCTGATAGCGCAGGTAACTTTCGACCTGGAACTCGACGCTGTGGAAGTCGTAGTTGAGCTTTTCGCTCTTCAGACCACGGCCGAATTTCTCGCCCATGGAGTCATCCGACAGGTAGGTGATGTGCCCGACCATTCGTGCCAGCATCAGCCCACGCTTGGGGATCACGCCCTGTTCCTGGAACGAACCGCCATGGAACTCGGGGTCGGTCAGGATCGCCTGACGGGCCACTTCGTTGAAGGCGATGTTCTGCGCCGACAGTTTGGGCGCCGAGGCAATCGCCAGGCAGTGACGAATGCGCTCGGGGTAGCTGATGCTCCACTGCAAGGCCTGCATGCCGCCCAGGCTGCCACCGATCACCGCGGCCCACTGACTGATGCCCAGCAAGTCGGCAAGGCGCGCCTGGCTGTGGACCCAGTCTTCCACGGTCAGTACCGGGAAGTCGGCGCCAAATGGCTTGCCGCTTTCCGGGTTGATGCTGCTCGGGCCGGTGGAACCGTTGCAGCCGCCGAGGTTGTTCAGGCTGACGACGAAGAACTTACGGGTATCAATCGGTTTGCCGGGGCCGATGCAGCTGTCCCACCAACCGGGTTTGCGGTCATCGGGACTGTGAAAGCCCGCCGCATGATGGTGGCCGGACAGGGCGTGACAGATCAGCACGGCGTTGCTGGCCGTGGCGTTCAGCTCGCCATAGGTTTCGTAGATCAGATCGTAGGCAGGCAGGGAGCGACCGCAGGCAAGGGCCAGGGGCTCGCTGAAGTGCGCCATTTGCGGCGTCACCAGACCAACAGAATCGTGGGGAAAGACAGTGGACATCGACCCTGCTCTCGCTTAAATGAGGCGTAAGTCTAAAGACCGCTGCCCCTAGCGGCAAGCGAAGGTCGGAGGTGATTTCGCTGAGATTGGGGTGAAGTTTTTTTTCCGGTAAATCGAGTCGCTTCATTCGCGGGCAAGCCCGCTCCCACAGGTTGTGTGCGGACCTTGTGGGAGCGGGCTTGCCCGCGAAGAAGATGACGCGGTTATTCAGACTGTCGCACCAGCCCCGGCAAGTCCGGCAGCTTCTTCGGCGAGTTCACCCGAACCCGTTTTTGCCGATTCAGTTCACCGCTGATCAGACTCACCTGGCTCTTGGAAACCCCAAACGCCTTGGCCAGAAACGCCATCAGGTAGGCGTTGGCCTTGCCCTCCACTGGCGGCGCGGTGAGGCGGATCTTCAGGCGCTCACCGTGCAGCCCCGCGAACTCGTCGCTGCGGGCCGCAGGTTGCAGGTGACACTCCAGGATCAGGTCGTCACCGTCCCAGCGGAAATAGCTCATTAGATCAGCAGGCGCAGGATTTCCGGCATCATGGTCATAGCGGCAAGGTTGTTGATCACCAGCATGTCCAGCAGCTTGAGCACCATGAACGCCAGGATTGGCGAAATATCCAGACCGCCGAGGTTTGGCAGGATCTTGCGGAAGGGTGCCAGAGCCGGTTCGCAGATTTGATTGACCAGTTCGGCGCCAGGGTTATGGCTGCCCGGAGCGACCCAGGAGAGGATCACGCTGATGATCAGAGCGAAGAAGAAGATCTTCAGGAACAGCGCAGTCACGCCGATCAGCGACCAGACCAGCAGTTGCAGCGGATTGCCGGTGGTGCCGTAGGTCAGCAGCAGGGTCAGGGCCATCAAGGCCAGCTGTACGAGGATCGCCAGTACCAGCGAAGACATGTCCAGGCCGAACATGCTCGGAATGATCCGGCGCAGCGGCTTGAGCAGAGGTTGGGTCGCTTTCACCGCGAACTGGCAGAGCGGGTTATAGAAATTCGCCCGCACCAGTTGCAGCACAAAGCGCAACAGCACGATCAGCAGATACAAACTGCCGAGGGTTTGCAGCACGTAAACCGCTGCAGTGTTCAATCCAATCATGAATAGCTCCTTATTGACCCAGTTGTTCGGCCATCTCGGCCGAGCGATGCGCAGCGGCGCCAAGTGCTTTTTCTACCAGGGCTTCGAAACCACCCGCCTGGAACGACTTGATGGCCGCTTCGGTCGTGCCTGCAGGAGAGGTCACGCGGCGACGCAGCTCAGCAGCGTCGACATCGCTGGCGACGGCCATGTGCGCTGCGCCCAGGGCGGTTTGCAGGGTCAGTTGTGCGGCGGTTTCCCGTGGCAGGCCGAGCTTCTCGCCGGCGGCGGTCATGGCTTCGATCAGCAGGAAGAAGTACGCCGGGCCACTGCCGGAGACGGCGGTGACGGCGTCCAGTTGCTGTTCCTGATCCAGCCACAGGGCGATGCCGACCGCCGAGAGCAGGTCTTCGGCTTGCTGACGCTGCTCGGCGGTGACTTCAGCCGTGGCGTACAAACCGCTCACGCCCTGACGCAGCAGCGCCGGGGTGTTGGGCATGCAACGCACGATTGGCTGAGCGCCGAGCCAGTTGTTCATGCTGGCGCAGGTGATGCCGGCGGCGATGGACACCACCAGTTGGTTCGATTTGAGACTTGGGCGCAGGGCTTGGCAAACGGCCTTCATCGCCTGGGGTTTGACCGCCAGTACGACGACGTCGGCGCCTTCAATGGCTTGGGCGTTGTCGGCGAACAGTTCGATGCCGTGTTCGGCATGGACCTTGGCCCGGGTTTCGGCACCCGGGTCACTGGCGCAGATCTGCGCCGCTTCCAGTCCCTTGGCGCGCAGGCCGCCGATCAGACTGGCGGCCATGTTGCCGGCACCGATAAAGGCAATACGAGTCTTGCTCATGAGAGGTCCTTATAGAGAGGTGAGTCAGCCACGTTCAGGGCTGGCGGTAATCGCGGGCACCAAACAATGCGGTACCTATTCGTACCCAGGTGGCGCCTTGGGCGATGGCCGATTCGAGATCGTGGCTCATGCCCATGGAAAGTGTGTCGAGTGGCAGATTCAGGCTGGCTTGCAAGGTTTGTACGGCAGCAAAAGCAGCGTCCTGGGCGGCACGATCTTCAGTCGGCTCGGGGATCGCCATCAACCCGCGCAGTTTCAGGCGCGGCAAAGCGCTGATGGCGCTGGCCAGGGCGGGTAAATCGATTGGAGTGCAGCCGGATTTGCTGGCTTCGCCACTGACATTGACCTGAATGCAGATATTCAGCGGTGGCAGTTCGGCAGGGCGTTGTTCGGAGAGGCGTTGTGCGATTTTCAAACGATCCACTGAATGCACCCAAGCGAAGTTCTCGGCGATAGCGCGAGTCTTGTTCGACTGAATGGGGCCAATAAAGTGCCAACTCAAGGGCAGGTCGGCCAATTCGAGCTGTTTGCCCAAGGCTTCCTGCAGATAGTTCTCGCCGAAGTCGCGGATCCCGGCGGCGTAAGCCTCGCGCAGTGCCTCGGCGGGCTTGGTTTTGCTCACGGCCATCAGGTGGACGCTGTTTTCGTCACGCTGCGCGGCGAGCGCTGCCGCGTGGATCCGTGTCTGAACCAGGGCTATGTTGTCTGCTATCGTGGACATTCAATGTGCGCCAGCGGGTCTGAGGTTCGCGGCATTCTACTGGAATTGGGGAGCGCTATGGATATCACTGAACTGCTGGCCTTCAGCGCCAAACAGGGTGCGTCCGACTTGCACCTTTCCGCAGGTTTGCCACCGATGATTCGCGTTGACGGTGATGTACGGCGGATCAACTTGCCAGCGCTGGATCACAAGCAGGTTCATGAACTGATCTACGGCATCATGAACGACAAGCAACGGGCGGATTTCGAGGCGCTTCTGGAACTCGACTTTTCGTTCGAAGTACCTCGTGTGGCGCGCTTTCGGGTCAACGCGTTCAACCAGAGTCGGGGCGTTGGTGCGGTGTTCCGGACTATCCCGTCGAGAATCCTGAGCCTGGACGATCTGGGTATGGGTGAAGTGTTTCGCAAGATTACCGACGTGCCCCGTGGGCTGGTGTTGGTCACCGGACCAACCGGCTCAGGCAAGTCGACCACCCTGGCGGCGATGATCGATTACCTGAACAACCATCGGCATCACCATATCCTCACCATCGAAGACCCCATCGAGTTCGTCCACGAATCGAAGAAGTGCCTCATCAATCAGCGTGAAGTGCATCGCGATACCCGAAGTTTCTCCTCTGCCCTGCGCTCGGCCTTGCGCGAAGACCCAGACGTGATCCTGGTGGGGGAAATGCGCGACCTGGAGACCATCCGCCTGGCGCTGACGGCTGCAGAGACCGGACACCTGGTGTTCGGCACGTTGCATACCACTTCTGCGGCGAAAACCATCGACAGGGTAGTGGACGTGTTTCCGGCTGATGAGAAGTCGATGGTCCGTTCGATGCTTTCCGAGTCTTTGCAGGCAGTGATTTCTCAGAGTCTGATCAAAAAAGTCGGCGGCGGCAGAATCGCGGCACACGAAATCATGATTGGTACGTCGGCAATCCGGAATTTGATTCGCGAAGACAAGGTCGCGCAGATGTACTCGTCGATTCAGACCGGTGGCATGGTGGGGATGCAAACCCTGGACATGTGCCTCAAGGACCTGGTGGCCAAGGGCTTGATCAGCCGCGAGCACGCCCGTGAGAAGGCCAGGATGCCGGATAGTTTTTGAGGGGGAGTGAGGGGCTGTGTGGCGAGGGAGCTTGCTCCCTCGCCATAGTCAAATCAACGCTGAACAATCCGCATGGCGTTCGGATCTTTCGGCAGAACCCGTTTGGCGACGACGTAGTGGCTTTCCCAGTACGGCTTCTTCAGCGTATCGATGGACACCGCTTTGCCGCGACGTGGCGCATGGATGAACCGGTCATTGCCCAGATAGATGGCAACGTGGTTGACCTTGTGGCTCTTGATGTTGAAGAAGATCAGATCGCCTGGCTTGAGGTCCTTGCGATCGACTTTCTGTCCGTGACCGCTGGCCATGGCATTCGAGGTGCGTGGCAGATCGGCCGCGTCGACATCGGTGAACGCGTATTTCACCAGACCGCTGCAATCGAAACCTTTACTTGGGCTGCTACCGCCCCAACGATAAGGAGTACCCAGCACGTTCACGGCACGGCTCAACACATTGCTGCTTTGCTTGGCCGCCATTTGCGGGACCAGTGCGGTGTTGGCGCTGCTCAGATGAGTAGGGTGTTTTGCGGAATGTTTGTTTTTCGTGGTGACCGGCGAAACGTGGGACTTGGGTGTGTAACCATTAACGTTTGGAAGACGTTGCTCACGATTGGTGGCGTGGGCGGCCAGTGGCATTAATAGGCAAATGGTTAGCCATGTCTTGAAAAATGGACGCATTAGGCAAGGCTCTATGTAGGTAAGCGCGCAACTTTATAACAGCTTTTTGGTCCTTTTCGAGGCCGCTGGTCGATTCAACCTAGGGGTCAAGTTCGGCAAATGTGCGGCAAATTGGCGCAATTGTCTGACTCAAGTCAGGCGCTACAAGGCTTTGCGCCGAGTGTAAGGCTCGTGAGCCACACGTCGGCTCGACACAAAAAAGTCACAGAACTACTGAAAAAATTTATCTATCGCGTTGAAAGAGGGAACCCATGAACACCTATCGTCAGGATGTTTCACCGCAGGACACCCACAGTAAGGTGATCGGTTACCTGCTCTGGATTTTCGGTTTTACCGGAGCCCATCGCTTCTATTACGGCAAGCCGGTGACCGGAACTCTCTGGTTTTTGACCTTCGGTTTACTCGGGATTGGCTGGCTGATCGACCTGTTCCTGATTCCGGGGATGGACCGTGAAGCTGATCTGCGATTCACCGCAGGCCCGATCGAATACAACATCGCCTGGATCTTGCTGGCATTCCTCGGCGTGTTTGGCGTGCACCGGATGTATCAGGGGAAGTGGATCAGCGGACTTCTCTATCTAGTCACCGGCGGTTTCTTCCTGATCGGCGTGCTGTATGACTTCTGGACGCTGAATGATCAGATTTCGATCCGCAATGCGCAGAACAGAGGCGCCTTCCAGTAAGTCATCGCGAGCAGTCGAGCGTCGACCGGCTGCTCCCACAGGATTGATGCGGTCCTTGTGGGAGCGAGCCTGCTCGCGATGGGGGCGACGCGGTCTTACGCCTGGTGGCTAATCCGGCCATCCACCAAGGTGTAGCGCACCACGCCCGGCAAGCTATGGCCAATGAACGGACAGTTCTCGCCCTTTGACAACCAGGTCTCACCGGCCACCGTCGAGGCGGCGGGGTCGAACAGCACCAGGTCGGCCGGCGCGCCTACAGCGAGCTTGCCAGCCGGCAGGCGCAATGCGTCGGCCGGGCCGGCACTCAACCGCGCCAATAGCGTTGGCAGGTCTAGCAAACCGTCTTCCACCAAGGTCATGGCCAAGGGCAGCAGCAGTTCGACACTGCTGATGCCCGGCTCGGTTGCACCGAATGGCGCCAGCTTGGCGTCGCGCTCATGGGGCTGGTGATGGCTGGAAATAGCTTGAACCACGCCAGACTTCACGGCCTCGCGCAGGCCATCGCGGTCGGCGCGGGTGCGCAGCGGTGGTTGCACGTGATACAGGCTGTTGAAGTCGATCAGTGCTTCGTCTGTCAGAATCAGCTGATACAGCGCCACATCGGCCGTTACTGGTAACCCGCGAGCCTGGGCCTGAGCGATCAGGGCCACGCCCCGAGCGCTGGTCAGCTGGCTGAAGTGCGCGCGCACGCCGCTTTGCTCGACCAACAGCAGATCCCGGGCCAGTGCCACGGTTTCGGCGGTTTCCGGAATTCCCGGCAAACCGAGGAAGCTTGCAGTCGGGCCTTCATGGGCCAGGCCGCCTTCTGCCAGATCATGATCCTGGGAGTGGAAAATCACCGTCAAATCGAACGTCGCGGCGTATTCCAGCGCCCGGCACAGGGTACGGGTGTTACGGAAACTGTCCAGGCCGTTGCCGAACGCAACACAACCGGCATCGCGCAAGGCAATGAGCTCTGCGAGCTGCTCGCCTTCCAGGCCTTTGCTCAATGCGCCGATCGGGAAGACTTTGCAGTTGCCGGCTTCGCGAGCACGATCGAGGATCAACTCGGCCACCGCCGAGGTGTCCAGCACCGGTTTGGTCCGGGGCGGGCAGCATAGGCTGGTAACGCCACCGGCCGCGGCAGCACGGGTTTCGCTGGCAATCGAGCCTTTGCGGCTGTAACCCGGTTCGCGCAGGGCGACATTCAGGTCAACGAGGCCGGGTGCGGCCACCAGGCCTTTGGCGTCGATGGTGTCGACGGCGACGAAACCGGCCGGAGCAGCGCCAAGAGCGATGATCTTGCAGGCTTCAACATGAATATCGGTAACGTGATCCAGGCCACTGCTTGGGTCGATGACGCGGGCGCCGAGGATGCTGAGCTTCACTGGGCGTTCTCCTGCTCGAATTGACGCTGGGCAGTTTGCCCGCTCATGGCCATGGACAGCACGGCCATACGTATCGCGATGCCGTAGGTCACCTGGTTAAGGATCACTGAGTGCGGACCGTCGGCCACCGCCGACTCAATCTCTACCCCACGGTTGATCGGCCCCGGGTGCATGACGATGGCATCCGGTTTGGCGCCGGCCAGGCGCGCGGTGGTCAGGCCGAACAAGCGGTAGAACTCGCCCTCGCTCGGTAGCAGGCCGCCGGTCATGCGCTCGCGCTGCAGGCGCAGCATGATCACCACATCAACGTCCTTCAGGCCTTCGGTCATGTCGGTGTAGACCTTCACGCCGTACTGCTCGATGCCGATCGGTAGCAGTGTTTTTGGCGCGATTACGCGGATGTCCGGGCAGCCGAGGGTTTTCAGCGCCAGCATGTTCGAGCGCGCAACCCGTGAGTGCAGGATGTCGCCGACAATGGCCACCGAGAGATTTTCGAAGCCGCCCTTGTGCCGACGGATGGTCAGCATGTCGAGCATGCCTTGGGTCGGGTGCGCGTGGCGGCCGTCGCCGCCGTTGATGATCGCCACTTGCGGGCAGACATGTTCGGCGATGAAGTGCGCGGCACCGGAGTCGCCGTGGCGCACGACGAACATGTCGGCGGCCATGGCTTCCAGGTTGCGCAGGGTGTCGAGCAGGGTTTCGCCTTTGCTTGCCGAAGAGGTCGACACGTTCAGTGTGATGACATCTGCCGACAACCGCTGGGCGGCCAGTTCGAAGGTGGTGCGGGTGCGGGTGGAGTTCTCGAAGAACACGTTGCATACGGTCTTGCCGCGCAGCAACGGGACTTTCTTCACCGCCCGGGCGCCGACTTCAAGGAAGGAGTCGGCGGTGTCGAGGATTTCCGTCAGCAGCTCGCGGCGCAGACCATCGAGCGAGAGGAAGTGGCGCAGCTGGCCCTGATCATTGAGCTGCAGCGGGCGCTTGGTATCTGGAGGCGTCATCGCAATGGGGACTCTCAATAGGGCGAATTAAAGGGCAAGGTCTTGGAGTTCGAGCGCAAGCTCTGGGCCGGACAGTTTTACCCGCTCATTGGCGGCCAGCGACAGCGTGGCACCGAGCACATTCGGCCGGATCGGCAGTTCGGCAGCGTTCAAGTCCAGCAGGCAAACCAGCGTCACACTGGCTGGGCGGCCGTAATCGAAGAGTTCGTTGAGCGCCGCGCGGATGGTCCGACCGCTCATCAGTACATCGTCGATCAACACCAGATGCTGACCTTCGATCTCAAACGGCAACTCTGAAGGGCGTACTTGTGGGTGCAGTCCACTTTGGCTGAAGTCGTCGCGGTAGAAAGAGACGTCCAGCGTGCCCAGTGGCGAATCGCTACCCAGGGCTTCCAGCAAGGCTTGGGCAACCCAGATGCCACCGGTGCGGATGCCGATGTAGCGCGGTTCGCTGATGGCGCGATGGGCCAGATGGGCCTTGAGATCGACGGCCATCTGGCTGATCAGTTCGACGGGATTGGGCAGGCTCATGGTTGCTCCTTCATGGGCCCGAGCCGGGTTCTGCGCAATGAGGCTCGGGTTGTAACGAGGTTCAGGTGTAGCCAGTAGGCGCGCAGCTGATGACAGCCACACATCTTCAGGATTCGGTTTGTCAGGATTCGAACAGCGCTGCGTTCTCGTCGAGCCAGCCTTGCAGCAGCAAGGCTGCGGCGATGGCATCGACCGGATTGTCGCGGTAGCTGCCCTTCTGGCCGCCACGGGCCAGGCGTTCGCCCTTGGCCTCGAAGGTGGTCAGGCGTTCATCGTGGGTATAAAAGGGCAGGTTGTAGCGGCCATTCAACCGTCGAGCGAACTTCTCGGCGCGTGCGCACATGTCGCTGGGCGTGCCGTCCATGTTCAGTGGCAGGCCAACCACCACGGCGTCGGGCTTCCACTCTTTGATCAGCGCTTCGACCTGATTCCAGTCGGGAATACCATTCTGTGCTTTCAGGGTGCAAAGCTCGCGGGCCTGGCCGGTAATCACCTGGCCGACGGCGACGCCGATCTGTTTGGTGCCGAAGTCAAAACCCAGTAGTAAGCGTAAGGCCATCAGGCGTGTCCCGCCTGGCTGGTCAGCAGGCTCAGGTTGATGCCCAGACGTTTGGCGGCGGCTTCAAGGCGCAGTTCGCTGCTGGTGTTGAACAGAATGTCGGCATCGAACGGGCAGGTCAGCCAGGCATTATCGGCAAGTTCCGCTTCCAGTTGCCCGGCTTCCCAGCCGGCGTAGCCGAGGGCAATCAGGCTTCTAGGCGGGCCAACACCGTCAGCGATGGCGAACAGCACATCCTGGGAGGTCGACAGCGCCAGGCCATCGAGTTCGACCGTTGCCTGATAGCTCGGACCGCTGGGGTGCAAGACAAACCCACGGTCGGTCTGTACCGGACCACCGGTAAAGATCGGCACATGCTGGCAAAGCGGTGGCGGCTCGATATCGGGGCGCAATTGTTCGAGGATGTCCGCCAGGTTCAGGTCCTGTGGACGATTGACCACCAACCCCATGGCACCATTGGCAGTGTGCTCGACGATGTAGGTCAAGGTATGCGCAAAGTTCGGGTCGGCCATATGTGGCATGGCGATCAGGAAGTGATGCTTGAGGTAGCTGGGGCTGACGTTCTTCATATGCGCTAGTGTGGCGTTGGCGGGGCGACCTGACAAGCTGGTGATGCGTTGGAAATAGCCCGAATGGCCGCTCGCGACTCAGATCAAATGTGGGAGCGGGCTTGCTCGCGATGCAGGCGCCGCGGTTTATCTGGGTAACCGAGTAGATGCCATCGCGAGCAAGCCCGCTCCCACAGGTGTTCTGCGGTGATCAATTACTCGACAACCTGTCCCCACGGGCAAACTTCCAGGTGCGGATGATTTCCAGTCGATCGATATCCGACAAGTCGCCGGTGAACGGTGCAAAAGGCGCGGCAAGGCGGACGATCCGTTGCGCCGCCTGATCCAGCAGCGGCTGCCCCGACGACTCAAGCACCAACACCTCATACAGCGAGCCGTCGTGGTTGATCGAGACCATCAGTCGCAAATTGCCATAGATCTGCTGGCGCCGGGCCTCGTCGGGATAATTCAGGTTCCCGATGCGCTCGACCTTCTTGCGCCATTCGTCCTTATACCAGGCGCCCTTGTCGCGCATAGTCGACGCGGCGCTCAGGCGATGGATGCGGGGGCGCTTGGCATACAGCTGCTGTTCATTGGCCAGTTCGGCTTCCAGGCTGGAGATCTCGCTGGAGAGTTGCGAGCTGTCGAACGTCGGTGCGACGACGGCCTTGGGCTTGGGTTCGGTCTTGACCTCTTCGCGCTTGGTGACGGTCTTCTTCGGCTTCGGCGCGATGGTGGCGACGGCCGCTTTCGGTGCGGCCTCCGTGACCTCGGGTTGCACCGTGGGCGGTGGCGTGACCTTTTTCACCTCATTGTCCTGGAACGGCGCAACTTCGGTGGTTTTCGGGATCGCCTTTTTGTCCAGGGTGCCGCTGCCTTGCTGGTTGTCCTGGGCGAGGAAGTCGGCCTTTTTTGGCTTGGTTTCGCTTTTGAAGGTGGCGAGCGTGATTTCCAGGGTTTTGCTGATCTGCTGGGGTTTGACGAAGGTAAAACCCACGCCCAGGATCAGCGCCAGGTGAATCAGCGCCGCGAGAAACAGGGTAAATCCGAGACGATCGGCCGGGCGTACGCCACTGTGGGAGAGTTCGGGGGGTAGATCGGCGGGGAGTGTCATGTCAACAAAACCAACATCGCGCGTTTCACAGGCGGCGCATGATAACGCAATGTTGGTTCTCGCTTGTTTGTTCTACGTCACTTGGCCTTGAGCTTCAGATCGATGGCATCCATCAGCATTGCGCCGATGTTGGTGCCATAGGCGTTATCGATCTCGCGAATGCAGGTCGGGCTGGTGACGTTGATTTCCGTCAGGTGTTCGCCAATCACGTCGAGGCCGACGAATAGCAAGCCCTTTTCACGCAAGGTCGGGCCGACCTGAGCGGCGATCCAGCGATCCTTCTCCGTCAGCGGTCGCGCTTCGCCACGGCCACCCGCGGCGAGGTTGCCACGGGTTTCGCCGGCTGCCGGAATTCGTGCCAGGCAGTAGGGAACCGGCTCGCCATCGATCATCAGGATGCGTTTGTCGCCGTCCTTGATCGCGGGCAGGTAGCCTTGAGCCATGATTTGTTGCTTGCCGTGCAGGGTCAGGGTTTCCAGAATCACCGAGAGGTTCGGGTGACCTGCGGTGTGCCGGAAAATCGAGGCGCCGCCCATGCCGTCCAGCGGCTTGAGAATCACGTCACCGTGGTGGTCAGCAAACTCACGCAGGATATCCGGGCGACGACTGACCACGGTCGGCGGTGTGCACTGCGGGAACAGCGTGGCGAACAGCTTTTCGTTGCAGTCGCGCAGACTCTGCGGCTTGTTCACCACCAGCACGCCGGCGCGCTCGGCCTGTTCCAGCAGGTAAGTGGAGTAGACGAATTCCATGTCGAACGGCGGATCCTTGCGCATCAGGATCACGTCCAGCTCGCTCAGGGCACTGTCGGTTTCGGCTTCCAGTTCGAACCATTTTTCCGGGTTGGCGAAGACTTTCAGCGGACGCATCCGCGCCCGCGCTTCACCGGCAGCCTGGTACAGGTCGCGCTGCTCCATATAGAACAGCGTCCAGCCGCGCTCCTGGGCGGCAAGCAGCATGGCCAGCGAGCTATCCTTTTTATAGGAGATGCTGGCAATGGGGTCCATGACAATCCCGACGCGAACGCTCATGGGCAATATCCTCGATTCGGCAAGGCCGATATGACGTGAAAAAGTGGCGTCAGAGTGGCGCCCGGCTTGTTCCCGGTCAAGGAAAAACCACCTTGCCGGTCGGCCGATAGATTGAACCTTGCGACTGTGCTAAAAAGGCTCCCATGCCGTGCCGAGCCCTTAAACATCAAGGGCTTCAAGCGCTGGTAACCCGAGCACGGACAAAATCGATTCGCTGTGGCGATGGTAGAGCAGATATGGAACAGCATTCCAGCGCCTTGAAGGTCATGGTGATCGACGATTCGAAGACGATTCGTCGTACCGCCGAAACGCTGTTGAGGAACGTGGGTTGTGAAGTGATCACGGCGGTCGATGGTTTCGATGCTCTGGCCAAGATTGCCGACAATCATCCCGGGATCATCTTCGTCGACATCATGATGCCGCGTCTGGATGGCTATCAGACCTGCGCCCTGATCAAGAACAACAGCGCGTTCAAGTCCACACCAGTGATTATGCTGTCCTCCAAGGATGGTCTGTTCGACAAGGCCAAGGGTCGGATCGTCGGCTCTGACCAGTTTTTGACCAAACCCTTTAGCAAGGAAGAACTGCTGAGCGCGATCAAGGCCCATGTGCCGGGGTTCGCCGCAGTAGAACAAGCACATTGACGTCCGGCCAGCGGGCCGCACGCCTATACCAATGGGGAAGACCATGGCACGTATTCTGATCGTCGATGACTCGCCGACTGAAATGTACAAACTGACCGGCATGCTGGAAAAGCACGGTCATGAAGTGTTGAAGGCTGAAAACGGTGCCGACGGCGTGGCATTGGCCCGTCAGGAAAAACCCGACGCAGTCCTGATGGACATCGTCATGCCTGGCCTCAACGGTTTTCAGGCGACTCGCCAGCTGACCAAAGACCCGGAAACCGGGCATATTCCGGTGATTATCATCACCACCAAAGATCAGGAGACCGACAAAGTCTGGGGCACCCGCCAGGGCGCCAAGGATTACCTGACCAAACCTGTGGATGAAGAAACCCTGATCAAGACCTTGAACGCAGTCCTTGCCGGCTGACGGCGGTCGTATGACCGACTCGCAGACGGCTTTCGAACTGTTGCTGGAAATCGACCAGCGCTGTCGTCTGCTGGCGGCGGATTTGCCGTCCCAGGAAACCCGTCTGCAGAGCTGGAGCGGGATCGGCTTTCGTATCGGCCCATGCGGGTACATCGCACCCATGGGCGAAGTCAGCGAGGTCCTGCATGAGCCGCGTTATACCGTGCTGCCTGGGGTGAAGCATTGGGTCAAGGGTGTGGCAAACCTACGCGGACGGTTGCTGCCGATCATGGACCTGTGCGGTTTCTTCGGGTACGAACTGTCGGCGTTGCGCAAACAGCGGCGGGTACTGGTGGTCGAGCACAATGACGTGTTTGCCGGGTTGATGGTCGATGAAGTGTTCGGCATGCAGCACTTTGCGCAGGACAGTCTAGAGTCGGTGTCGGAAAACACGCTTGAAGGCGCGATTGCACCGTTTGTGAAAGGGCAGTTCCAGCGCGAACAACTCTGGCGGGTCTTCAGTCCGTTCGCCCTGGCGCAATCGCCGGGGTTTATGGATGTGGCCCTGTAGGAGCTCCCACAGAGGACTTTGCAAGCCCGATTCCAGGGATTTTGGCAGTACAGGCGGGGGCCTGACCGATGATAAAAGCAAAAACAGGCAAACCATTGGAAGGGTCGCGCAGCCGCTCGCAGATCATCGTGCTGTTTATCGCCCTGATCGTGTTCATCATGCTGCTGTTCGCCAACTTCGCTTACCTCAACACTCAGTCCAATTACGACAAGCAGTACATCGGCCATGCCGGTGAGCTGCGGGTGCTGTCCCAGCGTATCGCCAAGAACGCCACTGAAGCTGCGGCCGGCAAGGCGGCCGCATTCGAGCTGCTGAGTGAGGCGCGCAACGATTTTGCACAACGCTGGGGTTACCTGAAAAAAGGCGATCCAGCCACCGGTCTGCCGGGCGCGCCACCGGCCGTGCGCCCGCAAATGCGTGCGGTGCAACTCGATTGGGAACGCTTGCTGAAGAACACCGACGCGATTATCTCCAGCGAACAGACCGTGCTGTCCCTGCATCAGGTCGCCGCGACGCTGGCCGAGACTGTGCCGCAACTGCAGGTCGAGTACGAAAAAGTCGTGGAGATCCTGCTGCAGCGCGGTGCTCCCGCCGGTCAGGTGGCCATGGCCCAGCGCCAGTCGCTGTTGGCCGAGCGAATTCTCGGAGCGGTGAACACCGTGCTGTCCGGTGACGAAACCGCCGTGCAAGCCGCCGATGCCTTTGGTCGTGATGCGGCGCGCTTTGGCCAAGTGCTCAACGGTATGCTCCAGGGCAATCCAGCGTTGAAAATCAGTCAGGTCGAGGACCAGGACGCCCGCGCACGGCTGACCGAAATCGCCGAGCTGTTCCAGTTCGTCTCAGGCTCGGTGGATGAAATCCTCGAAACCTCGCCCGAACTGTTCAAGGTCCGAGAGTCGGCCAGCAATATTTTCAGTCTGTCGCAAACCCTGCTCGATGAAGCCTCATTGCTGGCCACAGGTTTCGAGAACCTCGCCGGTGGACGCACCACCGCCACCCTCGGTGGTTACGTGCTGGGCTTGCTGGCGCTAATGTCGATCATTCTGATTGGCTTGGTGATGGTCCGCGAAACCAATCGCCAGTTGCGCGAGACGGCCGAGAAGAACGAGCGCAATCAGAACGCGATCATGCGTCTGCTGGATGAAATCGAAGACCTGGCCGATGGCGACCTGACGGTAACCGCCTCGGTCACCGAAGACTTTACCGGCACCATCGCCGACTCCATCAACTACTCGGTCGACCAACTGCGCGACCTGGTGGCAACGATCAACCTCACCGCCGGCCAGGTCGCCGCCGCCGTGCAGGAAACCCAGGCCACGGCGATGCATCTGGCGCAAGCGTCCGAACATCAGGCGCAGCAGATCTCGGAGGCATCGACAGCCATTAATGAAATGGCCCAGTCCATTGACCAGGTGTCGGCCAATGCGGCGGAGTCCTCGGCAGTGGCCGAGCGTTCGGTGGAAATCGCCAACAAGGGCAACGAGGTGGTGCACAACACCATCCACGGCATGGACAACATCCGCGAGCAGATTCAGGACACCGCAAAACGCATCAAGCGCCTGGGCGAGTCCTCTCAGGAAATTGGCGACATTGTCAGCCTGATTGACGACATCGCCGACCAAACCAATATTCTCGCGCTTAACGCGGCCATCCAGGCTTCCATGGCCGGTGACGCCGGACGCGGTTTTGCCGTGGTGGCCGACGAAGTGCAGCGGTTGGCGGAGCGTTCGTCGGCGGCGACCCGGCAGATCGAAACCCTGGTGCGGGCGATCCAGACCGACACCAACGAAGCCGTGATTTCGATGGAGCAAACCACCACCGAAGTGGTGCGCGGCGCCCGACTGGCTCAAGATGCCGGGGTGGCTCTGGAAGAAATCGAAGGCGTGTCGAAAACCCTCGCGGCCTTGATCCAGAGTATCTCCAACGCTGCGCAGCAGCAGACGTCCTCGGCGGGTCAGATCTCCTTGACGATGAACGTGATCCAGCAGATTACTACTCAAACGTCCTCCGGCTCGACCGCCACCGCCGAGAGCATCGGCAACCTGGCGAAAATGGCCAGTCAGCTGCGGCGTTCGGTATCCGGTTTCACCTTACCGGCCGCAACGGAACGGGACGTGGATAACGCTTGATCAGTGCGCGCTGGGTATGAATTTTGACTGGAGTGGTTATGGGTGATCGGCACGACTATGTGGCCCTCGAATGGGTCAAGGGCGAGATTGCCGAAACGCTGAAACAGGCCTTTCTTGCCCTTGACAGCATGGCATTCGACACCTCGGTAGACGACCCGCAGGCGGCGTACGCGATCAGCAAGTGCCTGGCATACATCCATCAGGTTCACGGCAGTTTGCAGATGGTCGAGTTCTACGGCGCGGCCCTGCTCGCCGAAGAAATGGAAAAACTGGCACTGGCCCTGCAGCAAAACCGCGTCAGCCATCGCGATGAAGCGATCCGGCTGTTGCAGCAAGCCCTTGGCCAGTTACCCATCTACCTCGACCGCATACACAGTGCCCGCCGCGATTTGCCCTTGGTGGTATTGCCACTGCTCAACGATCTGCGTAGCGCTCGCGGCGAAAGCCTGTTGTCGGAAACCAGCCTGTTCAGCCCGCAGTTATTGGATTTACCGGTGTTGGACCATGAAGCCCTGGCGCTGCTGGAACCGGCGGATCTGCCGGGTGTGCTGCGCAATTTGCGGCAGATGCTGCAAACGGCGCTGGTCGGATTGCTTCGCGAGCAAGATGACAAAACCAACCTGGGCTATCTGGCCACGGTCTTCACCCGCCTCGAAGGGCTTTGCCGGAACGCACCGTTGAGTCCGTTGTGGCAGGTCGCCTCGGCGCTGGTGGAAGGCATGCTCGCGGGCAGTATCGCCAACAGCCCGGCCTTGCGCAGTTTGCTCAAAGACGCCGACAAGGAACTCAAGCGTTTGCTCGAGCAAGGAATGGCCGGGATCAATCAACCGGCCCCGCCAGAGCTGCTCAAAAGCTTGTTGTTCTATATTGCAAAAGTCGAACACCCCACCGGGCAGATGCAGACCATGAAAGAAAGTTACGGACTCGATGACGCGTTGCCCAACAGCGCTGTGGTCGATGAAGAACGCGCACGTCTGGCCGGTCCGGATCGCGATGCCATGCGTTCGGTACTGGCCGCTCTGTGCGAAGAACTGGTGCGGGTCAAAGAGCGCCTGGACCTGTTCGTGCGCAGCGACCGCCAGCATACCTCCGACCTGGACAGCCTGCTCGCGCCGCTGCGGCAAATCGCCGACACCCTGGCGGTGCTCGGTTTTGGCCAGCCGCGCAAGGTGATCATCGATCAACTGGCAGTGGTCCTGAGCCTGGCCCAAGGGCAGCGTGAACCCAATGACGCGATCCTCATGGACGTGGCCGGGGCCTTGTTGTACGTCGAGGCAACCCTGTCCGGGATGGGCGGTACTGTCGAGCCTGAGAGCCGGGAAGAAAGCCGGCTGCCGACCACCGACCTGACCCAGATCCACCAGTTGGTGATCAAAGAAGCGCATATCTGTTTGCAGCAAGCCAAGGACATGATCGTCGATTACATCGACGCCGCCTGGGATCGTCAGCACTTGCAACCATTGCCGCCATTGCTGACGCAGGTTCGCGGTGCCCTGGCGATGATTCCGCTGAGCCGCGCGGCGAGTCTGCTGGAAGCCTGCAATAGCTTCATTCGCGAGCATTTGCTGGTTGATCAGGCTCAGCCCGACTGGCAGCAACTCGACAACCTGGCCGACGTCATTACCAGCATCGAGTACTACCTTGAACGCTTGAGCGAAGACCCTCAGGCCCCCGGCGATCAATTGCTGGACGTCGCCGAGGAACGCCTGGGCGACTTGGGCTACTTTGCGACCCCGCCGCTGGTGCCGTTGCTCAACGATGTACTTAGCCCGAGCGAAGCCCTGGTGATGCAAGACCTGCAAGCACTGGACAGCCCTGAAGTGGTGCAGTCCCTGGCCGAAGTGCTGGCCAGCCCGGTTTCCGTCCTCAACCCGCCGGCCCTGCATACGCCGGGCAGTTTGCTGCCCCCCCCGGTCGGTGAGGAGCCGGTGGATGACGAGTTATGCGAAGTCTTTCTTGAGGAGACCGACGAGGTCCTCGAGGTGTTGCGCGAATACTTGCCGCAATGGTCGGCCGCCCCCGATAACAAGTCGGCATTGAGCGAGCTGCGTCGGGCCTTCCACACCTTGAAAGGCAGTGGGCGGATGGTCCGTGCGCTGGTGCTCGGCGAGCTGGCCTGGTCGCTGGAAAACCTGCTCAACCGTGTGCTGGAGCGCAGCGTCGAGCCGGGAACGCAGGTACAACAACTGCTGGGTGAGGTGCTGGAGCTGTTGCCTGAACTGATCGACGAGTTTGCCGCCAACGCCCAACGTCAGCGTGATGATGTCGACCGCTTGGCCGCCCGTGCCCATGCGCTGACCAAGGGCGATAAGCCGGCGCCGGACGCCGCTGCGCAAGCATTGGAAGCACTCGATCCGCAGCTACTGGAGATCTTCCGCAACGAAGCTGAAACCCATCTCGACAGCCTCAACCGCTTTCTCGATAAAGCCGCCGAACACCTGCCGTTGCAGGCCAGCGATGAATTGCAGCGTGCGCTGCACACCCTCAAAGGCAGTGCCTACATGGCCGGTGTGTTACCGATCGCCGAATTGGCGAAACCGCTGGATCACCTGACCCGTGAATACAAGGCGCACCAGATTGCGCTGGACCTGGATGAAGTCGAACTGCTGCTCGAAGCGGAAGGTTTATTGCGCCGCAGTGTGAAGCAGCTCAAGACCGACCCGCTTGCCGAGATCAGCGGCGCGCAGTCGTTGATAGAACGTACCCAGACGCTACTCGCTGAACGCCTGGAAGCCATCCTCAACTCGCCGAACAGGGGCCTGCGGATCAAACGTGATCCGCAATTGATCAGCAATTTCCTCGCCCAGGGCATGGACATCCTGCTTGATGCTGAAAACCTGTTGCGCCGCTGGCAGCAACACCCGGGTGAGCGTCAGGAACTCAGTGCGCTGCTGGATGAACTGACCACCTTGGGTGAGGGCGCGCATCTGGCCGACCTGCATCCGGTCGATGAGCTATGCGAAGCCTTGCTCGACCTGTATGGCGCGGTGGAAGAGAGCAGCCTGGCGGTCAGCGAGCGGTTTTTCCATGAGGCCGACTGCGCCCATGAAGCCTTGATCAGCATGCTTGATCAACTGGCCGCGGGCCAGGAAGTCAGCCCGCAGCCTGCGCGTGTGAAGGCCTTGCGCGAGTTGCTCAATCAAAGCCTCGACCCATCGGCCATGGGGCTGATCAGGAGCGACGGCAGTCGCACGCTGAGCATCACTGAACTGAGCGCCGCCACCACCGAATTGGAGCAGGCGCCGGCTGCTCTGGATCTGGATGATGAAATCGTCTCGATCTTTCTCGAAGAGGCGGTGGATATCCTCGAAAGCGCCGGGCAAGCCTTGCAGCGTTGGCTCGACGACCCCGACAACGCCACGCCATTGCTGTCGTTGCAGCGCGACCTGCACACCCTCAAGGGCGGCGCGCGGATGGCCGAAGTCGGGCCGGTCGGTGATCTGGCCCATGAACTGGAAAGCCTCTACGAAGGCTTGGTCGACCGCCGCTACAACCACTCCAGCGAGCTGGCGCAACTGCTGCAACACAGCCATGACCGCCTGGCCGTGTTGCTGGATCAACTGCACCATCAACAGCCGCTGAGCGACCCGAGTGCGCTGATCGAAGCGATTCGCGAGTTCCGTCAGAGCAGCGGTGTGAACGCTGAAGTGGTCGAAGCCGTGGCCCAGCCAGACTCGGCCGGCCACGACCCCGAATTACTCGACATCTTCCTTGAGGAAGGTTTCGACATCATCGACAGTTCCGGCGCCGCGCTGTTGCGCTGGCAGGCCGAGCCGCAAAACCGTCAGGAAGTGGAAACTCTGCTGCGCGATTTGCACACCCTCAAGGGCGGTGCGCGGATGGTCGAAATCGGACCGATTGGCGACCTGGCCCATGAGCTGGAGTTTCTTTATGAAGGCTTGTCGGCCGGATTGCTGCAACCGACGGCGCCGTTGTTCGCGTTGTTGCAAAGCAGTCATGACCAGCTTGCCCACATGCTGGATGCCGCACGGGCAGGCAAACAGGTGGTGCCGGCCGAGACGTTGATCGAGGCGATCAGAGACTTCACGCATCCTGCTGTGGACGATTCACAGTCGCAGACGCTACCTGAGGCCACGCCGCAAACCCCGGCCAAAGCCGAGTCGCCCGCGATACAGCCCGAAGCCGCTGGTGACATGGTCAAGGTCTCGGCCGAGCTGCTGGATGATCTGGTCAATCTGGCCGGGGAAACCTCGATCTTCCGTGGACGTATCGAACAGCAAGTCAACGACGCCCGGGTGGCCCTGAGCGAGATGGAAACCACCATCGAACGGATGCGCGACCAGTTGCGCCGTCTGGACACCGAAACCCAGGGGCGGATTCTCAGCCGTCAGCAAGTCGAGGCCGAACGCCTGGGCTATGAAGAATTCGACCCACTGGAAATGGACCGTCACTCGCAGTTGCAGCAGCTGTCGCGGGCCTTGTTCGAGTCGGCGTCTGACCTGCTCGACCTCAAGGAAACCCTCGACCGTAGCAACCATGACGCAGAAAACCTGCTGCAACAGCAGGGTCGGATCAACACCGAATTGCAGGAAGGCCTGATGCGTACGCGCATGGTGCCGTTCGAACGCCTGGTGCCGCGCCTGAAGCGGATCGTCCGGCAGGTCGCCAGCGAGCTGGGCAAAGACGTCGAATTCATTGTGGGTAACGCTCAAGGCGAGATGGACCGCAACGTGCTCGAACGCATGGTCGCGCCGCTGGAACACATGCTGCGCAATGCCGTCGACCATGGTCTGGAATCCGCCGAGGTGCGCCGTGCCGTCGGCAAACCGGAGCAAGGCCGGATCACCCTGGACCTGGCTCACGAGGGCGGCGACATCATCTTTGATATCCGCGATGACGGCGCTGGGGTGCCTCTGGATGCCGTGCGGCGCAAGGCGATCAAACGTGGGCTGCTCGACCCGGATCTCGAGATCAGCGACCACGATGTGCTGCAGTTCATCCTGCAACCGGGTTTTTCCACCGCCGAAAAAATCACCCAGATCTCCGGGCGCGGCGTCGGCATGGACGTGGTCCACGAAGAAGTCCGGCAACTGGGCGGCAGCATGAGCATCGACTCGATCCCGGGGCAGGGCGTGCACTTTCGCATTCGTCTACCGTTCACGGTGTCGGTCAACCGCGCATTGATGGTGCAGTGTTTTGAAGACCAGTACGCGATTCCACTGAACACCATCGAAGGCATCGTTCGCGTGCTGCCCAACGAACTCGACGCTTACTACCAACTCGAACCGCCGCTCTACGAATACGCCGGGCAACGCTATGAACTGTGTTACCTCGGCGAGCTGCTACAGACGGCGGTCAAGCCGAAGCTGCTCGGCCAGAGCCTGCCGTTGCCGGTGCTGCTGGTGCATTGCAATGAGCGCCGAATTGCGGTGCAAGTCGATGCCATGGCCGGCACCCGGGAAATCGTGGTGAAAAGCCTCGGCCCACAGTTTGCTGCGGTGCAGGGCTTGTCCGGCGCGACCATCCTCGGCGATGGCCGGGTGGTGCTGATTCTCGATTTACTGGCACACATCCGCGCCATGCAGACGCGTTTGCCGAAACCGCGTCTTGCCCATGGCGACGAGTCGCCTGCGGTCGACGCCGAGCCACTTCGGCCGCTGCTGGTCATGGTGGTCGATGACTCGGTCACCGTGCGTAAGGTCACCAGCCGTCTGCTTGAACGCCACGGCATGAACGTGCTGACCGCCAAGGACGGCGTCGACGCCATGGCGCTGCTGGAAGAACACACCCCGGACCTGATGCTGCTGGACATCGAAATGCCGCGCATGGACGGTTTCGAAGTGGCGATGCAGGTTCGCAGCGATCCGCGTCTGCAACACCTGCCGATCATCATGATCACCTCGCGCACCGGCCAAAAACACCGCGACCGGGCCATGGCCCTCGGCGTCAACGACTACCTCGGCAAGCCGTATCAGGAATCGGTCCTGCTGGAGAGCATCGCCCTTTGGAGCAAACCCCATGCTTGATCACCGCACCAGCAACCTCACCGGGCTGCTGCTGCCCCTGGCCGACCGCAACCTGATCCTGCCCAACGTCGCCATCGCTGAACTGATCGACTACCAACCCGGCACCTTCGACTTCGACTCGCCACCCTGGTACCTGGGCCTGGTGACCTGGCGCGACCGACAGATCCCGCTGCTCAGCTTCGAATCCGCCTGCGGCAGCAACGCCGTGATCGGCGACCGCGCACGCATCGTCGTACTCAACGCCCTGGGCGGCCGCCCGCAACTCAAATTCATCGCCTTGCTGGTGCAGGGAATTCCCCGCTCCTACAAACTCGACAGCCAGTTGAGCTATGTCGACGTACCGCTCTGCCCACTGGAAAAAGCCGCCGTGCAAATCGCCGAGCAAGTGGCCAAAGTGCCGGACTTGCTGGGGTTGGAAGAATTGTTGGTGGGGGCGGGGTTGGTTCGGGGGTGATCTTGGGATCGCCATCGCGAGCAAGCTCGCTCCCACAGGGGATTTGCGTCGATCACAGATCCAATGTGGGAGCGAGCTTGCTCGCGATGACAGTTGAACAGTCGACACAGACCTCTAGATCGGACCGATCCATTGTGGCGGGTTGATTCATTACCCTAACCGTAACGATCCGTCTCTGTGCTTGATTGATGCTCCCATCATTCGCTCCTAAGGTAGCTCCACGACAGCGAACCCGTGGAGTGAGCATGACAACAATAATATCCCCCGACTCGCGCTGGACGCGGCGGCGCAGCGAGAAGCAGCGTCGCCTCGAACTGGTGCGGGGTCTCGCCGATGGTGTGGTGTTGCCGACCGACAAGATTGTCGCGGCGCTGGAGGCGTTGATTCTGCCCGGCGACCGGGTGGTGCTTGAAGGCAATAACCAGAAACAGGCGGATTTCCTTTCCCGCTCCCTGGCCAAGGCCGACCCGGCAAAGTTGCATGATTTGCACATGATCATGCCCAGCGTCGGCCGGTCCGAGCATCTGGACTTGTTCGAACGCGGCATCGCCCGCAAGCTGGATTTCTCCTTTGCCGGCACCCAAAGCTTGCGCATCAGCCAGTTGCTGGAAGACGGCCTCCTGGAAATCGGCGCGATTCACACCTACATCGAACTCTATGCACGGCTGGTGGTGGACCTGATTCCCAACGTGGTGCTCTCGGCCGGTTTTATGGCCGACCGCGCGGGCAACATCTACACCGGGCCGAGCACCGAAGACACTCCAGCGCTGATCGAACCGGCAGCCTTCAGCGATGGCATCGTGATCGTCCAGGTCAACCAGTTGGTGGATGACGTCAGCGAGCTGCCGCGCGTGGATATTCCCGCCTCATGGGTCGATTTCGTGGTGGTGGCCGACAAACCGTTCTACATCGAACCGCTGTTCACCCGTGACCCACGGCACATCAAACCGGTGCACGTGTTGATGGCGATGATGGCGATCCGTGGCATCTACGAGAAGCACAACGTTCAGTCCCTCAACCACGGCATTGGCTTCAACACCGCGGCCATCGAGCTGATTCTGCCGACCTACGGCGAGTCCCTCGGGCTCAAGGGTAAGATCTGCCGCAACTGGACCCTCAACCCCCATCCAACCCTGATTCCGGCCATCGAAAGTGGCTGGGTCGAGAGCGTGCATTGTTTCGGCACTGAGCTGGGGATGGAAAACTACATCGCTGCGCGACCGGACGTGTTCTTCACCGGGCGCGACGGTTCGCTGCGTTCGAACCGGATGTTCTGCCAGCTGGCCGGGCAATACGCAGTGGACCTGTTTATCGGCGCGACCTTGCAGGTCGATGGCGATGGACATTCCTCGACCGTTACCCGTGGGCGTCTGGCCGGTTTCGGCGGTGCGCCGAACATGGGCCATGACCCGCGCGGTCGTCGTCACGGCACGCCGGCCTGGCTGGACATGCGCCACGACGATGCTCCGGAAGCCTTGCTCGAGCGCGGCAAGAAACTCGTGGTGCAGATGGTCGAGACCTTTCAGGAAGGCGGAAAACCGACCTTCGTCGAGACGCTGGATGCGGTCGAGGTGGCGAAGAAAAGCGGCATGCCGCTGGCGCCAATCATGATTTACGGCGACGACGTCACCCACTTGCTCACCGAAGAAGGCATCGCCTACCTGTACAAGGCCCGCTCCCTGGAAGAACGCCAGGCGATGATCGCCGCAGTAGCCGGGGTGACCGTCATCGGTCTGCGGCATAACCCGAAAGACACCGCTCGCATGCGCCGTGAAGGGTTGATCGCGCTGCCGGAAGACCTCGGCATCCGTCGCACCGACGCCACCCGCGAATTGCTCGCGGCCAAAAGCGTCGCCGATCTGGTGGAGTGGTCGGGTGGCTTGTACAACCCGCCCGCCAAGTTCAGGAGCTGGTAATGCACGCATTCAACCTGCAACCCCAAACCCTCTCGCTGGCCGAACGGCTGGCGGATCTGGCGGTGGACGCCTTGATCGACGAAGCCGACCTGTCGCCGAAACCGGCGCTGGTGGACCGTCGTGGCAATGGCGCCCACAGCGATTTGCACCTGGGGCTGATGCACGCTTCGGCGTTGTCGTTGTGGTCGGCGTTCAAGGAAATGGCCGAAGCAGCGCTTGAGTTTGGCGAAGTCGGTCTGCCGTTACGCGAAGCCCTCGGGCGTATTGGCCGCGACGGCGAACAAGCGATGCTCGCCACCACCAATGGCGTGAACACCCATCGCGGTGCGATCTGGGCCCTGGGTCTGTTGGTCGCCGCTGCTGCACTGGAATCTCAATCCAGTACCGCTGGCGCCGTGACCTTGCGCGCCGCACGACTGGCTTTACTCAACGACCGTTATGCCCCGCAGCCGCTGAGCCATGGTGCCCAAGTCGCCCAACGCTACGGCGCTCGCGGAGCCCGTGAAGAAGCCCAACTCGGCTTCCCGGCCGTGATTCAGCGCGCTCTGCCGCAACTCAAACGCAGTCGTGCCGATGGCCATGGCGAACAGAACGCCCGGCTCGATGCCTTGCTGGCGATCATGACCACGCTGGCCGACACTTGCGTGCTCTATCGCGCAGGCGAAGCGGGTTTGCAGGCCATGCAACGGGGCGCGCAAGCGGTGCTCGACGCCGGTGGCAGCGCGAGCCTTGGCGGGCGTCGTCGCCTGCATGAGTTGGACCAACACTTATTGGCGTTGAACGCCTCGCCCGGCGGCGCTGCGGATTTGCTCGCGGCTTGCTTGTTTATTGATCGTATAGAGTCCGGCGACGGCTTCATCCAGGGAGCATTTTGATGGAAACCTTATCCTTTGAATTCCCCGCCGGGCAGCCGGCCAGGGGCAGGGCGCTGGTGGGCTGTGTCGGTTCCGGTGATCTGGAAGTGCTGATGGAGCCGGGTCAGGCCGGCAAGCTGATGATCCAGGTGCAGACCTCGGTCAACGGCAGTGCGCAACGCTGGCAGCATCTGTTCGAGCGGATGTTCGACGAATCGACGCCACCGGCGTTGTTGATCGATATCCATGATTTCGGCGCTACGCCGGGTGTGGTTCGCCTGCGTCTGGAACAAGGCTTCGAGGAGATCGGTCATGACTGATAGCACAGCCTTGCTCAACAAACACAGCTTCGTCGAACTCGGTGCTCGCCAGCGGGCGAAAGCCTTGCTCGACGCCGGTAGCTTTCGCGAATTACTCGACCCGTTCCAACGTGTCATGTCGCCCTGGTTGTCCCGTCAGGGTGTGGTGCCGCAAGCCGACGACGGCGTGGTCATCGCCAAGGGCAGCATCGGCGGTTTGCCGGTGGTGATCGCGGCCATCGAAGGCGCTTTTCAAGGCGGCAGCCTGGGCGAAGTCGGCGGGGCGAAAATCGCCGGAGCGCTGGAACTGGCGGCCGAAGACAACCGCAAAGGCATCGCCACCCGTGCCGTGTTGCTGCTGGAAACCGGTGGCGTGCGCTTGCAGGAAGCCAACCTCGGGCTGGCGGCGATTGCCGACATCCATGCGGCGATTGTCGACCTTCGCCAATACCAGCCAGTGATCGGCGTGGTGGCCGGCAGTGTCGGTTGCTTTGGTGGGATGTCGATTGCCGCCGGGTTGTGCAGTTATCTGCTGGTCACTCAGGAAGCACGCCTGGGCCTCAACGGCCCGCAAGTGATCGAGCAGGAAGCAGGGCTTGAGGAATATGACTCCCGCGATCGGCCCTTCATCTGGAGCCTGACCGGCGGCGAACAGCGTTTCGCCAGTGGTTTGGTGGACCGTTATGTGGCCGACGACGTGGCGCAGATTCAGCAGCAGGTCAGCGAGCTGCTTCAACAGGGTTTGCCGAGCGAACAACGCAGCCGTCAGGCCGAGCTGTTCCTGCAACGCTTGGCCCGTCTGGATGCCGAGCCGCAAATCGAACCGGCGACGGTTCGCGATCTGTACCAAGGAGCGCGCTCATGAGTACTTTTTCCCTGAGAGGCTTGCAGTGGTTCCAGGCCTTGAGCGCTGGCGCTACGCCCGTGAGCGGATTGCCCGCTTCGTTGAAAGTCGCCGATGGTCTGCTGGGTGAACAACCGGTGCGTTTTCTCGCCGTGGTGGCGGACCCGGATAACCGCTTCGTCCGCGCCCGTAACGGTGAGGTCGGCTTGCTGGAAGGCTGGGGTCTGGCCAAAGCGGTGGATGAAGTCATAGAGGCTGATCGCAACAAGCCGCACAAACGCGCCTTGATCGCCATCGTCGATGTGCCGAGTCAGGCGTATGGCCGGCGCGAGGAGGCGCTGGGCATTCATCAGGCATTGGCGGGCGCCGTGGACAGTTATGCTCGGGCGCGACTGGCCGGGCATGCGGTGATCGGTTTGTTGGTGGGCAAGGCCATGTCCGGGGCGTTTCTGGCTCATGGTTATCAAGCTAATCGGCTGATCGCTTTGCGCGACCCTGGTGTGATGGTGCACGCCATGGGCAAAGCTTCGGCGGCGCGGGTGACGTTGCGCAGTGTCGAAGAGCTCGAAGCGTTGGCTGCCAGCGTGCCGCCGATGGCGTATGACATCGACAGCTTTGCCAGCCTTGGCTTGCTGTGGGAGACCCTTGAGGTCAGCCAGATCGAACAGCCGACCGTGAGCGACTTGGCGCGAGTGAACGACTGTCTGGCTCAGGCGATTCAAGAGGTCGACGCCCGTGGTCATGATTTGAGCAGTCGTTTGGGTGCCAGCAATCGAGCCGCGTCGAGCAAGGTTCGCCAGCTGTTGCGCGAGCAGTGGTGAGCGACGTGACTGTGCTGCTTGCACATGACCTGCTCTGGGGCCTGACGCCAGAGCACTTACCTGCCGATGCTCCGGCCTGGGTGATTGAGGCCATGGGCGAAGGTCACCCGGTTGTGGTGCGGCGCGCGTTGACGGCTGCTGACCAGATCGCCGTCGGGGTGCGCGGGCGTTTGCGTGAGCAACGTTACGCTACGTTGATGGCGGTCACGGCGATCCAGCGCCGAGTGCGGCCTGAGGAGCTTTGTCATGTCGAGTCGGATCGGGATTGGCCGGCATTGCAGGCCTTGGCTCAACTGCGTCCATTGCTCGACGATTGCGGCTTGAGCTGGGGTGTCAGCGGTAGTGCCGGGTTTGAATTGGCCAGCGGCGTTGAAGCCCTGCATCAGCACAGCGATCTCGATCTGATTCTGCGAACTGCACAGCCGTTGGGTCGTGTTCAGGCACTGGAATTATTAAAGCAATTGGACGCCGCCATTTGCCCGGTGGACCTGCAATTGCAAACGCCCAACGGCGCCGTCGCATTGCGCGAATGGGCCGGTTCGGCGCAGCGTGTGTTGCTCAAAAGCGCCAGCGGTGTGCGGTTGGTGATGGATCCTTGGCAGGCGTTGGAGCAGGCAGCGTGAGCAGCTTGTTCGTGTTCCCGGGCCAAGGCGCGCAACAGCCGGGCATGCTTCATCGTCTGCCGCAAAACACGGTGGTTGAAGCCTGCTTGAAAGAGGCGAGCGAGATGCTGGGCGAGGATGTTTTGCAGTTGGATTCAGCCCAGTCTCTGGCCTCGACCCGTGGGGTTCAGCTCTGTCTGCTGATCGCTGGGGTCGCGGGCTCGCGTTTGCTGTTGCAGCAAGCGCCGGCGCCGGACTATGTGGCCGGGCTGTCCATCGGCGCCTATCCGGCGGCGGTGGTGGCCGGTGCGTTGGCTTTCAGCGATGCGCTGCGTCTGGTCAGCCTGCGCGGTGAGTTGATGCAGCAGGCTTATCCTCAGGGTTATGGCATGACCGCGATTATCGGTCTGGATCTGGCGACGGTAGAGGGGTTGTTGGCGCAGGTTCACAGCGCGCAAACGCCGGTCTACCTGGCCAATATCAATGCCGATAACCAAGTCGTCATCGCTGGCAGCGACGCGGCAATGAAAGCGGTCGCCGAGTTGGCTCGCGTTCGCGGTGCCGGTTTGGCAAAACGGTTGGCGGTCAGCGTTCCATCCCATTGTCCGTTGCTTGCGCAACCCGCCGAGGTGCTGGCGCAAGCCTTTGCCCAGGTGCCGTTGCAGGTTCCAGTGTTGGGTTACCTGAGTGGCAGTCGCGCCCGGCCGATTCGTACGGTCGAGCCACTGCGTGATGACCTGGCCTACAACATGTGCCGGGTTGTCGACTGGCGCGGCACGGTGCAAAGCGCTTACGAGCGCGGTGTCCGTTTACACATTGAACTGCCGCCGGGTGCGGTGCTCACCGGGCTGGCGCGCCGGGTGTTCGAACAAGGCACGGCCATCGCTTTCGACGGCGCACGCCTGGACACCTTGCAAGCGCTGTTGCGTGAGGAGGGAGTCGAGCCCTAGACACCGACTCAGGCTTGCGAAGGACAAAAACAACAACTTCGACGATGCACTTTGAGGACAACAATAATGATTATTTACGGTGTGGCGCTGTTGGCGATTTGTACGCTGGCAGGGGTGATTCTGGGTGACATGCTCGGCGTGTTACTGGGAGTGAAATCGAACGTCGGCGGGGTGGGCATCGCCATGATCCTGTTGATCTGTGCGCGCTTGTGGATGCAAAGGCACGGCGGCATGACCAAGGATTGCGAGATGGGCGTCGGCTTTTGGGGCGCCATGTACATTCCGGTGGTGGTGGCCATGGCTGCGCAACAAAACGTGGTGACCGCGCTGCACGGTGGCCCGGTGGCGGTGCTGGCGGCGATCGGTTCGGTGGTGATTTGCGGTTGCACCATTGCCTTGATCAGTCGGACTCACAAAGGCGAGCCACTGCCGGACGAACCGGTCGATATTGTGCCGCCCGCCGCTACCGTTGGGGGACGCTGATATGTGGAATCTCATTGAACAGGGGCTGGAACATAACGGTCTGGTCACGGCGTTCGCTTTCGTCGGTGTGATCATGTGGATCTCCGTAGTGCTGTCCAAGCGCCTGACCTTCGGCCGGATTCACGGCTCGGCGATTGCCATCGTCATCGGGCTGGTATTGGCCTGGGTCGGCGGCACCATCACCGGCGGACAAAAAGGTCTGGCGGATATGGCGCTGTTTTCCGGCATCGGTCTGATGGGTGGCGCGATGCTGCGGGACTTCGCGATTGTCGCCACGGCGTTTGAGGTGCAGGCCACTGAAGCGCGCAAAGCGGGACTGGTCGGGGCCATCGCGCTGCTGCTGGGCACGGTGTTGCCATTTATCGTCGGGGCGAGTATCGCCTGGGTGTTCGGTTATCGCGATGCGATCAGCATGACCACCATCGGTGCCGGCGCGGTGACGTACATCGTCGGCCCGGTTACGGGGGCGGCGATTGGTGCGAGTTCCGATGTGGTGGCGCTGTCCATCGCTACCGGACTGATCAAGGCGATCATGGTGATGGTCGGCACACCATTGGCCGCCCGCTGGATGGGCCTTGATAACCCGCGCTCGGCGATGGTCTTCGGTGGTTTGGCCGGTACCGTCAGCGGTGTGACGGCGGGGCTGGCGGCGACAGATCGGCGGCTGGTGCCCTATGGCGCGCTGACGGCGACTTTCCATACCGGGCTGGGTTGTTTGCTTGGGCCTTCGTTGTTGTATTTCATTGTGCGGGGGATAGTGGGGTAAGTCCGGAATTTGTGTTGAATGTTCCTCAGTCATCGCGAGCAAGCCCGCTCCCACACTTGATCAAGGTGAGCCCATTTTTCGGGCCCGACGCAGGTCTAATGTGGGAGCGGGCTTGCTCCGGGCGGCGTTCCGACGATGCAGACGACGCGGTGTATCAGGCATGTCGGTTGGCATACATCCGACACTCAGCCAACAGCGCCAACAAGTTCGGATCGCGCTCCTTGGCCTTGAGAAACACCACGCCAATATGCTGTTGCAGGCGATAGCGTTCCTGCAGCGGAATCAGCTTCACCCGATTCTCATACACCGCAGCAATCCGCCCCGGCAGCAAGGCATAACCAACCCCTGAACTGACCATGCTCAGCAGGGTGAAGATGTCGTTGACCTGCATCGCCACCTTCGGCTCGAAGCCTGCCTGCTTGAACACCCGATTACCGTCCTGGTGGGTGGCGAAGCCTTGGGTCAGGGTAATAAACGTCGCGTCGCGCACATCACTCAGATCGACTTCCGCTTGCTGCGCGAACGGCGAGTCGGCCGGTGTGGCAAGGAAGATATCGTCGGAGAACAGATGGATCTGCTCGCAGTCCGGGTCGTTCACACTGTCGTCGAGAGACACCAGAATCGCGTCGACTTCCATGTTTTTGAGCTTGTACAACAGGTCGATGTTCGAGCCGAGAATCAGGTCGATGTTCAGCTCACTGCGACGGATTTTCAGGCCCATGATCAGCTGCGGTACAGTCTTCACCGTCAGCGAATACAGCGAGCCAAGCTTGAAACGCTCAGCCGAGAATCCGGCAGCTTCGCGGGTCAATCGCACGGTTTCGACCACGTCCTGGATCAGCTTTTGCGCCCGTTCTTCCAGCACATAAGCACTCTCCAGCGGCGTCAGGTTGCGCCCTTCATGCTTGAACAGCGGGCAACGCAGCGCGCTTTCCAGTGAGTGAATCGCCCGGTGCACGCTGACGTTGCTGGTCTGCAACTCAGCCGCCGCTCGCGCCAGATTGCCGGTGCGCATGAAGGCCAGGAACACCTCGAGCTTTTTCAGGGTCAACTCTTCATCGATCAACATGGCGCGGACTCTTATTCGAATGGTTTGATTGTGCCCAACTGGCTTGAGCCTGGCTCGCGCTTTCGCGGGGAATGTGTGTATACGATGTTGTAACGAATTTCGAGGGGTGTGATGCATGTATCACGGGGAAAGATTCAACGCTTGGACGCATTTGGTTGGGGCAGTCGCGGCGTGTGTCGGGGTGGTCTGGTTGTTGGTGATTGCCAGCCTGGACGGGAGTCCCTGGAAGATTGTCAGCGTGGCGATTTATGGTTTCACCTTGCTGGTGCTGTACTGCGCCTCGACGGTGTATCACAGCGTGCGAGGGCGCAAGAAAGCGATCATGCAAAAGGTCGATCACTTTTCGATCTACCTGCTGATCGCCGGGAGTTACACGCCGTTCTGTCTGGTCACGTTGCGCGGCCCGTGGGGTTGGACCTTGTTTGGGATTGTCTGGGGCCTGGCGATCATCGGCATCCTGCAAGAGATCAAACCGCGCTCCGAGGCGCGGGTCCTGTCGATCGTGATTTACGCGGTGATGGGCTGGATCGTGCTGGTGGCGGTCAAACCGTTGCTGGCAGGGCTGGGTACGGTTGGTTTCGCCTGGCTGGCGTCGGGCGGTGTGTTGTACACCGTGGGCATCATCTTCTTCGCCCTCGACAGCCGGCTGCGCCATGCCCATGGGATCTGGCATTTGTTTGTGATCGCCGGGAGCCTGCTGCACTTTGTGGCGATTCTGTTTTATGTGTTGTGACGCTGCGATCAACCCCGATCCATCAACCGATCCAACTGCTCCTGAGCGCGACTGCTGAAAATTTCCAGCAGGTTGCTCAAGGTATGCGCAGGCGCTTCATCGGCGCGGGTCATGGCGTACAGGGTGATCGGCAGCGCCGGCGCCAGCGGTCGAATGGCAGTGGTGGCCGGCGAGGCGCCGAGGGCGGTGAACGGATCGATCACTGCCAGCCCCGCGCCCGATTCGACCATGGCCCGGGCCAATGAATAGGTCTGCACAGCAATGCTGACACGTGGCGGCGGTTCGACGGCTTTCAGATAGCTGTCGAGTTTTGCCGATAACGGGTCGGCGCTGGACAGACCAATCAACGGCGCATCGGCCAGTTCCATCAATGGCAAGGGTTTGCCCTTGCTCTCCTCAGGCCAGTAACCGATGGGCGCCAACACCACCAGCACACCGTGAGCCAAAGCCTGGGCTTTAAGCCCTGGATGATCCGGCTGCTGGAGGCTGAGGGCGACATCGATTTCGCGCATCAGCAGGTTCTTCACCAGCTCGCGGCTGTGGGCGCTGGACAGCTCGCAGACGATGTCCGGGTAACGTCGGGTCCATTCGCTGATGGTCGGCGGCAACAGTGACAGGGCCAGTGCCGGTGTGGCGCCAATACGCAGGCTTTGACCCGGTTTACGGCGCAGGCTCTGGGCCAAACGGCGCACGCCTTGCAGGCTTTCGCTGACCTTGTCGACCTCGCGTTCCAGCTCCAGCGCCTCGGGCGTGGCGTGCAATTTGCCGCGTACTCGCAGGAACAATGGGAAGCCCAACTGCAGCTCGGCATGCTGCAGAACCTTGGTCACCGCCGGTTGCGAAACGTGCAGCAGTTGCGCCGCGCCGCTGACCGAGCCGGTCTGGCGGATGGCCTGGAAAATCTCGATATGTCGCAGTCGCATGGCAAGTCCATAACCTTTGTTTATGGTTGCCGTATCTTTATTCATTGTTCCGCGCCTGTCACCTGGTCCTAACCTCAAGCACGTTTCAATCACGGCTAAGGACTGACATGGCTCAGCGAGTTTGCATCATCGGTGGTGGCGTGATCGGGTTGGCAACCGCCTACGCGCTGGTTCGCGACGGTTTTGACGTCACCTTGGTCGAAGCTCGGGACTCGCTGGGCAGCGAAACCAGTTTCGCCAATGGCGGCCAACTCTCTTATCGCTACGTCGCGCCACTGGCCGATGCCGGCGTGCCGTTGCAGGCGATCGGCTGGATGCTGCGCGGTGATTCGCCTTTGAAGCTGCGCCCGCGTTTCGACCCGGCACAGTGGCGCTGGATGGCATCGTTCCTGGGCGCATGCCGCACGTCAGTGAACCGCAAGAACGCCGGTCATCTGTTGCGTCTGGCGTCGTTGAGCCAAGTGACGCTGCAACGCTGGCGGGACGAGGACCGTCTCGACGGTTTCAACTGGCGGCGCAATGGCAAGCTGGTGACCTTCCGCGAGTCGGGCAGTTTTGCGCACGCACGGCGATATCTCGCCGATACCGTTCACCAGCACGTCCTGTCCCAGGCCGACTGCGCACAACTTGAGCCGGCGCTGAGCGGAGCGCCTTTTGTCGGCGCGATTTACACCCCGAACGAAGAGGTCGGTGACTGCCACGCCTTCTGCCAGCAACTGGCCGCGAGGCTGAAAGCGTCGGGTCGCTGCGAGTTTCTGCTGGGCCGTTCGGTGACGGGTATTCGACATGCGCACGGCGCGGTGCAGGCCATCGAGCTAGGTAAGGAAAAGCTGGGTAATGAAGTCCTGCCGGTCGAGCAACTGGTGATCGCCGCCGGTCATCGCAGCCCGGCCTTGGCGCTGCCCGGCGTGCATGTGCCGCTTTATCCCCTGAAGGGTTACAGCCTCACCGTGCCGATTGGTGCGCAACATCGCGCGCCGGACATCAGCGTCACCGATTACGACCGCAAGATCGTTTACGCGCGCATCGGCCAGCAATTGCGGATAGCCGCGATGGTCGACATCGTCGGTTTCGATCCGGCCCTTGAGCCAAAACGTTTGGCGTTGATGAAACGCCAGGCCTGCGGGACTTTCCCGAATGCCGGGGACTACGACGCGGCCATCGAATGGGCCGGCATGCGTCCGGCCACGCCCAGTGGCGTGCCGCTAATCGGTGGCAGCGGCTATCGTAATCTTTGGCTCAACCTCGGTCATGGCGCCCTGGGCTTCACGCTGGCCTGTGGCAGTGGACGGCTGCTCAGCGAGTTGATTAGCCAACGCAGCACCTCGATCGATATGCAGGGCCTCGTACCCCGTACCGCCTGACACCTCATTCATTAGAAGGAAAACCCCATGACCATCAATCGAATCAACAGCAATGACCGACTCTCCGCTGCCGTGACCTTCGGGGACCTGGTATTCCTTTCCGGCCAAGTGCCGGGCGCCAGTACCGAAGTGAGTGGCCAGACCCGCGAGGTGCTGGACAAGATCGACGCCTTGTTGGCCGAGGCGGGCAGCGACAAGGATCATCTGCTCAGCGCGACCATTTACCTGAAGGATATTCAGAACGATTTCCCCGCGATGAATGAGGTGTGGTCGGCCTGGCTATCGCCGGGTCAGGCGCCGACTCGCACGACCGTGCAAGCCGAACTGGCGCGGCCTGAAGTCCTGGTGGAAATCACCGTCATCGCGGCTCGCCGCTAATCCCACACCCACAACGGAAGATAACAATGCAAAAAATCACGTTGATCGGCTGCACTCTGAGTCTCCTGCTCAGCGCCCAATTGCAGGCCTCGCAAGCGCCGCTGACGGGTACGCTGAGCAAGATCGCGAATGCCAAAAGTATTACCTTGGGCTATCGCGATGCATCAGTGCCGTTTTCCTATGTAGGCGACAACTCTGGCCAACCCATGGGCTACTCGGTGGACTTGGCGAGCAAAATCGTCGAGCGGATCCGGCTCAAACTCGATCTGCCGCAGCTCAACGTGAACTACAACCTGGTGACCTCGCAGACACGGATCCCGCTGGTGCAAAACGGTACCATCGACCTGGAGTGCGGCTCCACCGGCGTCACCGCCGAACGGCAGAAGCAGGTGGCGTTTTCTTACGGGTTTATTTATGTGAAGGGCCAACTGCTGACCGCCAAGGACAGCGGCATCAACAGCTTCGCCGACTTGCGCGGCAAGAACGTGGTGACCACCGCCGGCACCACCAACGAACGCTTCCTCAAAAACTATAACGCCGAGCACAAGATCGACATGTTCGTGATCAGCGCCAAGGATCACGGCGAAGCCTTCCAGATGCTGCAAACGGGCCGGGCCGCAGCGTTTTATATGGATGATGCGCTGCTGTATGGCGAACGCGCCAAAGCCCGCGATCCGCATAATTGGGTCGTGGTAGGGGAAGAACAATCACGGGAAATCTACAGCTGCATGGTGCGCAAGGATGACCCGCAGTTCCTTGAACTGGTGAACGGGACCTTGGCTGACCTGTATCGCTCAGGTGAAATCAACGGCATCTATCAGCGCTGGTTCGAACAACCTATCCCGCCCAAAGGGCTGAACCTGGAATTCCCGATGACCAGTGAACTGAAAGCAATCATCGCCAAACCGGTGAGTGATCCGGTGCAGTAACCGCGTCGTAGATCGGCAGATCGTTCCCACGCTCTGCGTGGGAATGCAGCCCGTGACACTCTGCGTCACAAGAGCGGACGCAGAGCGTCCATTGAGGCATTCCCACGCGGAGCGTGGGAACGATCAAATAGTACGGTTAGAAATCCCCCCACAACTGCTGCGCAACCGCCAACGCCACCACCGGCGCGGTCTCGGTCCGCAACACTCGCGGACCAAGGCGTGCGGAATGGAAACCAGCGTCTTGAGCCAGATCGACCTCAGCGTCGGACAACCCGCCTTCCGGACCGATCAAGAACGCCAACGTCGCCGGTTTGGCATGGCTGACCAGTGGCTCGGCCACGGGGTGCAGCACCAGCTTCAACTCGGCTTCGGCCTGTTTCAGCCAATCGGCCAACAGCAGTGGTGGATGAATGACCGGCACCCGCGAACGCCCGCATTGCTCGCACGCGCTGATGGCGACCTGGCGCCAGTGCATCAGGCGCTTGTCGGCGCGTTCGTCCTTGAGGCGAACTTCGCAGCGGTCGCTGAAGATCGGGGTGATCTCAGTGACGCCCAGCTCGGTGGCTTTCTGAATCGCCCAATCCATCCGCTCACCACGGGACAGGCCTTGGCCCAGGTGAATCTGCAGCGGTGATTCGATCTGCCCGGCGAAGTGCTCATCCAACTGGACCACCACGCGCTTTTTGCCGACTTCCAGCAGCTTGCCGCGAAACTCAAACCCTGAGCCGTCGAACACTTGCAATGCATCGCCCTCGGCCATGCGCAGCACACGGCTGATGTAATGCGCCTGGGCCTCCGGCAGTTCGTGTTCGCCGAGGCTCAAAGGGGCATCGATAAAGAAGCGGGACAGTCTCATCTTGGATCTCTGGAAGTTTTCCGATCGTTCCCACGCTCTGCGTGGTAACGCCTCTCTGGACGCTCTGCGTCCGCTGTTGTGACGCGGAGCGTCACGGGCTGCATTCCCACGCAGAGCGTGGGAATGATCAGTGCATCAGCGGTATCAACCCGGATCACGAAAATCCGGATGGAAGTTCGCCGGTACCGCCACGCTGATGTCACTGCGCGTGGCGATATCAATCCCTTCACTGGCCACTTCGGCCAGGAAGTCGATCTGCTCCGGGGTGATGACATACGGCGGCAGGAAATACACCACGCTGCCCAATGGCCTCAGCAAAGCGCCGCGCTCCAGCGCATGCTGGAACACCTTGAGTCCACGACGTTCCTGCCACGGATAGGCGGTCTTGCTGGCCTTGTCCTGAACCATCTCGATGGCCAGCACCATGCCGGTTTGACGCACTTCCGACACATGAGGGTGATCGACCAGATGCGCGGTCGAGCTGGCCATGCGCTGGGCGAGGGCCTTGTTGTTCTCGATCACATTGTCTTGTTCGAAGATATCCAGGGTCGCCAACGCCGCCGCACAGGCCAGCGGATTGCCAGTGTAGCTGTGGGAATGCAGGAACGCGCGCAGGGTTGGATAGTCGTCGTAGAAGGCGCTGTAGACATCTTCGGTGGTCACGCACGCCGCCAGCGGCAGATAGCCGCCGGTCAGGGCTTTGGATAGGCAGAGGAAGTCCGGGCGGATACCGGCCTGTTCACAGGCGAACATCGTCCCGGTCCGGCCGAAGCCGACAGCGATTTCGTCATGAATCAGGTGCACGCCGTAGCGGTCGCAGGCTGCACGCAGCAATTGCAGGTACACCGGGTGATACATGCGCATGCCGCCAGCGCCCTGGATCAGCGGCTCGACGATCACCGCCGCGACAGTGTCGTGGTTCTCGGCCAGGGTTTGCTCCATGGCGGCAAACATGTTGCGCGAGTGTTCTTCCCAGCTCATGCCTTCCGGGCGCAGGTAGCAATCCGGGCTCGGCACTTTGATGGTGTCCAGCAACAGCGCCTTGTAGGTCTCGGTGAACAATGGCACATCGCCCACCGACATCGCGGCCATGGTTTCGCCGTGGTAGCTGTTGGTCAGGGTGACGAAGCGCTTCTTGTTCGGCTGGCCACGGTTGAGCCAGTAATGAAAGCTCATTTTCAGCGCGACTTCGATGCAGGACGAACCGTTATCGGCGTAGAAGCACCGGGTCAGGCCTTCCGGGGTCATCTTCACCAGGCGTTCGGACAGCTCGATCACCGGTTGATGGCTGAAGCCGGCCAGAATCACGTGCTCAAGCTGATCGACCTGATCCTTGATGCGCTGATTGATCCGCGGATTAGCGTGACCGAACACGTTGACCCACCAGGAACTGACCGCATCGAGATAACGTTTGCCTTCGAAGTCTTCCAGCCAGACGCCTTCACCGCGCTTGATCGGGATCAACGGCAGTTGTTCGTGGTCTTTCATCTGGGTGCAGGGATGCCACAAAACCGCGAGATCGCGTTGCATCCACTGATTATTCAGGCCCATTTTCACTCTCCTCGAGGCGGCTCGCGACGTGCGCGTGCAAACAATCGCGCAAGCCTATGCAATGCCAGTCCTTGGGACAACCCATTGTGTCGTTTCAGCTACTCTTACCGGGACAATAGGCGCCGCTGGCGGGCATTTGATGCCTGACGTATCCTGCGCGGCTCTTTGAGTCGTCGGGCTCGATAATCCGACACTTTCTTGTTTTATTCCGGAGTTCGCTGAATGTCTGCTGGTTGGCTGCGCGCCTGTGCGCTGGTGATAATAGGGCTGTTCAGCGTCTCGGCGCTGGCAAAGGACAAACAACCCACAGCGATCGTGATCGGTGGTGGGTTGTCGGGTCTGACAGCCGCGTACGAGCTGCAGAACAAAGGCTGGCAGGTCACGCTGCTGGAAGCCAAACCGAGCATGGGTGGCCGTTCGGGCATGGCCACCAGCGAGTGGATCGGCAACAACAAAACCCAGCCAGTGCTGAACAAGTACATCGAGACCTTCAAGCTCGGCACCTCGCCGGCTCCGGAATTCGTCCGTACTCCCGGCTACCTGATCGACGGTGAGTACTTCTCCGCAGCCGATCTGGCGACCAAACAGCCAGCGACTGCCGATGCGCTCAAGCGCTACGAAAAGACCCTGGATGACCTGGCGCGCTCCATCGATGACCCGCTGAATCCGGCGGGAAACAGCACGCTGTTCGCTCTCGACCAGATCAACGTTGCCAACTGGCTGGACCGCCTGCAATTGCCAGCCACGGCGCGTCAGCTGGTTAATCAGGAGATTCGTAGTCGCTACGACGAACCATCGCGTTTGTCGCTGCTGTACTTCGCACAGCAGAGCCGGGTTTATCGTGGCGTTGCCGATCGCGATCTGCGGGCCTCGCGTCTGCTCGGTGGCAGCCCGGTGCTGGCGCAGGCCTTCATCAAACAGCTAAAAACCATCAAGACCAGTTCACCGGTTTCGGCCATTACCCAGGATAAGGATGGTGTCACCGTCAAGGTCGATACCGTTAGCTACCAGGCCGACTACGTGGTGTTGGCAGTGCCATTGCGCGCACTGAGCAAGATTCAGATGACGCCATCGCTGGACGCTTTGCACCAGAATGCAATCAAGGGCACCAACTACGGCTGGCGCGACCAGATCATGCTGAAGTTCAAGACCCCGGTCTGGGAAAGCAAGGCACGGATGTCCGGTGAGATCTACAGCAACACAGGCTTGGGCATGTTGTGGATCGAGCCGGCTCTGAAGGGTGGCGCCAACGTGGTGATCAACCTGTCCGGCGACAACGCACGGATCATGCAGGCCTTCGGCGACAAACAGATGGTCGATCAGGTATTGATCCGCCTGCACGCGTTTTATCCACAGGCTCGTGGCGCATTTACCGGCTATGAAATCCGCCGCTACAGCACCGACCCATCCACTGGCGGTGCGTACCTGGCCTTCGGCCCAGGCCAGATCAGCAAATACTGGCGTTTGTGGGAACGTCCGCTGCAACGCGTAGCCTTTGCCGGTGAACACACCGACACCCTGTACCCAGGCACCCTTGAAGGCGCTCTGCGCACCGGTCAGCGTGCGGCCAGCCAAGTCGAAGACCTGGCGGCAGGCAAATCCGTTGATCCTGCGAAAGTGGTTCCGGTTGCAGCCGCTGCTGCGGTGGGTGCGGCAGGTGCGGGCGCGGCGAAAGCCAGTCAGGGGAATTTCTTCTCCAATCTGTTCGGTGGTTCGGACAAAACCCCGGCCAAACCGGTAGAGCCTGTTGCACCAGTCGCTCCAGCACCAGCGCCAGCTCCTGAGCCCGTTGCGGCTCCAGCGCCGGTTGAACAACCAAAACCCGTTGTAGCGGTGAAAGCCGAGCCTGTGAAAAAGGCACCGGCCAAAGCTGCGACGAAAAAGCCAGCGACGAAAACCGAGGCCAAGAAAGCCCCGGTCAAGACTGTAGCGAAGAAGGCTCCTGCCAAAGTTGCGCCGGCGAAAAAGCCTGCGGCAACCGCTCCGGCACTGACTGACGCCAAAGCTCAGTAACTTGCGCTAAAAAGCGCGGCGTTTACGCCGCGCTTTTTTTATGGCTGGCAGAAAGAGATTTCCGCCTCACATCCTGCTACACATTTGTCGTTAATCTTTCCTTAACCAACTCCTCTCAGACTCTCTTGATCGTATTTCTCGATATTTCAAAGCGAAATTTTCCGCTTTAATTCGATAGGTAAATCGATAGTCTTGGGCGCAGTTCTCACAGGATTCAGGCAATGCAGCTACGTAACTCTTCATCCCGCTACGGCTGGGTCAGCATTATGTTGCACTGGGGTGTGGCGCTGGCGGTCTTCGGCTTGTTTGCTTTGGGCTTGTGGATGGTCGGTCTCGACTACTACAGCACCTGGCGCAAGGAAGCCCCAGATCTGCATAAAAGCATCGGCCTGACGCTGTTCGCGGTCATGTTGCTGCGCATGCTATGGCGCTTTATCAGCCCGCCACCGCCCGCACTGGCCAGCTATGGGCGTTTGACCCGGCTCGGCGCCACGCTCGGTCATGGGTTTCTCTATTTCAGCTTGTTCGCAGTGATGATCGCCGGTTACTTGATTTCCACCGCCGACGGTGTCGGGATTCCGGTGTTTGGTCTGTTCGAAATTCCTGCGCTGATTTCCGGTCTTACCGATCAGGCTGATGTGGCGGGTGCCGTGCATTTGTATCTGGCCTGGGTGTTGGTGGTTTTTTCCGGCCTGCATGCCCTGGCTGCCTTGAAACACCACTTTATAGATCGTGATGCGACCCTGAGCCGAATGCTGGGGCGCAAAGCCTGATGTTCAACCTTGACTCAAAAGGAATAGAAAACATGTTGAAAAAGACTCTCGCCGCTCTGGCAATCGGTACTGCCTTGTTGTCTGCAGGTCAGGCGATGGCCGCGGACTACAAGATCGACAAAGAAGGCAATCACGCTTTCGTCAACTTTAAGATCAGCCACCTGGGCTTCAGCTACATCTACGGTAGCTTCAAGGACTGGGATGGGACCTTCAGCTACGACGCAAAAAATCCTGAAGCCAGCAAAATCAACGTTGTGCTGAAAACCGCCAGCGTCGATACCAACCACGCCGAACGGGACAAGCACATCCGCACTCCGGATTTCCTCGATGCAGCGAAATTCCCGGAAGCGAAATTCGTGTCGACTTCGGTTAAATCGACTGGCGCTGACACTGCTGACGTGACTGGCGACCTGACCCTGCACGGCGTGACCAAACCCGTGGTCATCGCTGCTCGTTTCCTGGGCGAAGGCAAGGATCCGTGGGGCGGCTACCGCGCAGGCTTTGAAGGCACTACCACCATCAAGCTGAAAGACTTCGAGATTCAGAAAGACCTGGGTCCAAAAACCCAGGAGCTGGCACTGATCATCTCGTTTGAAGGTGTTCAGGCGAAATAATTTTCGCGGCTTACACAAAAACGCCCCCGATCTCGCGATCGGGGGCGTTTTTTTGCGCCGAACAATTAAACAAACGACGCGAAACTAGTGTGGGGCTTGCTCGCGGTGCACGCGCCGCGGTTTATCTGAATCACCGCGGGGATGCCATCGAGTGGGTTTTGAGCGGCGGGGCTTCCATCCCATCCGAACGCTCAGACATAACTAAAGCTGTATTCCTACATCTTGTCCTAAGACGTCATTAATCCTTTCTTAACTCGCTACCCTTAATATTCATATCGTATTTTGAGATGTTTGTAGTGCATTTTTATTGATTTTATATAGCAGTTAATTCGATGGTTTTTGGCTCATCTGCATTTTGACTGGGGTGGTGGGCCTTCATGGTCTGGTTGCGCTGGAACACCATCTTATTGCCCATGATGCGATCCTGGTTCGAATGCCGGGACGTCACAAGGAATGAAAATATGTTGAAAAAGATGTTGGCTGCTGCTTTAGCTATTGGTCCTGCTATGTTGTCTGCTGGTCAGGTGATGGCTGCTGATTATGTGATCGACAAGGAAGGTCAGCATGCCTTTGTCGACTTCAAGGTCAGCCACTTGGGCTACAGCTTCATCACCGGTACCTTCAGAGACCTCGACGGCAAGTTCAGCTTCGACGCTGACAAAGTTGAAGACAGTAAGATCGAAGTGAACGTGCGCACTGCCAGTTTGTTCAGCAATCACGCCGAGCGCGACAAGCATATCGGTGATAAAGAGTTCCTCAATGTTCGCCAGTTCCCTAACGCCAGGTTTGTCTCTACCAGCGTCGAATCCACCGGTAAGAATGCCGCAGGCAAGCAAACCGCAGATGTGACGGGTGACCTGATCCTGAGTGGTGTCACCAAATCGGTGGTGGTCAAGGCCATCTTTCTGGGTGAAGGCAAGGATCCTTGGGGTGGCTACCGTGCTGGCTTCGAAGGCACCACCATTATCAGTCGTGAGGATTTCGCCCAGACTGGGAGGTTGGCCCCAGAATCCCGCCTTGTTGAGCTGTACATTACATTCGAAGGGGTCAAGGCAAAATAATAATGCAGCTCACATAAAAACGCCCCCGATCGTGAGATCGGGGGCGTTTTTGTTAGCGGGAGAAATCAGCGATTGCGGGTCAGCAATGCTGGTTTCTCACCACGCGGACGGCTTGGCAGCTGATCGAGTTGCTCAGGTGTCGGGAAGCGATCGCTTTTGGACTCCTTGTGCATGATCTTCGGCTGGTTCTCGCGCGGGTTTTGAACGGCGGGTTCCTGACGTGGCTGCTGATCGTCACGTGCCGGGCGGCGGTTGCGTGGCTCTTCGCGACGGGCCTGACCGTCACGTGGAGCACCGCTACGCGGGCCGTTACGCTTGGCGGGCGGGGTGCCAGTGCTGGCGCCGCTGCCATTGCGCGGAGCGCTTGGGCGACCCGGGCCACCGCTGCGTGGCGCAGAAGTACCGGCCGGAGCCCCGCTGCCCTGAGCTGGAGCGCCTGGACGGCGGCCACGGCCCTGAGGTGCTTTCTGCTGCGGGACGTAATCGACGCGGTTACCGAAGTTGTCTACGTCGTCGTCCAGAAACTCGTCCGGTGCACGATCAGCTGCTGCGCGTGGAGCCGAAGCCGACTGACGCTGTTCGCGGGCCGGAGTGCCTTCACGCGGCTTCTGCTCGCGAGCTGGGCGATCGGAGCGAGCGGCTGCTGCTGGCTTCTCTTTACCGCCCTTGTCCTTGCCTTTGTCTTTACGACCACCGCCGCCACCGCTGCCGTTCGGGCCGTCACCACGTGGACCGCGCGGCGTATTGCGCGGGTTACGCACATCCGGACGTTCGCGGACTTCAGGCTTCTCGGCTTCTACGGCACTGGAGTCAAAACCCATCAGGTCGCCATCGGCGATTTTCTGCTTGGTCATGCGCTCGATGCTTTTCAGCAGTTTTTCTTCATCCGGAGCCACCAGCGAGATCGCCTCGCCCGAACGACCGGCGCGGCCAGTACGGCCGATCCGGTGAACATAGTCTTCGTCGACATTCGGCAGTTCGAAGTTGACGACGTGTGGCAGCTGGTCGATATCCAGGCCGCGAGCGGCGATATCGGTGGCGACCAGGATCCGCACTTCACCGGCCTTGAAGTCGGCCAGGGCTTTGGTGCGGGCGTTCTGGCTCTTGTTGCCGTGGATGGCGACAGCGGTGAGGCCGTGCTTGTCCAGGTATTCGGCCAGACGGTTGGCGCCGTGCTTGGTGCGGGTGAAGACCAGAACCTGTTCCCAGGCGCCGGCAGTAATCAGGTGCGCCAGCAGCGAACGCTTGTGGCTGGCAGCCAGGCGGAACACCCGTTGCTCGATACGCTCGACCGTAGTGTTCGGTGGCGTGACTTCGATGCGCTCTGGGTTGTGCAACAACTTCCCTGCCAAGGCGGTGATGTCGTTGGAGAAGGTCGCGGAGAACAGCAGGTTCTGACGCTTGGCTGGCAAACGTGCCAGGACCTTTTTCACGTCATGGACAAAGCCCATGTCGAGCATCCGGTCGGCTTCGTCCAGCACGAGGATTTCAACGTGGGACAGGTCGACGCTGCCTTGGCCGGCGAGGTCGAGCAAGCGGCCGGGGCAGGCCACCAGCACGTCAACACCACGGGACATGGCCTGAACCTGTGGGTTCATGCCGACGCCGCCGAAGATGCAGGCGCTGACGAACTTCAAGTCACGGGCATAGACCTTGAAGCTCTCGTGCACTTGAGCAGCGAGTTCGCGGGTCGGGGTCAGGACCAGTACGCGCGGTTGGCGCGGGCCGTGACGCTGGGATTTGTCCGGGTGACCATTGGGGAACAACCGCTCCAGAATCGGAAGGGCGAAGCCGCCGGTTTTACCAGTACCTGTCTGTGCCGCGACCATCAAATCGCGACCTTGCAACACGGCGGGAATGGCCCGCTGTTGCACCGGAGTAGGCTCGGTATAGCCCGCTGCCTCGATGGCGCGGACTAAAGCCTCGGAGAGACCGAGGGAAGCAAAGGACATGAGTAATCCTGTTTTAGTTAGGGCTTGGCCCAAAGGGATAGTCTTGCCTGGCGCGAATGGCGTTTAAGAGGACGCAATCCCGTCCGGTCCTGCTTGGGTCTTGAAGGCTCATCTGCAAGTGCTCGCGCGGGCCTGGGGCTGCGCTGTAGCGTTGTCGAGATGCCTTTTACAAGACCAAGCGTCCGGGCGTGAGCCTGGCGGGAAGGCCGGAGTATAACAGAGCAATCAGCGCGCGCTGCTTTCCTGCTGCTCAACGGTTTTTGCCGGGCTTTCTGACGGCGTCTCTTGGTGGGCTGCGATGGTCCCGTTGCCAGCATACCGGGCGCTGAGCGCGGCGTACGCCGGTTCACGCTTGAAACGCTTGAGTTCGGCACCGAAGCGCTGCACCAGCAAGTCCATGCCAGCGTTGCGCCGAAGCGCCAGAAACTGGTTATTGCTGCTGATCACCGTGGGGTTTTCGCTGATCTGGTCGCGTAAATGCAATTCATCGAGCAAGTACTGGCCAACCCGGCGATCAGTGATCAGCAGGTCGATGCGGCCGCGCACCAGTTTGCCGAAGTTGGCTTCGTGGCTGGGCGCCGGCTCGTGCTTGAACAGCGTCGACTCGCTGAAATCCTGACTGTACATATAGCCCGGCGACGTCCCGACGGTCAGGCCGCGCAGGTCGTCGAGGGTGCGAAAGGGGTGAGGGCGGTCATTAGCGTAGAACAGCACGAACTGCACCTGCGACAGTGGCTCACTGGGATAAAGCAGTGTGCTGTCGCGTTCGTCACTGTGAAAAATATCCAGTGCGCCGTCGGCCTGACCTTGCTCCAGCATGGCCAGGCAACGCTTCCAGGGCAGGAACTGCCAATCCACCTCGATCCCCAGGCGCTGGAAAACGATGGCCGTGGTTTCGTAGTCCAGCCCACGATACTGACCATTTTCCTCGTACACATAGGGCGCCCAGGGTTCGGTGACAATGCGCAGCTTCTCGCCCCGGGCGGTAAGGCTCAGGCAAGTGAAAAGAAGGACTGTCAGCAACTGCGCGATAAGTGGCATGGCTTGAGATTACGACGAGAAACCGTAAAGAGCCAGAAACTGGATCCAGAAGCTCTGGTTCGGGCGTTAAAAGCAAAAGATCGCAGCCTTCGGTAGCGCCTGCGCGGAGGTTCATATTCCGGTGTAGGAGCTGCCGCGGGCTGCGATCTTTTGACCTTGCTGTTACTTAGCGTGGCAGTTTCAGGTTGTTCCAGACCGCCAGGCTAGGCTCGGCCTGGTTCAGGGTATAGAAGTGCAACCCTGGTGCGCCGCCTTGCAGCAAGCGTTCGCACATCTGGGTGATGACCTGCTCACCGAATGCCTGAATGCTTTGGGTGTCGTCACCGTAGGCTTCCAGCTGTTTGCGGATCCAGCGTGGGATTTCCGCGCCGCAGGCATCGGAGAACCGCGCCAGCTTGCTGTAGTTGGTGATCGGCATGATGCCCGGCACGATCGGAATATTCACGCCCATCTGCCGCACGCGCTCGACGAAGTAGAAGTAGCTGTCGGCGTTGAAGAAGTACTGGGTGATCGCACTGTCGGCGCCGGCGTTGGCTTTGCGCACGAAATTGTTTAGATCGTCTTCGAAATTGCGCGCTTGCGGGTGCATTTCCGGGTAAGCGGCAACTTCAATGTGGAAGTGGTTGCCGGTTTCTTCACGAATGAAGCTCACCAGATCATTGGCGTGACGCAGTTCACCGCTGGCCATGCCCATGCCCGAAGGCAGGTCACCGCGCAGGGCAACGATACGGGTGATACCCGCCTTCTTGTACTGGCTCAGCAGGCTGCGCAGGTCATCCTTGCTATCGCCGACGCAGGACAAGTGCGGTGCGGCAGCAACTTTGACTTCGCTTTCGAGCTGCAGCACGGTGTTGAGCGTGCGATCACGGGTGGAACCACCGGCACCGTAGGTGCAGGAGAAGAAATCGGGGTTGTAACTGGCCAGCTGACGGGCAGTGGCGAGGAGCTTTTCATGCCCAGCATCGGTCTTGGTGGGGAAGAACTCGAAGCTGTAGCGACGGTCTTGGGACATGGGAATACCCTTGGAAACTCGTAAGCCTTGTAGGTGCCGCGCTTACTGTAGGAGTCGAGCTTGCTCGCGATGAGCCGGGGTCGCGCTCGACCAGCGCGGTATGTCAGAAATACCGCGGTGATGCTATCGCGAGCAAGCTCGGCTCCCACAAAAGCCAGCGCCTGCATAAGCCCGCCCCTTAGAAGGAGCGGGCAGCAGTGCCGATCAGTAGCGATAAGCGTGCGGCTTGAACGGGCCTTCGACGGTCACGCCGATATAGTCAGCCTGTTGCTTGGTCAGTTGAGTGACCACGCCACCGAAACCGCGGACCATTTCCAGGGCCACTTCTTCGTCGAGTTTTTTCGGCAGCACTTCAACGGTCAGGCGCTCGGCTTTTTGGGCTGGCGACAGATCGGCGTACTTCTGGCCGAACAGGAAGATTTGCGCCAGTACCTGGTTGGCGAACGAACCGTCCATGATCCGGCTTGGGTGGCCAGTGGCGTTGCCCAGGTTAACCAGACGGCCTTCGGCCAGCAGGATCAGGTAGTCGTCGTTCTGTGGGTCGAAATCGCCCGCGCCAGTACGGTGAACCTTGTGAACCTGTGGCTTCACTTCTTCCCATGCCCAGTTCTTGCGCATGAAAGCAGTGTCGATTTCGTTGTCGAAGTGGCCGATGTTGCAGACAACAGCGCGCTTCTTCAGGGCTTTGAGCATGTTCGAGTCGCAAACATTGACGTTGCCGGTTGTCGTCACGATCAGGTCGATCTTGCCCAGCAGTGCGGTGTCGATGCTGGCGGCGGTGCCGTCGTTGATCCCGTCGATGAACGGCGAAACCAGTTCGAAACCGTCCATGCAGGCTTGCATGGCGCAGATCGGGTCGACTTCGGAAACTTTAACGATCATGCCTTCCTGGCGCAGGGACTGCGAAGAGCCCTTGCCCACGTCGCCGTAGCCGATGACCAGCGCTTGCTTGCCGGACAGCAGGTGGTCGGTACCGCGCTTGATCGCATCGTTCAGGCTGTGACGGCAGCCGTACTTGTTGTCGTTCTTGCTCTTGGTCACCGAGTCGTTGACGTTGATGGCCGGGATTTTCAGCTCGCCCTTGGCCAGCATGTCCAGCAGGCGGTGAACGCCGGTGGTGGTTTCTTCGGTGACGCCGTGGACGCGGTCCAGGATCGCCGGGTACTTCTTGTGCAGCAGCTCGGTCAGGTCGCCGCCGTCGTCGAGGATCATGTTGGCATCCCAAGGCGCGCCATCCTTGAGGATGGTCTGCTCCAGGCACCACTCGTATTCTTCTTCAGTCTCGCCTTTCCAGGCAAAAACCGAGATGCCGGCAGCAGCGATAGCCGCAGCGGCCTGGTCTTGAGTCGAGAAAATGTTGCAGGACGACCAGCGTACTTCGGCACCCAGGGCAACCAGGGTTTCGATCAGCACGGCAGTCTGAATGGTCATGTGGATGCAGCCGAGGATTTTTGCGCCTTTGAGCGGTTGCTCGCCAGCGTACTTGCGACGCAGACCCATCAGAGCCGGCATTTCCGATTCGGCGATGATGGTTTCGCGACGGCCCCAGGCAGCCAGGGACATGTCGGCGACTTTGTAGTCGTTAAAATCTACAGGCGTGATGACAGCGCTCATGAAGAGCCTCCATTCGTTTTAAGTGCGAATGGGCGCCGTTGTGCGTTTAAGGCCTGACCGGATCATCCTGGTCTGACAACGCCCCATCCGAGCCTGACAGGTCGAACCTGCTGCAGCGCCCCTCGGACAGGTGGCGGGAAACGGTATCAAGTGAACGTTACCGTTTTGAAACGGTGGGGATTATAGCGGGCTATGCTGATCTTCCAAAGTGTTTCTGTTGGTCAATGTCCGAACGGTAATCGAGCCCATAGTCGATGCTCAATAGAGCTCTAGATCGGGCTCTGCCATGATGGCCAGCATCAATCGGCAAGACGGTCAGGAGTGAACATGAATTTCCACACCCGCAAATGGGTAAAACCCGAAGACCTCAACCCCAACGGCACGCTGTTCGGCGGCAGCCTGTTGCGCTGGATCGACGAAGAAGCGGCGATCTATGCCATCGTCCAGTTGGGCAACCAGCGCGTGGTCACCAAGTACATTTCCGAAATCAACTTTGTCAGCGCCTCGCGTCAGGGCGACATCATCGAACTGGGCATCACCGCCACCGAGTTTGGCCGCACCTCGATCACCCTGACCTGCGAAGTGCGTAACAAAATCACCCGCAAAAGCATCCTCACGGTCGAAAAAATGGTTTTCGTGAATCTCGGTGAAGACGGTTTGCCCGCCGCTCATGGCCGGACCGAGATTAAGTACGTGAAGGACCAGTTCAACGAAGACGGGATCGGCGAATAATCGCGGTCCCTGTGGCGAGGGAGCTTGCTCCCGCTCGGCCGCGGAGCGGTCGCAGATCGGTTAATGCGTTGTGTCTGACAAAACGCGGTTGCAGGTTTTAGGACCGCTACGCGATCCAGCGGGAGCAAGCTCCCTCGCCACAGAGTTTTGCTTCGTTGTGCAGATCCATCTAAAGGCTCAGCCGGACACATTCACCGCAGCCGCTTCGCGCCGTTGCAGATAGAGGAAGAACAGCGCAGTGAGCACGGTCAAGCCACTGACCAGCGCGCCGGTCCAGGGCAGGTCGGCGAGGTCGGCGCCGCTGGCGACTACCAATCCGCCGATCCAGGCGCCGGCGGCATTGCCAAGGTTGAAGGCGCTTTGGTTCAGGGTCGAGCCCAGATTTGGCGCTTCGTGAGCCTGGTCGATGATCAGCAATTGTAGAATCGGGCACAGGGCGAAGGCGAACACCCCCCACAACAGCAGCGTGATGGCCGCCGGGATTACCGAGTGGCTGGTCTGGCTGAACGCGGCCAGGACGATCACCACGGCCAACGCCATTCCCACCAGTGACGGCAGCAAGCGGCTGTCTGCCAAGCGACCGCCGAGCATGCTGCCGGCGGTGAGGCCGACACCGAACAACAGCAACATGATGGTGACGCCGTGGGGGCTGACGCCCGTGATGTCCTGCAGAATCGGCGCGATGTAAGTGAAGACGCTGAACAAGCTGGTGGACGCCAGCACGCTCATACCCAGTGCCAACAACACATTAGTCTTGCCGAGTACTTTGAACTCGCTGGCGAGGTTGGCTTTGTCCATGGCGATTTCCTTCGGCAGCCAGACCCACTGGGCAATGGCCGCAATCACACCGATCACCGACACCGCCCAGAAGGTCGAGCGCCAGCCAGCGTATTGCCCAAGCGCCGTGCCCAAAGGCACGCCGAGCACGTTAGCCAGAGTCAGACCGGTGAACATCATGGCAATTGCCTGAGCCCGTTTGTTCGGCGCCACCAGCCCGGCGGCGACCACCGAGCCGATGCCGAAGAACGCGCCGTGGCACAGCGCGGTGATCACCCGAGCGGCCATCAACGTGGCGTAGTCCGGCGCCAGTGCGCAGAGGATATTGCCGAGGATGAACATCAAGGTCATGCCCAGCAGGGTGGCTTTGCGCGGCATGTTGGCGGTGCCGATCGCCAGGATCGGTGCGCCGAACACCACGCCCAGGGCGTAGCCGGTGATCAGCAGGCCAGCATCGGGAATGCTGACGCCAAGGTCTCTGGCGACATCGGGCAGTAAGCCCATGATGACGAATTCAGTGGTGCCGATGCCGAAAGCGGCAACAGCCAATGCAAGCAAGGCGAGTGGCATGCGCAGGGTCTCTGTCTGTAGTCTTGACGCTCTGATCAGGCATACGCATGCCGGCTACCTTCTCCGTTGGAGTGGGCAGCAGCAAAAATTTATTGGAATAGGTATGTGCGCAACTGAGTGCGGCGTGGTCGGCCTCAGTATAAACAGCTGTTGATAGATGGCGAATCAATTCTCTTCATCCAGACAAGGAGTGTGCCGTGCTTGCGACGGCTCTGGTGTTGGTGGCCGCGCTGTTGCACGCGGCCTGGAATACCTTGATCAAATTCAGTGGCGAGCGCTTATTGGTGGTGGCTTGCATGGACAGCGTGGCGATGCTCTTTGTGGCGCTGATGCTGCCTTTCGTGTCCCTTCCTCCTGTCGAAATCTGGCCGTGGATCCTCGCTTCTGCGGCGTTCGAGCTGCTCTATCGTTACTTACTGATTCAGGCCTATCGAGTGGGCGATCTGGGGCTGGTGTATCCGTTGATGCGCGGACTGTCGCCATTGGTGGTGCTGGCCTTGACCCTGATCTTCGCCGGTGAAGTGCTGACGACCCAGCAGATCCTCGGGATTTTGCTGATCCCTTTCGGCATGCTCTGCCTGCTTTGGCAGGGCGGTGGCGGTGAGCGCTTGCCGTGGTCGATGCTGCCGGTGGTGGCATTGATCGGTCTGTGTATTGGTTGCTACACCTTCATCGATGGGCAGGCCTTGCGGCGTTGGTCGCACCCGCTGGATTACCTGGTGTGGGTGACGCTGTTCAGTGCCTGGCCGTTTCCCTTGTTGGCGCTGGTGCGTAAACGTCCCGCTTTCATGTTGTTCTGGCGCGAGCAGTGGCGGCTGGGGTTGAGCGTCGGCTTCTGCGTGCTGTTCAGCTACGCTTTGGTGCTATGGGCCATGCAGTTGGGCTCGATTGCCGAGGCGGCGGCATTGCGCGAGATCAGCGTGATTCTGGTGGTGCTGTTCGGGATGCGCTACTTGAAAGAACCTTTCGGCCGGCCGCGGCTCTTAGCCTGTGGGCTGGTATTGATCGGCATGCTCGTCATGAAGTTTTAGGCCGGACCTCAATAGAACTCTAAAAAGGATTCTGCAATGACCGTCGCATTCTGGTGTGTGTTGATCGCCATTTTACTTCCGTACCTGTGCGCCAGTGTTGCCAAGTACAGTGGCGGCAAATTCGGGTTTCGGGAGAACCATGATCCGCGGGCTTTTCTCGACAACCTCGAAGGGTTAGCCAAGCGCGCTCACTCCGCGCAGCTGAACAGCTTCGAAGTGACCCCGGCGTTTGCCGCAGGGGTGATCATTGCGCATATCGCCGACAACGCCGAGCTGGTGACCATCGATGTACTGGCGGTGTTGTTCATCACCAGTCGGCTGCTCTACATCATTTGCTACCTGGCGGATTGGGCGATGTTGCGTTCGCTGGTGTGGTTTGTGGGTTTGGCGCTTATTGCGAGTTTCTTTGTTGTTTCGGTGTAGAAGGATGGCGCAGTTTTCGTAGCAGCTACCGAAGGCTGCGTCAGCTGCTACGGGGTAGTCGGCGCATCCGGGACTTTGGGCAACGCCGCGCCCTTGGGCCACAACATCCAGATCTGCCCCTGCTGCTTCATGTCTCCTGCCAATTGCCCTGCTGAATCGCCGGTGCCCCAGAACAGATCCGCACGGACTTCGCCGGTAATGGCGCCGCCAGTGTCCTGAGCCGCCACCGGACGAACCAGCCCGGTGCCGTCGGGTCGTGTGGTCGATAACCACAGCAGGCTACCCAATGGAATCACCTTGCGGTCCACCGCAACGCTGTAGCCTGCGGTCAGCGGCACGTTGAGCGAGCCGCGCGGGCCTTCATTGCTGTCGGGGTTGCGATTGAAGAACACGTAGCTGGGGTTGCTGCCGAGCAGCTCGGGTATCCGCGTTGGGTTCGCCTTGGCCCAGGCGCTGATGGCGCCCATGGTCACGTCTTCTTTTTTCAGTTCGCCCTGGTCTACCAGCCAGCGACCGATAGGTCGATACGGGTGGCCGTTCTGATCGGCATAGCCGATGCGCAACTGACGGCCGTCTTCGAGTTGAATGCGGCCCGAGCCCTGGATCTGCAGAAATTGCAGATTCATCGGATCGGTCAGCCAGGCAATGACCGGTGCCTTGACGCCCTTGGTCTCAATGGCGGCTGCATCGTCATAGGGCTTGAGCACCCGACCTTCGAGCCGACCCCGCAAGCGTTTGCCTTTGAGCTCCGGGTAAATACTGTCGAGCGCTACGATGATCATGTCGTCGGGCACGCCATACACGGGCACCGTCGCTTGTGTGGTCTGGGCCAGGCTGCCCGGATACACCGGTTCGTAATAGCCGGTGATCAAACCGTTGCCGCTGCCATTGGCAGAGCGCAGGCCATAGACATCCAGATGCTCTTTGAGAAAACCACGGATATCGCCAGCTGTCTGCGGCACGTTGGCCGCCGCCGTGCAGGTAGTGGCCCAGATCGGGTCAGCCTTGAGTCGGGTGCAGGCGCTGCGCCAGGAGCCGAAACCGGCCAGCAAATCGTTGTCGGACACGGCGGGCAATGCATCCCAGGTCGCACTGGTGTAGGTGGCGACAGCATGTGTTTTCGGCTTTGTGTTATCGCCACCGGTGCAACCGGCAAGCAGGGCGACCATCGGTAGAGTCCAGGCCAGATTTCGACGCCAGGCCTTGAAATTGCTGTTCATACGGTACTTCCTTTGCCGGTTGTCCAAGCGCTTGAAGCGTTCAAACAACCCGTATTATTAATAGGGCTATTGGTCTTTGCGAATGACGCGAGGATACTGGCCGCCGTTTCCCGTGACCTGAAGCCGCCATGACTCTTAAAAGACTTTCTGTTGTATTGCTGGCCTGCCTGACGCTGTCCGCCTGCGGTGGTGTCGATCCGAACTCGCCATTGGGTCAGCGCAAGGCGATTTTCAAGCAAATGCTCAAGACCGGTGAAGACCTGGGCGGTATGTTGCGTGGGCGCATTCCCTTCGACGGGCCGCGTTTTGCCGAGGGAGCGGTGAAACTGGACAGCTTGTCCCATGAGCCGTGGAAGCATTTCCCACAGGTCAAAGAAGAAGATCACACCAGCGCCAAGGACAATGTCTGGCAGCAACAGGCGCGTTTTCAGGAACTGGCCCGCACGCTGGAAGCTGCCACCGGTGAACTGGTGATCGCCAGCAAGGTCCAGCCCTACAAGGCCAGTAACCTGGGCCCAGCGGTGCAAAAAGTCGAAGACGCCTGTAGTGCGTGTCATAAGCAGTTTCGTGATCATTGATCTTGCAGCTCAATAGATAACTCTGTGGCGCGGGAGCAAGCTCCCTCGCCACAAAGTTTCTTACTTATCCAGCTCGTTCAGTGCGTCCTGCAGTTCTTTGCGGGAGTTGGCGAGTTTGTCTTTGAGTTTGTTGATCTTCTCGGAATCGCCCTTTTTCATGGCTTTCTCGAGGTCGGTCTGACGACGACTGACTTCGTGCTTGGCATCGAGCACTTTGTTTTCTCGTTCTTTCTTCAAGGCCGCATCGGTGCAATGGGCAGTCACTTCGCTGAAGGCTTTTTCCAGGCCTGCCTGCTGATCGCTGTTGCCCTGAGCTTTAGCCTGTTCAATTTGGGTGCTGATGTCCTGACGTTTGGCCGCGCAGCCGGTGAGTTCAGGGATTTCTTCAGCGGCCAGCAGAGGAGCGGCCAGCAGGCTGCAAACGGTGAACAGGGCGAGCGGTGACAAAAATTTCATAAAGGCTCCGCGAAAAAAATCGCAATCAGATCGGCATGCAGGTGCGCCGTTGGCGCCCATCTGCACCCTTCGGGTTCAAAACTGCCGGGTCTAAAAGCCATCAATCCCGGCAGTGCGTAATTCTTCACTCAAGGCCAGTACCTGCGGGTCGCGGAAAAAAGCGCTCAATTGCGCGGCGCGTCCCGGGCCGATCCCGGCTTCGGTCTGCCATTGTTCGGTGCTTCTTGCTGCCAGTGACTGCCACGGGCCTGCGAGGCTGGCGTCAGCTGTCGACGGCAGGCCCAAGGCTTTCAGCCAGCGTTCAAAAGGGCGTTGCCTGGCGCTGTGTAAACTACTTAACAGGCGGGCGCTGCTGCGCTCGCCGAAGCCGTCAATGTTAGCAAGCTCTTGCGCATCGAGGGTCAACCAATCGAGCAGGCTGTTGATGCGCCCGGCGCTGATCAGTTTTTCCCAGGTGCCGGGGCCAATATGTTGCAACGCGAGTCCCTGTTTGCCACTGAGCCAAGTCAAGCGTGCCAGAAACTGGCTCTCACACCCCGGCACAGGCTGCCAGCAACTCAGGTGATGAAAGTCCCCCGCCCGTGGTACGACCACCTCCGGGCGATCCGCACTGCGCGAAACTACGCCGTCGAGGCGGGGGATGGTCAAGCCCGCGAGGCTGATTGCGACCTGATCACCCGGGCGAATATCCAGCGCTTGCCAGCGCTTGCCAGCGCTTGCCAGCGCTGCAGTGAGCTGACACTCACACGTTTGATCTGCCGGTCATCCAGCGCCACCGGTTTGAGTTCCAGCACCGGGGTGATTCGCCCGGTGCGACCGATCTTGAAATGTACTTTGCGCACTTCTGCCAACGTTTGGGCGAACGGGTATTTCCAGGCCGCGCTCCAATAGGGTGTTTTGGCCTGCCAGCGCTGCGCGGGTGGACGCTGACTCTGGCGCAGTACCACGCCATCGCTGGCAAACGGCAGGGGTGTGCGATACCAGTGCTCGCGCCATTGTTCGGCATCGGCGAAACCTGCAACTGGTTGGCTGTATTGCGTGCTCTGCACAAAACCCAGCGCCTTCAGGCCCTCCAGTCGTTCGGGCAGGGTGGCCGGGCCCTGCGGCCAGTCCCAGACGAACAATCCAATATCAGAAGCCTCGTCGGCGTTGAGTTCCTTGCGCGCCATCAGTCCGGCGACGGTACTGCGGGCATTGAGGCTGCCAGCTTTGGCCTGCACATGGTCGGTGAGGCGCCAATAGAGTTCGCCTTGAAGCAGCAGGTCCAGCGGCTTAGGCAGTTGTTTGGGAATAGCGTCGATTTTGCGAGCCGAGGCTGTCCAGTCTTGCCCGTGGAGACCGTCACCGCGGCTGATCGCCTGCTCCAGTTGGCCTTGGCGATATACCAGCGTCACTGCCACACCGTCGACTTTGGGCTGAGCCCATACGTCGTTGCGGCTCTTGAGCCAGGTTTCGACGGCTCGGCTGTCGGCGAGTTTTTCCAGGCCGGTATGCGGGACGGGATGGGCAATCGCACCCCGTGCCGTGCGCAAGGGATTGTCCAATGGTTCGTTAGTCAGGGGAAAACACGCACGCCATTGTGTGAGTCGGGCACGGGATTGATCGTAAAGATCGTCGGCGATCAGGGCGCGACCTTGCCGGTGGTAGTTATCGTCCCAGCGATCGATGTGTTGTTGGAGGATGCTGATTTCGTCCGCAGCGCGGGTGGGTGGCCAATCGGGGCAAGTATTCGCGTTGGCGTTCAGGTAATAGAGGGTCAGCCATAAGCCGATTAACAGACGCAGAGTGGGCAGCATCGTGAGCATCCTTGCTCGGGTTGGGGTGCTTAAGGCTAGGTCGGGATTGGCGATGGAGCGGGGCGGGTATTTTGCTGGGTGTGTCCGCCGCCAGGTAACGGGTCGCCATCTTTTTGGGCCGCGCTCCATCACAGGAATTACACGCATGAAAAAGCCCCGCAGGGCGAACCGTGCGGGGCTTTTGGTGCAGCTCAAGAGCGATTACAAACCGGCAGCAGCGCGCAGGGCGTCGGCGCGGTCGGTTTTTTCCCAGGTGAACGTGGTGAAGGTGTCGTCGCCGACAGTCTTCACTTCTGGCGTACGACCGAAGTGGCCGTAGGCTGCGGTTTCCTGGTACATCGGGTGCAGCAGGTCGAGCATGGTGGTGATCGCGTAGGGACGCAGATCGAAGCACTCGCGGACCAGGTTGATGATCTTCTCGTCGCTGATCTTGCCGGTGCCGAAGGTGTTCAACGAGATCGAAGTCGGTTGAGCGACACCGATAGCGTAGGAAACCTGAATCTCGCAACGCTCGGCCAGGCCGGCAGCGACGATATTCTTGGCCACGTAACGACCGGCGTAAGCGGCGGAGCGGTCAACCTTCGATGGATCTTTACCGGAGAACGCGCCACCACCATGACGAGCCATGCCGCCGTAGGTGTCGACGATGATCTTGCGACCGGTCAGGCCGCAGTCGCCCACTGGGCCACCGATGATGAAGTTGCCAGTCGGGTTGATGTGGAACTGGGTGTCTTTGTGCAGCAGTTCGGCTGGCAGCGCGTGCTTGACGATCAGCTCCATCACGCCTTCGCGCAGGTCTTTGTAAGACACTTCCGGGTTGTGCTGGGTCGACAGAACGACCGCGTCGATGCCCACCACCTTGCCGTTTTCGTAACGGCAAGTGACCTGGGATTTGGCGTCCGGACGCAGCCATGGCAGCAGGCCGGATTTGCGGGCTTCGGCCTGGCGATGCACCAACTGGTGAGAGAAGGTGATCGGCGCTGGCATCAGCACGTCGGTTTCGTTGCTGGCGTAGCCGAACATCAGGCCCTGGTCGCCAGCGCCTTGATCTTCTGGCTTGCTGCGGTCAACGCCCTGGGCGATGTCTACCGACTGCTTGCCGATGATGTTCATCACCGCGCAGGTTGCACCGTCGAAGCCGACGTCGGAGCTGTCGTAGCCGATGTCGATGATGACTTTACGGACGATGTCTTCGAGGTCAACCCAGGCCGAAGTGGTGACTTCGCCAGCGATGATCGCTACGCCGGTTTTCACCAGAGTCTCGCACGCCACACGGGCGAACTTGTCTTCAGCAATGATGGCGTCCAGCACCGCATCAGAAATCTGGTCGGCGATTTTGTCCGGATGCCCTTCAGACACGGACTCGGAGGTGAAAAGGGAGTATTCGCTCATCTCGATGTTTCCTGAGTTTACCGATGGTGAGTGTCGCCAGCCGGTCGCTGAAAGTGGCGGACCTGGATCTGGAAACCATTACGTAAGCCTACATAGAGGCTTTCCCCGGGAACGAGTCCCGCAGCGGTGGCCCAACGGGCCAAATCGTCCTGTTCAAAACCCAACCAAAGATCACCGCAGGCCTCCTTGGCCCAACTTTGGTTGTGGCTACACAACTCTGTCACTAACAGGCTACCGCCTGGTTGCAGCAATTTGGCCATGTGCTTGAGCGCATCGGCCGGTGCTGCGAAATGGTGCAGCACCATGTTCAGTACCACGCAATCGGCCTGAAGGCTCACGCCATTCAATGCATCGGCCAGTTGCAGGCTGACATTAGTCAGTGATTCACGTTCACAGACCTGGCGCGCTAGCTCGAGCATTGCCGGGCTGTTGTCCAGCGCCGTGACCTGGCTGAAACGTTGCGCCAGCTCTGGCAGAAAACCTCCGTCGCCAGGGCCGACTTCAATGGCTGTTGCGTCGTCGCTGAAACTCAACTTGTCGAGCAGCGCCAGCACGCTTTCGCGGTACTGCGCCAAGCCAGCGATCAAGTCTTGCTGGGCACGAAATTTCTCCGCGACCCGTGAGAAGAAGTCCTGGCTGGCCGCGGCCCGTTGCCCATGGACCTGAGCGATCCGTGACCGCACATCGGCGGGCAGGGTCAGGTTATCCACTTCATCGAGCAGGGCTGCGTGCAGCTTGCCGCCCAGCAACTCGGTGTGGGGCAGGGCGCGACGATAGAAAATCGCGTTGCCTTCACGGCGGGTCGCCACCAGGTCAGCCTGGGCCAACACCTTCAAATGGTGGCTCATGCCGGATTGGCCGATGGCGAAGATCTGCGCCAGTTCCAGCACGCCGAACGAATCGTTGGCCAGCGCGCGCAATACATTCAGTCGTAACGGATCGCCGCCGGCTTTGCACAGGGCAGCCAGCTCATCGGATTCGTCATGGCGAACGGAAGGCACGCGTAGGTTCATAGGGCTGGCAGTCTAGTGAGGGTCCGAAATCCTCGCAAGAGCAATATCAAAAAGTTTTGATATTGCTCGATAAATGGCACTTCCCGGGGGCGGGTTCACTCTGTAAACGAATAGCAGAATGGTTTCATCAAGAGATTGGGCGTTTATCCACAGGAAAAAGTCGCTTGAGTGACTATCTATCATTGCCCCAAGGCCGTCCGCTGGGGGAAAATGCTCGCCTTTTTTCCGTTTCGTTTTATTCAGCCCCCAGGAGATCAGCGATGCCCAGCCGTCGTGAGCGTGCCAACGCCATTCGTGCCCTCAGCATGGATGCTGTGCAAAAAGCCAACAGCGGCCATCCCGGCGCCCCTATGGGTATGGCGGATATCGCCGAAGTACTTTGGCGTGACTACCTCAAGCACAACCCGAGCAATCCATCGTTCGCCGACCGTGACCGCTTCATCATGTCCAACGGTCACGGCTCGATGTTGATCTACTCGCTGCTGCACCTGACCGGCTACGACCTGTCGATCGATGACCTGAAACAGTTCCGCCAACTGCACAGCCGCACCCCGGGTCACCCGGAATACGGCTACACCCCAGGCGTTGAGACCACCACCGGCCCGCTGGGTCAGGGTCTGGCCAACGCTGTCGGTTTCGCCTTGGCAGAAAAAGTCCTGGCGGCGCAGTTCAACCGTCCTGGCCACAACGTTGTCGACCACCACACCTACGTGTTCCTGGGTGATGGCTGCATGATGGAAGGCATTTCCCACGAAGTCAGCTCCCTGGCCGGTACCTTGGGCCTGGGTAAACTGATTGCCTTCTACGATGACAACGGCATCTCCATCGACGGCGAAGTCGAAGGCTGGTTCACCGACGACACCCCCAAGCGTTTCGAAGCCTATAACTGGCAAGTGATCCGCAACGTCGACGGTCACGACCCGGAAGAAATCAAGATCGCCATCGACACGGCGCGCAAAAGCGAGCAGCCGACGCTGATCTGCTGCAAGACCACCATCGGTTTCGGTTCGCCGAACAAGCAAGGCAAGGAAGACTGCCACGGTGCCCCACTGGGCGACGCGGAAATCGCCTTGACCCGTGAAGCACTGAAGTGGAACTACGGCCCGTTCGAAATCCCGGCTGACATCTATGCCGAGTGGGACGCCAAAGAAACTGGCGCTGCTGCCGAAGCCGAGTGGGACCAGCGTTTCGCGGCTTACTCCGCTGAGTTCCCTGAGCTGGCCAACGAGTTGATCCGTCGTCTGAGCGGCGAACTGCCGGCTGACTTCTCCGAGAAAGCTGCGGCCTACATCGCTGAAGTGGCGGCCAAAGGCGAAACCATCGCCAGCCGTAAAGCCAGCCAGAACGCATTGAATGCTTATGGTCCGCTGCTGCCGGAACTGCTGGGCGGCTCCGCTGACCTGGCCGGTTCCAACCTGACCCTGTGGAAAGGTTGCAAAGGTGTTTCGGCCGAAGACGCCAGCGGCAACTACATGTACTACGGCGTTCGCGAGTTCGGCATGAGCGCGATCATGAACGGCGTGACGCTGCACGGCGGTCTGGTGCCTTACGGCGCGACTTTCCTGATGTTCATGGAATACGCCCGCAACGCCGTGCGCATGTCCGCGTTGATGAAGAAACGCGTGATCTACGTCTACACCCACGACTCCATCGGTCTGGGCGAAGACGGCCCGACTCACCAGCCGATCGAGCAACTGTCCAGCCTGCGTTGCACGCCGAACCTCGACACCTGGCGTCCAGCCGATGCCGTTGAATCGGCCGTGGCCTGGAAATGCGCGCTGGAGCGTGACGACGGTCCGTCGGCACTGATCTTCTCCCGTCAGAACCTGCAGCACCAAACCCGTGACGCGGTGCAGATCGAGCTGATCAACCGCGGTGGTTACGTGCTCAAGGACTGCGCAGGCGAGCCTGAGCTGATCCTGATCGCCACCGGTTCGGAAGTCGGTCTGGCCGTTCAAGCCTTCGACAAACTGACTGAACAAGGCCGCAAGGTGCGCGTGGTTTCGATGCCATGCACCAGCGTCTTCGATGCTCAGGATGCCGGCTACAAACAAGCGGTTCTGCCGCTGCAGGTCAGCGCCCGTATCGCTATCGAAGCCGCTCACGCGGACTACTGGTACAAGTACGTGGGCCTGGAAGGTCGCGTGATCGGCATGACCACCTACGGCGAGTCGGCGCCTGCGTCTGCCTTGTTCGAAGAGTTCGGTTTCACCCTGGAAAACATCCTGGGTCAGGCTGAAGAGTTGCTGGAAGACTAAAAACGCGAACGCGGCGGTTCTTGTGACCGCTGCGGTCCCCTGTAGGAGCTGCCGCAGGCTGCGATCTTTTGATCTTTGTCGGGATAGGTGGTGAGCCCGAAAAGATCGCAGCCTGCGGCAGCTCCTACGGGGACTTGCGATGTATATAAAAAATCGTCTGCTGCGCATTATCGAGAACCCCATGCCTCAACCGCGTCCTTACAAAGTTGCACTCAACGGCTACGGCCGGATTGGTCGTTGCGTCTTGCGTGCTTTGTTCGAGCGAGGGGCGGCTGCCGGGTTTGAAATTGTTGCAATCAACGATCTGGCTGACATGGCCAGCATTGAATACCTGACACGCTTTGACTCCACCCACGGGCGTTTTCCCGGTGAGGTGAGGATCGACGGCGATTGTCTGCATATTAATGGCGACTGCGTGAAGGTTCTGCGCAGTGCCACCCCCGAAGGTATCGACTGGGCTGCGCTCGGTGTCGATCTGGTGCTCGAATGCTCGGGCGCTTACCACACTCGCGAAGACGGCCAGCGTTTCCTTGCGGCCGGCGCGCCACGGGTACTGTTTTCCCAACCGATGGCCAGCGAGGCAGATGTCGACGCCACCATCGTCTACGGTGTGAATCAGGATTGCCTGACCGGCGACGAACTGCTGGTGTCCAACGCTTCCTGCACCACCAACTGTGGTGTGCCGCTGTTGCGTTTGCTGGATCAGGCCATTGGCCTGGAATACGTATCGATCACCACCATTCACTCGGCGATGAACGACCAGCCAGTGATCGATGCCTATCACCACGAAGATCTGCGCCGCACCCGTTCGGCGTTTCAGTCTGTGATTCCGGTGTCCACGGGTCTGGCGCGTGGCATCGAACGGCTGTTGCCGGAACTTGCCGGGCGAATTCAGGCCAAAGCAGTGCGAGTGCCGACGGTTAACGTGTCCTGCCTGGATATCACCATGCAAACCGTCAGTGATACCGACGCCACTGAGGTCAACCGGATTCTGCGCGAGGCCGCCACTCACGGCCCGCTCAAAGGCCTTCTGGCTTATACCGAGTTGCCTCACGCCAGTTGTGATTTCAATCATGACCCTCATTCGGCGATTGTCGATGCCAGTCAGACCCGCGTTTCCGGCCCTCGGTTGGTGAACGTACTGGCCTGGTTCGACAATGAATGGGGTTTTGCCAACCGCATGCTCGACGTTGCAGAACATTACCTGCAAGTCGTCCACCAAAAACCGTAAACCAGGAATTGCGACCCATGACCGTGTTGAAGATGACCGACCTCGATCTGCAAGGTAAGCGCGTACTGATCCGCGAAGACCTCAACGTCCCAGTCAAGGACGGTGTTGTCACCAGCGATGCGCGAATCCTGGCTTCGCTGCCGACCATCAAGCTGGCCTTGGAAAAAGGCGCGGCCGTGATGGTCTGCTCGCACCTTGGCCGTCCGACCGAAGGCGAATTCTCGGCTGAGAACAGCCTCAAGCCGGTTGCTGATTACCTGAGCAAGGCCCTGGGCCGCGAAGTGCCGCTGGTGTCCGATTATCTGGGTGGCGTCGACGTCAAAGCCGGCGACATCGTGTTGTTCGAGAACGTGCGCTTCAACAAAGGCGAGAAAAAGAACGCCGATGAACTGGCCCAACAATACGCTGCCCTGTGCGACGTGTTCGTGATGGACGCCTTCGGCACCGCTCACCGCGCTGAAGGCTCGACCCACGGCGTGGCCAAGTTCGCCAAAGTCGCCGCCGCCGGCCCATTGCTGGCTGCCGAGCTGGACGCACTGGGCAAAGCCCTCGGCGCGCCGGCCCAGCCAATGGCCGCCATCGTTGCCGGCTCCAAGGTGTCGACCAAACTCGACGTGCTCAACAGCCTGAGCCAGATCTGCAACCAGCTGATCGTTGGCGGCGGCATCGCCAACACCTTCCTCGCGGCCGCCGGTCACCCGGTTGGCAAGTCGCTGTACGAGCCCGACCTGCTGGACACCGCCCGCGCCATCGCCGCTAAAGTCAGCGTGCCGTTGCCGGTCGACGTCGTTGTTGCCAAGGAATTCGCTGAAAGCGCTGTGGCCACTGTCAAGCTGATCGCCGACGTGTCCGCAGACGACATGATTCTGGACATCGGTCCGCAAACCGCTGCGCACTTCGCTGAGCTGCTGAAGTCGTCCAAGACCATTCTGTGGAACGGTCCGGTCGGTGTATTTGAATTCGACCAGTTCGGTAACGGCACCAAAACCCTGGCCAAGGCCATCGCCGAGAGCTCGGCATTCTCCATTGCCGGTGGTGGTGACACTCTGGCAGCCATCGATAAATATGGCGTTGCCGAGCAAATCTCCTACATTTCTACCGGCGGTGGCGCATTCCTCGAGTTCGTCGAGGGCAAAGTGCTGCCAGCCGTTGAAGTGCTGGAAAGCCGCGCGAAAGCGTAAAGGTTGATCTGACCTGAAAAAGGAATATTCACATGGTCAAGACGTTACCACTGTTGATCTTCGCGGGTGTGCTGGCTGGCTGCGGGAGTACCCCGCAGGCCAAACCTGAACCTGCAGCGGGCGAGTCGCAAAACGGCTGCTATCAGGCCGATTGGCAGGCCGAAACCGCTCCAGTGATCAACAAGCGCTCGGGGCCCGAGGGGTTGGACAAATACGAGACTCCTCCCAAGGCCAAGGAACATGGTTGCCCTTGACGGGTCAGATCCAGTAACTCGCTGTGCTTGCGGCGATGAGTCGCAAGTCGAGGAGCACCAATGAAAGGCTTTATTGCCGTGGCGGCGCTGGCATTGCTTGCAGGTTGCGCCAATCTGCACCTGTTTGAGTCGCCGCAGCAGGAAGACTGGACAACCTGGAGCTGCGACAGTCAGGCGCAAGTGGTCTGGCGTTACACCGACAGCAGCCGCAAGGAAGTCGATTTACGTCTGGGCGGCGCCGATCAGGTGTATCGCTTGAAGCTTGAACCAAGCGGCTCGGGCTCGCTGTACAGCAATGACATGCTGGCGTTTCATATAAAAGGTGAGGAAGGCCTGGTTTACTGGGTCGCCACCAACGATTTGATCGGGCGCGGTTGTAAAGCGCTGTAGGCCAGAGACGAATACGGGATTGGAGTTTGAGAGATCTAATGTGGGAGCGGGCTTGCTCGCGATGAGGGCAGCACATTCAACAGAGATGTTGACTGTGAGAATGCAATCGCGAGCAAGCCCGCTCCCACACTAGAACTGTGTTGGCTCTAAAGTTTATGCCTTACCGAATTGGCAGCCAGGGCTTACCCCCGATCTGCAATAACTTGAATAGCAGCCGCCGCTACGGCAGGCTTGCACGATTAACGACCCTCAACCGGGAGATACACACCTAATGGCACTTATCAGCATGCGCCAGATGTTGGACCACGCAGCCGAATACGGCTACGGCGTTCCAGCCTTCAACGTCAACAACCTTGAGCAGATGCGCGCCATCATGGAAGCCGCTGACAAGACTGACTCCCCGGTGATCGTCCAGGCTAGCGCCGGTGCGCGCAAATACGCCGGTGCACCCTTCCTGCGCCACCTGATCCTGGCCGCGATCGAAGAATTCCCGCATATCCCGGTGTGCATGCACCAAGACCACGGTACCAGCCCTGACGTTTGCCAGCGCTCCATTCAACTGGGCTTCAGCTCGGTGATGATGGACGGCTCCCTGGGTGAAGATGGCAAGACTCCGACTGACTACGACTACAACGTCCGTGTGACCCAACAAACCGTGGCCATGGCTCACGCCTGCGGCGTTTCGGTAGAAGGCGAGCTGGGCTGCCTGGGTTCGCTGGAAACCGGCATGGCCGGTGAAGAAGACGGCATCGGCGCAGAAGGCGTGCTCGATCACAGCCAAATGCTCACCGACCCGGAAGAAGCCGCTGACTTCGTCAAGCGCACTCAGGTTGACGCCCTGGCCATCGCCATTGGTACCAGCCACGGCGCTTACAAGTTCACCAAGCCACCTACTGGCGACGTGTTGGCCATCGACCGCATCAAAGAAATCCACAAACGCATCCCTAACACCCACCTGGTGATGCACGGTTCTTCTTCGGTTCCGCAAGAGTGGCTGGCGATCATCAACCAGTACGGCGGCGACATCAAAGAAACCTACGGTGTACCGGTTGAAGAAATCGTCGAAGGCATCAAGCACGGCGTGCGCAAGATCAACATCGACACCGACCTGCGCCTGGCATCGACTGGCGCCATGCGCCGCCTGATGGCCACCAACCCGAGCGAATTTGATCCACGCAAATTCTTCGGCGCTACCGTGACCGCGATGCGTGACGTGTGTATCGCCCGTTACGAAGCCTTCGGTACCGCGGGCAATGGTTCGAAGATCAAACCGATCTCTCTGGAAGCGATGTTCCAGCGTTACGCCAAAGGTGAGTTGAACGCCAAGGTTAACTAAGACCACAGCGTTTTATAGCGTTAATAAAAAACCCGCAGAGATGCGGGTTTTTTTATGGGCGGAACACCAGCCCGATCATTCCCACGCTCCTGCGTGGGAATGCCTCACTGGACGCTCTGCGTCCGCTTCGGCAGTGACGCGGGGCGTCACGGGCTGCATTCCTTTGCTGCGCGTGGGAACGATCAACTGCTTACTTCACTTTGGCTCAAGCCCTCGCTGTTCAATCACCCCAAACACATCGCTGATGTCCTGGATCATCAGGCGAGCGACGTTGGTGACGGTGTTGATGTCTCGCTCGGCGTAGTCGGGCAGGTTGGTGCAGGCCATTAGGGTCAGGTAGTTGAGGACGGTGTGCAGGCGTTCGCTGACGCAGGCGTGCAGGTCGCGTAGCGGGGCATGGCTATCGATCATCAGGACCGGGACGTCGGTGACGATGTTGGTGAAAGGGATGAAGCGGTGGGGCGGATGTTGACTGGTCATAGGTATATCTCCTCGTATCAAAAGAAGAACTGCCACCATTCACTGCGAAACGAATTGGGTGGTAGCTGTGTGCGGGTTCGCAGACCGAGGATACGAGGAACCCGGCAGACCCGAAGGTCTCCCACACACAGCCACCATAAAACGGACTTCGGGCGCTGAAGCGACCGTCGTTACTTTTTATGATGCTTGGGCACAACACGTATCTGTAAGGGCTGCGAAACCCTGTCGCTGACCGGAGCCAGCAGACGGGGCGAACTATAAGCGGCGGGTTGTGGGGGTGCAACCCGAAGGGCTGATTTCAGATCGTTCCCACGCGCCGCAAAGGAATGCCTCACTGGACGCTCAGCGTCCGTATATGGACTCCTCCTCATTGCAAGCCCCCTTCACTTTGGCGCCCGTGCCGACTGCACACGTATATTCGGCCTCTGACTGCGGCATCGTTTCGATGCAGGGCCATGATGGGCTATTCGCGCGCCAGCTCCCAATCGCTCTTACGTGCTCTTTAGCACCAGGACGCTTGCGGGTTTTGCCGACGCCGGTTCGACCGGTTTGCCATCGTTAGAGTTGCTTCGCAATTTTGACAGGCAGTTTGTTTACTCGTTGGACGCGACAGTTTTGTAGATCAGGCCGCAGCCTTATCCGGTTGGTAATCCGTGTCATTGCGCAGCATCGCCCAGGCCATGCGTGCAGTTTTGTTGGCCAGCGCAATAGCGGCCACATTGGGATGCGATCGCTCGGCTAAACGAACAGCCCACTGGCTGAGTCGATCGTCTTTGGATTTGGCCGTGCGCAGCGCCGATCGTGCACCGTGGATCATCAGCGTTCGCAGATCGGCATCACCACGCTTGCTGATACCGAGCAGTCGATCCTTACCGCCAGAACTGTGTTGCCTCGGTGTCAGTCCCAGCGAGGCGGCAAACTGTCGGCCATTGGAAAACTGACGGGCATCACCGAGAGCGACGACGAGCGCGGTGGCGATCATTGGGCCGACACCGCGTAATTGCTGCAAGCGCACGGCAGGCGGCTCGCTTGCCGCGATTGCGGATATCTCATCATCGAGCTCACCCACACGCTTATCCAGTGTGCAAAGGTCGCCCCACAAACCATCCAGCAAACGACGCAAGCGTACCGTCAAGCCGTTATCCGCATCTTCCAGCCAGCACGGTATCGCACGGCGTAACATCCGTAATTCTTTTGGGGCAACAAGGCCGTACTCGGCGATCAGCCCGCGAATCTGATTGGCCTTGGCTGTCCGCTGTTCGATCAAGCCGGCCCGGATGCGATGCGTCGCCTGGATATCCTGTTGCTCAATGGTCTTGATGGCGACGAAGCGCATGCTGGGGCGGCTCATCGCTTCGCAGATCGCCTCGGCATCGTTGGCATCGTTCTTATTGCTCTTTACGTACGGTTTGACGAACTGCGGTGCGATCAACTTCACCCGAAATCCGCGGGTTTGTAGCTGCCGTGCCCAGTGATGGGCCCCACCGCAACTCTCCATGCCGATCTCACAACCAGGTTCGATTTTCTCCAACACCGTTTGCAGCCAGCGATCACGCGGCAGGCGCTGCCGCCAGACCGGCTTCTCATGGCAATCCACGCCGTGGATCTGAAACACGTTCTTGGCCAGGTCGACCCCAATTCGCATAAGCTTCATGTGTGGACTCCTTCTCACTGTTGACTGTGGTTCGCACTTTCAGTCTGGCACTCAAGATGCCGAGGTGAGGAGGAGTCCATCCCATTGCTCTTGAATGTGACGCAGAGCGTCACGGGCTGCACTCCTTTGCGGCGCGTGGGAACGATCGGACATTGGTTACCCAAGATTCATCACTACTTATTGTGATCAATATCCAGCTTGGAGAATGTCACTTTCCCGCCTTCGCTTTTGTAGCCGGTGTTGTCCTGCACATAAACCCCGGCCTTGAAGTACAGCGGTTTGTCGCGCCAGGTAGCGCTGATCTTGGTATCCCACTGATAACCCGCCGCAGCGATGCTCAGGGCACCGCTGCGGCCGAGGTGGATCTGGTAGGAGAACTCCCTATCGAGTTTCACGTTTTGGGCGATGTTGATCACCCGGCCTTCGTCGTCATCAGGGTGCATGCGCACTTTGGCGACGATGTTGCCGCTTTGAGTGCTTTCCTTGTATTGGTACTCGACCTTCACCAGCGGTTTCTGGCTGTTGTAGGCGTGGATCTGACCGATGACGATTTTGCCCGAGGACGGCACCTGATTCACCACCAGGGTGGCACGCAACAGATTGTCGGCGTCGGGATAGAGCCAGTTGTGCAAGGTGCCGTTGGAGTAGGTTTCGCGCAATTCGGTACGCGGAAATTTGGCATTTTCGGTGCGTGAACCGGTCACGGGTGCCCAGAAAAACAGGGTGCCGGATTCTGAATTGAAGTACTGATCCTTGAAACCATCCACCAGTTTGGAGGTTTCGATGGTGGCCGGGGGGCTGCCGACGGGAACGCTCAGATTCCAGCTTGCCAGATCGATCATATTCAAGCCTTCTACGAATTCATGCTGCACGCGAGTAGCCAGAGGCTTTAGCTCGCACTTTAGAGGGCGGTACTTATAAGCGTTGAACAGTTTTTTGTTAAGTTCATCTGGCAGATAGTTGACGTCAACCTTCTGGTGAAATGCCATCTTTCCCGGTTTGCGGGGGTTGTGGAGCTTACCGTTAGTCGGGTTCCCGAGGGTTTGGTTAAATGATGGCCTGATGACACCTACTGCTTTCTCAGATCGAGGCTAGAGTGAAGGCTTAGTATTTGTCCGGTTACCCCTCCGGTTACCGGCATGACACCTTGATAAGAGAAGCAGCATGGAATGCGCGCAACCCAAGCCAGGTGAAGTCCGCTCAGTCCTTTTGATAGTTGATGACTATCCCGAAAATTTGATCAGCATGCGTGCGCTGTTACAACGGCAGGACTGGCACGTCATGACAGCCGCCTCCGGGGTCGAGGCGCTGGGCTTATTACTCGAACATGAAGTCGACCTGGTGCTGCTGGATGTGCAGATGCCGGGCATGGATGGCTTTGAAGTGGCGCGCTTGATGCGCGGCAGCCAGCGTACTCGACTGACCCCGATCATTTTCCTCTCCGCCAACGAGCAGTCCCAGGACGCCGTGATCAAGGGCTATGCCAGCGGTGCAGTCGATTACCTGTTAAAACCGTTCGACCCGCAAATTCTCAAACCGAAAGTCCAGGCATTGCTGGAACATCAGCGCAATCGCCGAACCTTGCAGTGCCTGAGTCATGATCTGGAAGTTGCGCGGGCGTTTAATGCCTCGGTGCTGGATAACGCGGCGGAAGGGATTCTGGTGGTGGATGAGGAGGGGATCATCCGCTTTGCCAATCCGGCGATCTCGCGCCTGCTCGATGCCACGGTAGCCGAGCTGCAAGGCGCGGAGTTTCTGCGTTTCCTGCAAAACCCCCATGTGTCCAATTGGGCCGATTCAGAGCTTTATTCCGGCTATCGGCGCGGCGAAACCTGGCGCTTGCACGATGCCATGCTGCGTACCCTTCCCGGTCAGCCGTTGCCTGTGGCGCTGTCATGCGCGCCATTGCCGGCCGAGCAGAAAGCTATGGTGGTGACCGTGCTGGACATGTCGGTGGTGCGCCATCTGCATCAGCAGCTTGAGTTTCAGGCCGTCACTGATCCGTTGACCGGGTTGCTCAACCGTCGCGGCTTTTATCAGACCGTAGAGAACCTGCTGCTGCGCAGCGAGCGTTCGGACACGACTTCTGTGCTGTTGTATCTGGATCTTGACGGCTTCAAGCGCGTCAATGATTCCCTGGGGCACGATGCCGGGGATCTGGTGCTGCGCTGGGTGTCCGAGCAATTGAAGGCGTGTTTGCGCCCCTTCGACATTCTGGCGCGTATGGGCGGCGATGAGTTCACCGCGCTACTCGATCTTGAGTTCCCCGAACAGGCGGCGAAAATTGCGGAAAAGCTGATTGAGCGAGTGTCGATCTGTCAGCAAATCGAAGGTATGGACATGGCACTCGGCGCGAGCATCGGCATCGCCACGTACCCCGACTGCGGCTCCAACCTCGATGGCTTGCTGCGGGCGGCCGATATCGCCATGTACGAAGCCAAGCGCGCGGGGCGCCAGCAGTATCGGTTCTACGATCACGAGATGAATGGCCGTGCGCGCTCGCGTTTGATGCTTGAGGAAAGCGTGCGTTCAGCGATCGAGAACAAGGATTTCAACCTGGTGTATCAGCCCCAGGTGGCGGTCAGTGATGGTCGCCTGCGCGGCTTCGAAGCCTTGTTGCGCTGGCAGCATCCGAGTGTCGGTGATGTGCCGCCGGGACTGTTCTTGCCGTTGCTGGAGGAGACGCGGTTGATCAGCCGTCTGGGCAGCTGGATCTACCAACAGAGCGCCGCTCAGCGGCGTGCCTGGGAGAGCATTTTTGCTGATGACCTGGTGCTCTGCGTCAGCCTGAGCAGCAGCCAGTTCGCCATGCCCAACCTGGTCACCGAACTGCGTCAGGTGCTCGAGCGCCATGGCTTGCGGCCGCAACACCTGGAAGTGGAAGTGACCGAGGATGCCTTGATGCAAAACCTCGATGAGTCGCGCAAACAGTTGCGGCTGTTGCGCAATCTCGGGGTGCGGGTCGCGCTCGATGATTTTGGTGTGGGCAACTGCTCCCTGGCTCAACTGCGCGATCTGGAGCTCGATACCCTCAAGCTCGATCGGCAGTTGATCGCTCGCCTGCACGACTCGCCGCGCGATGCCGCGATGGCCAGTGGCGTTATCCATCTGGGCAAGCAGTTTGGTTTACTGGTGATTGCTGAAGGCGTGGAAACCCTTGAGCAGTATCAGTGGTTGCAGGCCCATGGTTGTGAATACGTACAAGGTTATCTGGTGACGCATCCGCTGACGGCCAGTGACGCCAGCCGCTTTGCGCAGCCGTTTGACTGGAGCGCGCTGGGGGACCGAATTCGCTACACTGGTGACCTTTCGTAACTGTGTTGCCGCCCCATGACCGCGCTGAAATACCTCCAGGCCTATCCCGCCGCCTTGCAAGAACAGGTGCGCCAGCTGATCGCGCAAGATCGGCTGGGTGACTACCTGAGTCAGCGTTATCCACATAAGCACGCGGTGCAGAGCGATAAGGCGCTGTACAGCTATGCCCTGGCCTTGAAGCAGGAGCATCTGCGCAACGCGCCGGCCATCGATAAAGTGCTGTTCGATAACCGTCTGGACCTGACCCACCGTGCCCTGGGCCTGCACACGGCGATTTCTCGGGTGCAGGGTGGCAAGCTCAAGGCCAAGAAGGAGATCCGCATCGCGTCCCTGTTCAAGGACGCGGCGCCGGAGTTTTTGCGCATGATCGTGGTGCATGAACTGGCACACTTCAAAGAGTCCGACCACAACAAGGCGTTCTATCAGCTCTGCGAGCACATGCTGCCGGGCTATCACCAATTGGAATTCGACCTGCGGATTTACCTGACGTACCGGGACATGCAGGGCAAGACTGTTGTGACCCCATAGCGGTTACCAACAAGGAGTGTGTGAATGGACGTGAGCAAGACCAAGAGCAGCTTTTACCGCCGCCTGTATGTGGCTTATCTGATCGACAGTCAGCTGGCCAGCAGCGTCCCGGCGCTCACCGAAGTCACCGGCATGCCGCGACGCACGGCCCAGGACACCATCGCGGCGCTGGCGGATCTGGATATCATCTGTGAGTTTGAGCAACAGGATGGTGCTCGCAACCATGCCGGGCGTTATCAGATTCACAGTTGGGGTGCGATCGATAAAGGCTGGATTACGCAGAATCTGGGGCGGATCAAAGCGGTGCTTGGGTATCCCTGAGCTCTCGCTTGCCTTGAGAACACCCCTCACCCTAGCCCTCTCCCCCAGAGGGGCGAGGGGACTGATTGGCGATGTTCTTTAGAGTTACTGCGACCTTAAAGATTGAGTCGAACATACGTTTCGCAAGCAACACCGATCTGCTCCCTCTCCCCCTTGGGGAGAGGGCTGGGGTGAGGGGTGTATCCTGAGTCAGGCGCAAGACTCAAGGACACCTCAAGCACGACGCATCCCGATATGCGGAATATCATCTTCAAGATATTCCTCACCCACCACGACAAACCCATACCGCCCGTAATAACCCTGCAAGTGCGCCTGGGCCGAAAGATAAATTGGCATTTCAGGCCAATACTTTTCAGCCTGCTTCAAGGCGTGGCTCATCAGTTCATGACCAAGCCCTTTGCCTCGTGCTTCTGGCGCGATCACCACCCGGCCTATGACCACATCACCACCTTGGGAAATCGGGTCGAGCAAACGCAAGTACGCCACCAGCTGGTCACCGTCCCAAGCCATCAGATGGCAGGTGTCGCCTTCCAGATCCTGGCCATCGACTTCCTGATAGGCGCATTTCTGTTCGACAACGAAGACTTCTGTGCGCAATTGCAAAATGGCGTACAACTGCTCCTTGCCCAGATCGCTGTGATGTTTGCAGACCCAATCGATTGTCATCTCTTCATCCTGTAAGAACTCTGGCTTTGATACTAAGCGCCCTTCAAACGGATGTCTGCTGGCGGCAAAGGTCGTTTATGTGAACGCAATCAAATTGCCATCATTCATTTTGCTCGGCACTGTCTTCTTTGTGTAATCTGCTTCCTGGCTCTTCGCAGAGGCTCTTATGAGCTAATGTCAGGACCGGAGTTGTGGCCGCTTACCGGCAAACTGGCTTACGAGTTTTGGCTAAAAACACGCTGGGCAACCCGCCCGCTAAGGATGTTTTAGCATGCCGCGATTGCATCGAGCCGTTGCTTTGATTGGATTGCTCTTGCTGGGTCAGAGCGTTTATGCGGAAAAATTACGTTTGGTCGCCGATGCCTGGCCACCCTTTACCGACGCCACGTTGGTCAATGGCGGACTAGCCACCGATATCGTCAGTACTGCCCTGGCGCGGGCCGGCTATGCCAGTGAGTTCGAACAAGTGCCTTGGGCCAGAGCCTTGCAGGGTGTTGGCGAAGGGCGTTACGACGTGCTGGTGAATGCCTGGTTCAATGAAGCGCGGACCCAATTCGGACAATTTTCCGGTGAGTATCTGCTAAACCGGGTGCGCTTTATCAAGCGTAAGGATGTGCCGATCGAATACGACAATTTGCAGCAACTGCATGAGTATCCGATTGCCGTGGTGCGCGGTTATGCCTATTCGTCGGCGTTCGACGACGATCCGGATTTGCAGAAAGTGCCGGTGCACAACTTCTCGATGGCGGTACGCATGCTGGCTGCCGACCGCGTGAAGTTGACCCTGGAGGATGAATACGTCGCGCGTTACTACCTGGCCCGCGAGTCACCGCGAGTGCGCAACTCGGTGGAGTTTTTACCCAAGCCACTGAGCGAAAACAGCCTGCACATTCTGGTCAGCCTGAAGAACCCTGAGCATCAACAGATCGTCGCCGGTTTCGACCGGGAGATAGCGGCGATGAAGGCCGATGGGAGTTATGACCGGTTGCTGAGGCAGCATGGGATGTAGGAAGGATCTGTGATCCTGCTTAATCCTCGCTCGTATCCTTGATCAGATGCGCCGCCAACGTCCGCAACGGGCCGAGTTGGCGGCAGATCAGTGCCAGTTGGGTTTGTACCAACCGTTGGCCTTCATCGATTTCATCGGGCATCTGTTCCAGCTCATTGGCCAGCGCCTCCTCCTCATCGCTCTGAATCGCGATCGGCAATTTGCTCGCCAGTCCCTGGGCGATTTCGTCGATGCTCGCCGCCAGTCTGACCCCCGCGCCGTCGATCAAATGCTCGCGCACCTCGCTTGGTAACTGGGTTTCACGGTGGGCACCGAGGCCCGAGAGGTAGCTGAGCAAGGTGTGGGAGAGCACCAGGAAGCGGAAACCGACGTCGGCTTCCTTCCGAAAATGCCCTGGCTCCATCAGCATGTTGGCCAGGGTGGTCGACAGCGCCGCATCGGCGTTGTGGGCATTGCGCCGGGCCAGGCGATACGCCAGATCGTCACTTTTGCCGGCGGCGTATTGCTGCATGATTTGCCGCAGATAGATGCTGTTGCAGGTCAGGGTATTGGCCAGCACTTTGTTCAAGCGTCGACCTTGCCAGTCCGGCAGGAACAGGAACACCGCCAGGCCCGCAATCAAGCTGCCGAGCAAGGTATCGAGCAGTCGTGGCAGGAATAGCCCATAACCATCGCCAACCTGGTTGAAGCAGAACAGCACCATCAAGGTGATCGCCGCGGTGGCCAGGGTGTAACGGGTGGTGCGGTTGATAAAGAACACCACCCCGGCAGCGATGGCGAACAGCGACTGGATCAAGGGGCTCGGGAACAGATCGAACAGTGCCCAGGCCATGGTCAAGCCGATCGCCGTGCCGATGATCCGCTGGCCAAGCTTGCGCCGGGTCGCGCCGTAGTTCGGCTGGCAGACGAACAGTGTGGTGAGGATGATCCAGTAACCCTGGGACGGGTGAATCAAATGCACCATGCCGTAGCCGATGCTCAAGGCCAGGGGCAAACGCAGGGCGTGACGGAACAGCAGCGACGTCGGTGTCAGCTGGGTGCGCAGGCGGGTCCAGACATCCTTGAGGTTGCGCGGCGAACGGTCTAGCAGGCTGCTGTCGGTTGCTTCGGCCAGGGTGTCCGGGTTACTCGCATCGCTAATCAGCCGGTCGAGGGTGCCAAGGTTCGCGGCTAACGCGCGCAAAGAACGCAGCAGGCCACGCCAGGCCGGATTGCTCTGGATGCGCAGGTGTTCGAGAGAGGCGTGCAAGTCGCTCAGTGCTTCGGCGAAGCTGGCGTCATACACAAACGGCTGGCGCAACTGGATAGTCTGCGCCAGCTCCCGGCAGGCCTTGCCTTGCTGGCGTAGCAGGCGCTGACAACGGAACAGCACGTCGCTGTGGAAAAAGGCTTCGGCCAGCGCGTTGTAGGGGTAATGGGAAGAGCTGGCGCGTTCGTGGATGTCTTGAGCGAGGAAGTACAGTTTCAGGTAGCGGCTGACTTTCGAGCCCGGCCGGCCGTTGCCGACCCGGTGCAGGATGATTTCCTTGGCGGCGTTGAGCGCTGCGACGACCCGGCCGTTTTGCTGGGCCAGTTCCAGACGCCGCGCCTCGACGTCCATCTGCCGGATCGGCTCGAGCAGCGACGACTTCAGCTTCAGGTAATACCCCAGCTCCCGGAACAACCGGGCCAGGCTCTGTTGCACTGGCTGGTTGGAAAACAGTGCCTGCCACACCACCGATAGCAGTCCATACCAGGCGGCACCGGCCACCAGCAGCACCGGCTCATGCCAAAAGTCGGTGACCGCACCGCCGCGCTGGTCCACGCCGATCATGGTGTAGACCGAGAGAATCAGTGTTGCTGACGCAATCGCCCCATAGCGCTCGCCCAAGGCACCGAGCATGGTCAGGCCGAAACTGGCGAGCGCCAGGGCAGCTACAAAGATTAGGGGGTAGGGGAATAACAGCTCGACAGAAAGTGCTGCGACGCTGAAGCAGACCAGAGTCACGGCCAAAGCATTCAGACGACCTTGCCAACTGTCGTCGGTCTCGGCCAGGGCGCTGGCGATAATTCCCAGGAATAACGGGATCAGCAGCCCCATTTCATCCTGATACCAACACAGTGCCATGCTGCCGGTCAGGGCGATGAACACCCGCACGCTGTAGCTGAATTTATCCAGCGCCCAGAGGCGACGCAGAGACTGACGAAACGAGGTCGATGACATGAAGTGCGAGGGCCTTCCGGGGCAATGCAGCTAAATTGAGCCAGTAATGACGACGACGCAATGGCGTCGATCACATCTGACAGCAAAATCTGTTCCGTCCTTGGTGAGGTTGGCATTTGGAATGCAATCCATAAAACATCACCGATCCAGTGTGGGAGCGGGCTTGCTCGCGATAGCAGTCTGGCAGTCAACATCAATGTTGAATGTTATGGCCTCATCGCGAGCAAGCCCGCTCCCACATTAGATTTGTGTACTTCTGAGGGTCAGGCGTACTGCGCAGCAGCGTAGCCGGAAGCCCAGGCCCATTGGAAGTTGAAACCGCCCAGATGGCCGGTGACGTCCAGCACTTCGCCGATGAAATACAGGCCCGGGCTTTTCAGTGATTCCATGGTCTTCGACGAAACCTCGCGGGTGTCGACGCCACCCAGGGTCACTTCTGCCGTGCGATAGCCTTCGGTGCCGGCCGGGACCAGTTTCCAGCTCGCCAGTTTTTCGGCGATATCGGCCAATTCAGCGTGGGTGTATTGCTTCATCGGCTTGGAAGCGAACCAGTGTTCGGCCAACAGGTTGGCCATCTTCTTGGTGAAAAGCTCACCGAGCAGGGTTTTCAGTTCGCTGTTGGGACGTTCGGCCTGTTGCTGTTGCAGCCAGCTTGGCACGTCGTGATCGGGCAGCAGGTTGATTTCCACGGTGTCGCCCGAATTCCAATACGAGGAAATCTGCAAAATGGCCGGGCCACTGAGGCCGCGGTGGGTGAACAGGATGTTCTCGCGAAAGCTCTGATCGTTGCAGCTCACCAGGCAATCCACCGATGTGCCGGACAGCTCGCCGCACAGCTCTTTGAGCTGATCGGTGATGGTGAACGGCACCAGCCCGGCGCGGGTGGGCAGCAGGTCATGGCCAAATTGTTTGGCCACCTGATAACCGAAACCGGTAGCACCGAGTGTTGGAATCGACAGGCCGCCGGTGGCGATCACCAGGGATTCGCAGGTCAACTGCCCCAGGGTGGTTTCCAGCAGGTAGCCGCTTTCAAGTTTTTCGATCTGCTGGATCGAGGTGTCCAGGTGCAGGCTGACGCCGACCTGTTCGCACTCCTCGAGCAGCATGCTGAGGATGTCGCTGGATTTGTTATCGCAGAACAATTGACCGAGTTTTTTCTCGTGGTAGGGCACGCCGTGCTTGGCCACCAGCCCGATGAAATCCCACTGGGTGTAGCGGGCGAGAGCGGATTTGCAAAAATGCTCGTTCTGCGAGAGAAAATTGTTCGGTTCGGTGTACATGTTGGTGAAATTGCAGCGCCCACCGCCCGACATCAGGATTTTCTTGCCAGCCTTGTTCGCATGGTCGATCAACATCACCTTGCGCCCACGCCCGGCAGCGGTCAGTGCACACATCAAACCTGCGGCGCCAGCGCCAATGATCACGACTTCGGTAGAGCGCAAAACGGTGTCCTCATACAAATTTCAGATCTGCTAACGGAGCCAGTCAGACTCCATCTATGTTGCCGCCACAAATCTAATGTGGGAGCGGGCTTGCTCGCGATGAGTGACTAACATTCAACATTGATGCTGACTGCCAGACCGCTATCGCGAGCAAGTCGGAACGCCGCACCGCCGCTCCCACACTGGATCTTCGTTGGATTGAAGATCCTTACAAAATCCGTACGCGCAACGAGCGGCCTTTGATTTTGCCTTCGCTCAAACGCTGCACAGCCTGCTTGGCGATGCTGCGATCTACGGCTACATAGGCCTGGAAGTCGAAGATCGCGATTTTGCCGACCTGGGCACCCGGAATACCGGCATCGCCGGTCAGCGCGCCGAGGATGTCGCCTGGGCGAACCTTGTCTTTGCGGCCAGCACCGATGCACAGGGTGCTCATGGCCGGCAGCAGCGGGGCGCCGCCCTGGGAGATCAGGTTGTCCAGTTGATCCCAGCTCAGCGGCGATTTCTGCAGCTGTTCGATGGCCTGAGCGCGATGGGCTTCGGACGGCGCGACCAGACTGATCGCAATGCCTTTCTCACCAGCACGACCGGTACGGCCGACGCGGTGAATGTGAATTTCCGAGTCGCGGGCCAGTTCGACGTTGACCACCATGTCCAGTGCATCAATGTCCAGACCGCGAGCGGCGACGTCGGTGGCGACCAGTACCGAAGTACTGCGGTTGGCGAACATCGCCAGCACCTGATCACGATCACGCTGTTCCAGATCGCCATGCAGGCCGACGGCGGAAATGCCTTTGGCGGTCAGGTGATCAACAGTTTCCTGCACCTGCTGCTTGGTGAAGCAGAACGCTACAGTGGACTGTGGACGGAAATGCGCGAGGACTTTGACCACCGCGTCCATGCGCTCTTCTGGCGAGATTTCGTAGAAACGCTGCTCGATCTGCGTGTCGTCGTGGAACGCCTCGGCCTTCACTTGCTGCGGGTTGCGCATGAACTTCGATGCCAGTTGCTTGATGCCGACCGGGTAGGTGGCGGAGAACAGCAGGGTCTGGCGACGCTCCGGGGACTGGGCGATGATTTCTTCGATGGAGTCATAGAAACCCATGTCGAGCATGCGGTCGGCTTCGTCGAGGATCAGGGTGTTCAGGCCGTGGAGCACCAGTGAACCCTTGCGCAGGTGCTGCTGGATGCGCCCCGGGGTGCCGACGATGATGTGCGCGCCGTGTTCCAGCGAGCCGATCTGCGGACCGAACGACACGCCGCCACACAGGGTCAGCACCTTGATATTGTCTTCGGCGCGGGCCAGGCGACGGATTTCCTTGGCGACCTGATCGGCCAGCTCACGGGTCGGGCAAATGACCAGTGCCTGGCAACCGAAGAAGCGCGGATTGATCGGGTTCAGCAGGCCGATACCGAAGGCCGCGGTCTTGCCGCTGCCGGTCTTGGCCTGGGCGATCAGGTCCATCCCCTTGAGGATCACCGGCAAGCTTTGCGCCTGGATCGGCGTCATCTGGGCATAACCGAGGGAGTCGAGGTTAGCCAGCATGGCGGCGGACAGCGGCAAAGTATTAAAAGCGGTGGCGATGGTGGTCACGGGACTGGCCTGCAAAACAAAATGTCGCGCAGTGTACCAGTCCCCAGCATTTACCCCGCAAGTTCTGGACGAAAAGTAGCCAAGTGCTGCACCTTTTGTCAGAAATCAGGGCTCAATGTGCTCTTGCGGGTGACGAATCCGCCGGCCGTCCTTGGGCGACAGCTGCAAAAAGATCGCCGCAGCGAGCATCGCCATGATACCGACGGTCACGAAGGTCAGCTGAAACGCGCCCAAGACCGTGTTCACTCCGTCGTTGCCCACCTCTGCCGTAAAGCCGCCGAGCAGAGCGCCGGCGCAGGCCACGCCCAGGCTCAGGGACAATTGCGCGACCACCGACAGCAGGCTGTTGCCGCTGCTGGCGCTGGCGTCGTCGAGGTCGATCAGGGTTACGGTGTTCATCGCGGTGAACTGCAGCGAGTTGACTGCGCCGAGGAGTGCCAGTTGAAACAGCAGCAACCCGTAAGGGGTCTGTTCGCTGACCAGCCCCATGCTCGCCAACAGCAAACCCAGGGCCAAGGTGTTGCCGGTGAGCACGATGCGATAGCCCAGACGTTCGATCAGCGGTCGGGCGATGGATTTGGCAATCATTGCCGCAGCCGCCAGCGGCAGCATGCTCATCCCGGCCTGGGACGGCGAGAAACCCAGGGCGATCTGCAGCAGCAACGGCACCAGAAACGGCAGGGCACCGCTGCCTAGACGAGCGAACAAGTTGCCGAGGATGCCCACCGCAAAGGTCCGGGTCTTGAACAGCGAGGGCGCAAACAATGGATTGTCGATATGCCCGGCCCGCAGCCAATACGCCGCGAGGCAGGCCATGCCGCCGAACAGCAGCAACATCACCCGCAAATGCGGCAGGTGCAGTTCGCCGAGACCTTCCATGGCGATGGTGATCAGCACCATCGCCGCGCCGAACAGCAGAAAACCGAAGCCGTCGAAACGCGTACGCTCGCTGCCGCGCAGGTCGGGGATGAAGCGCCAGACGGCGTAGCAGCCGATCAGGCCGACCGGCAGGTTGATCAGGAAAATCCAGTGCCAGGTCAGGTACTGAACCATCCAGCCGCCCATGGTCGGGCCCAGCAGCGGGCCGAGCAGGCCGGGAATGGTGATGAAGCCCATGATCCGCACCAGGTCCGAGCGCGGGTACGCCCGCAGCACCACCAGCCTGCCCACCGGCAACATCAGCGCGCCGCCGAGCCCCTGCACCACCCGGGCGCCGATCAGCATGCTCAAGGAGTGGGACAGCGCGCAGAGCAGCGAGCCGACGCTGAACAGGAAAATCGCCCCGAAGAAAATCTTTTTGGTGCCGAAGCGGTCGGCGATCCAGCCCGAGGCAGGAATCAGCAACGCCACAGTGAGCATGTAGGCGATGACCACGCCTTGCATGCGCAGCGGGTCTTCCGCCAAGTCCCGAGCCATGGCGGGTAACGCCGTGTTGAGGATCGTCCCGTCGAGGGACTGCATGAAAAACGCGATGGCCACCACCCAGGGCACCCAGCGGGCAGTTGTTGCGTCAAGAGTCGGGCGGTTGGGCATGGGACCTCTTGTGGGTGTGAGTCAGGTAATCCGAGGTGGCTTCTTCGCGGGCAAGCCCGCTCCCACAAGGGCGGCGCAGTTCCTGTGGGAGCGGGCTTGCCCGCGAATGCTTTTACAGGGTCAAGGTGAGTCGGCTGACCAGCGCTCCCGGCAGCAGCGCCGAGGCGGTTTGCCGTTGGCTGTAGGTGCTGGCCGACAAGATCAGATCCCGCTCGCGGGTCAATGCTTCGAGCTGCGAACCCAGCAGGTTGTAGACGCTGTCGTCGAAACGCATGGTGCTGACCGGTGCCTGGATCTCGCCGTTTTCCACCCAGAAGGTGGCGAAGCGGGTCATGCCGGTGAGGCGTGCGGCCGGCAGGTCTGAGTAGTTCAGGTACCAGAGGTTGCTGATGTACAGGCCCGTTCCCAGTTGCTTGAGAATATCTTCTTGCACCAGCGAACCCGCTGCCATGTTCAAGGCACTCGGCGATTCACCGCTACTGGCGCCATTGGCAGTGAGGCCGTATTCGGCGGCGCTGCGCGAGTTGACCAGTTGCGCATCGGCCTTGCCGGCGTTGATCAAGGTCAGATCACTGCGCGGGTAACCCTCGCCAGAAAACGCCGGGCTCAACGAGCCCGTCACTTTTTCATCGAGGGACAGCAGTGGGCTGAAATGACTATCGCCAGCGTACAGCCGTTGCAGCGGACTGTTCTTGCTGGCGATCGACTGGGCCGAAAAACCGCCCCAGCAGAGCATGCCGATAATTTCTTCAAGGGCGGCCGGGGCGAGATAGGCGCGGTACTGTCCCGGCGCCAGAGTGCGCAGTGGTCGGCCCAAAAACTCAAGCTGCTCGCGAGCCTGCTGGAAGCGCTTGGCAAAACCCTCGCTGCTCCAGTCATGCCCGGCATAGCTGGCTTTCACTGCCTGGCCGTTGGCGTGGAACAGGCTGAAGTCAAAGTTGAAGCTGTTGGCCTGATGCCAGCCAAACGCTCCAGCAGAACTGGCGAAGCCACGGCTGATGGGGCCAGCAGCATAGAAACCGACCAGATCGAGTCCTTCAGCCGCGCGGCTGATGGCTTCCACGACCTGGGCCGTGTCCGGTAGCGGATGATCCTGCACACTCTTGCTCTGCCAGCCATTGTGGTTGAGCAACAGGTACGGGTCCTGTGGCAACAACGGCAGGGTTTCGCGCAGTTGTTGCAGGCCGTCGGCCAAGCGCTGACGGTCGACTTCGGGATCGCCGGCGAGGGTAATGCCGAGGTTCGCATGGCGACCGCCGTTGATCAGTTTGAAGCTCAGGCTGGCCTGCTGCACATGCCCGGCCTGACGTACTTTGGCATGGTTGAAACGAATGAATTCCGAGGACTCGGCGTCGTAACTGAGAGTGAACTGTTCCGGCTCACGCAGGTTGTTGCGCAGCCAACCGACCAGTGCCTGGAATTGTTGCACCTGACTCATGGCAGTACTCATCAGGCATCCCCTCCAAACACATCAACATTGCTGAATACGCAGGCCGGCGACGCATGGCCGACCCTGATCACCTGATTCGGTTCGCCTTTACCGCAGTTCGGCGTGCCGAGGACCTTGAAGGTGCTGGCGTCACCGACGGCGCTGAGGTTGCGCCAGAACTGCGCCGAAATGGCACGGTAGTTGGGGTTCTTCACCACGCCCTTGAGTTCGCCGTTTTCGATCAACTGGCCCCATTCGCAGCCGAACTGGAATTTGTTGCGCGCATCGTCGATGGACCAGGAGCGGTTGGTCGACATCAGCACGCCGTGCTCGATGCCGCCGATCAATTGTTCAAGCGACTGATCGCCCGGCTCGATGTTCAAGTTGGCCATGCGGTCGATCGGCGGACGGTTCCAGCTGCAGGCGCGGCTGTTGGCGACGCCGTCGAGGCCGGAACGGTATTGCGACAGCGCACCGCCCAACGGGCGCAACAGCAATCCTTCGCGAATCAGGAATTGTTTGCTGGCGGCGGTGCCGTCGTCGTCATGACCGTAACTGGCGAGCTGTTCGGGGATGTCCGGGTCGAAGGTCACGTTCAGCAGTTTGGAGCCGTATTGCAGGCTGCCGAAGTCGCTGGCTTTGACGAAGCTGGTGCCGGCGTAATTGCGTTCGTCGCCGAGAATCCGGTCCAGTTCCAGCGGGTGGCCGATGGACTCGTGGATCTGCAGCATCATCTGGTCGGGCATCAGCAGCAGGTCGCGCGGGCCTTGCGGGGTGTTCGGCGCCAGCAGCAGTTGCAGGGCCTGGTCGGCCACTGCGGGGCCGGCACCTACTAGCCCGCAGCGGCTGATCACATCGGCGCCGCCTTGCTGGCCGAAGTTCTCGCGGCCCAGGCTGCGGGTCTGGCTGTCGTTGCCGTCATAGGCGGTGACGTCCACGCTCGGGTAAACGAAACGCTGCGCCTGACGCAGTTCGGCACCGGCGCTGTTGAGGTAAATCTGCTCGACATGGGTGATGCCGATGCTCACTTGCCAGTTCACTATCCGTTCATCTTTCGGCACAGCAGCGGATTCATCGCCGAGCAATTGGTAGCAGTCGCTCAGAGACGGAAAGGGTTGTTCCAGATTCGGTGAAAAGTAATCGGCGCGCTCGCTGGACACTGGCTGTTGGCGCAGGTCGAGCAGGGCGTGGGCGGCGATCAATCGGGCCTGCTGCTCGGCCCGTTCGAGGGCCGCTTGCAGGCCGGTTTGGGACAGATCGTTGGTCGCGGCGTAGGCTTCGACGCCATTGACTCGTGCGGTCAGCATCGCGCCTTCGTCGCGGCCCAGATAGGGAGGCTCTGCGACGTTCTTGCGCACCGACAGGTACTGGCCCGACTCGCGCACATAGCGCAGCGAAAAGAATTCAGCGCCTGTGCGCAACGCAGCAAAGCGCTGCTTGAGCTGGGGGTGGAAATCGAACATTCGGAGAACCTCCTTGGAATAAGTATTGGCAGTCAGAGCCACCCCTCACCCTAGCCCTCCCCAGAAGGGAGAGGGGACTGACCGAGGGTTTTTTCAGGTGTACTGCGACCTGAATTATCGAGTCGAACTCAGGATTGAATGGCATGAAGATCGGCTCCCTTTCACCCTCTCCCCTCTGGGGCGGTCCGGCGTTCCGGGAGGGTTGGGGTGAGGGGTGGTTTTTGAGCCTTGCCAAATCAGACCGGGCAACCCTTGGCCCGCAGAATCGCATCAAACCGATCCGGGTCCAGCGTCCCCGCTTCGATAGCAGCAAGTGTGGCTTTTTCGCGGGCCAGCAGGTCGTGGCAGCGAATCAGCAGTTCCGGCAGTTCGGAGCGCGATGCTGCAACTACGCCGTCACCGTCGCCGATCATCAGGTCGCCCGGTGCGACGAGCATCCCGGCGCAGGAAATCGGCACGTTGATTTCGCCGCCACCGTCGGTGCTCGGGCCGCGATGCACGCCGCCGATGGCGTAGGCCGGCAGTTCACCGGTTTGCCATTCGTCGAGGTCGCGCAGGGCGCCGTTGATCACCACGCCGACGATCCCGGCCTTGAGGGCCATGGCGCGCATGATGCCGCCGAATACGGCGCGGGTCAGGTCGGCGCTGCCGTCGATCACCAGCACGTCGCCGGGACGGGCCATTTGCATGGCTTTGAGAATCATCAGGTTGTCGCCGGGGCGCACGCGCACGGTCAGCGCGCTGCCGAGCATCGGGGCGTTGCCGTGGAAGGCTTTGAGACCCAGACCACCAACGTTGCGACCCAGGCAGTCGCTGACGGCAGCGGCCGGGATCTTGCTGAATTCCTTCAGCCATTTGGGATCGAGGGGTTCAACGTTTGGATTGATCAGGTAGCCGGTGGGCCATTTGCTCGAAGATACGACATCAAACATGAGAAAGCCTCGTGGCCAGTCTAGTGGCGGCTTGTCGATTGGGGCGGGGGTGAAACGTTTGCGCGGCATTAGATTAGGCCTGCGCAGGGGGTGGGATCAAGCGTTGAGCGGTGTAGGAAAGGTTTACGCAGTGTGAGGCAGGACATTATGTGGTGTTTGATAGAAAGCCATCGCGAGCAAGTCGGATCGCCGCACCGCCGCTCCCACACTTGATCTGCATTGGCCACTCCATTGTGGTCCGACGCAAATCTAATGTGGGAGCGGCGGTGCGGCGATCCGACTTGCTCGCGATGCAGGCGCCGCGGTGTATCGGTTATTGCGCGGTCCGGCTCACGTCCCGCAGCGGCTTGCCGCGTACCGGTTTTTCGCCAGCGACGTAGTAGGCCGCGGTGCTGCGTGGCAGCGGTTTACGGCCACGGATCTTGTCGGCGATTTTCTCGGCGATCATGATCGTCGGCGCGTTCAGGTTGCCGGTGGTGATCAGCGGCATGATCGAAGCATCGATCACACGCAGACTCTGCAGACCATGCACACGACCCTGGCCATCGACCACGGCCATTTCGTCGGTGCCCATCTTGCACGAGCAGGACGGGTGGAATGCGGTTTCGGCGTGCTCGCGGATAAATGTGTCCAGTTGCTCGTCGGTCTGTACTTCGATGCCCGGGCTGATTTCGCGACCACGGAAAGCGTCCAGTGCCGGCTGCTGCATGATTTCACGGGTCAGGCGGATGCCGTCACGGAATTCCTGCCAGTCCTGCTCGGTGGCCATGTAGTTGAAGAGGATGCTCGGGTATTCGCGCGGGTCCTTGGACTTCACTTGAATACGGCCGCGGCTTGGCGAACGCATGGAACCCATGTGTGCCTGGAAACCGTGCTCTTTCACACCGTTACTGCCGTTGTAGTTAATCGCGACCGGCAGGAAGTGGTACTGAATGTTCGGCCATTCGAAATCCGGACGGGTGCGGATGAAACCACCGGCCTCGAATTGGTTGCTGGAGCCGATGCCGGTGCCATTGAACAACCACTCGGCACCGATGGCCGGCTGGTTGCGCATCAGCAGCGACGGGTACAGCGAGACCGGCTGGGTGCACGCGTACTGCAGGTAGAGCTCCAGGTGGTCTTGCAGGTTTTCACCGACGCCCGGCAGGTCGTGGACCACCGGGATGTCCAGGCTCTTCAGCAGTTTGGCCGGGCCGACGCCGGAGCGTTGCAGGATCTGCGGCGAAGCAATGGCGCCGGAGCACAGCAGCACTTCCTTGCGCGCTTTGACTTCAACGCGCTCTTCGGCAGCGCCGACCAGATAACGTACACCGACCGCACGTTTGCCTTCGAACAGGATCTTGTCGGTCAGCGCGTGAGTGATGATGGTCAGGGTCGAGCGCTTCTTGGCGGTGTCCAGGTAGCCGCGAGCGGTGCTGGCGCGACGGCCGTTAGGCGTCACGGTACGGTCCATCGGACCGAAACCTTCCTGCTGGTAGCCGTTCAGGTCTTCGGTGCGCGGGTAACCGGCCTGCACGCCTGCTTCAACCATCGCGTGGAACAGCGGGTTGTTGCCGGCTTTTGGCGTGGTCACGCTGACCGGGCCTTCGCCACCGTGGTAGTCGTTCGGGCCGATGTCACGGGTTTCCGCTTTGCGGAAGTACGGCAGGCAATCCAGGTAAGTCCAGTCTTCGAGCCCCGGGTTTTTCGCCCAGCCGTCGTAGTCCATGGCGTTGCCGCGGATGTAGCACATGCCGTTGATCAGTGAGGAACCGCCGAGGCCTTTGCCGCGACCGCATTCCATCCGGCGACCGTCCATGTGTGGCTCTGGATCGGTTTCGTAAGCCCAGTTGTAGCGACGGCCTTGCAGCGGGAATGCCAAAGCGGCTGGCATTTGCGTGCGGAAATCCAGGCGGTAGTCCGGGCCGCCTGCTTCGAGCAGCAGCACGGTGACGCCCGGGTCTTCAGTCAGACGGGTCGCCAGGGTGTTACCGGCAGAACCGGCACCGATGATGATGTAGTCGAATTCTTGGGACATTGAATGCACCCTCTTTGATGTTGGTCAGATCAGGCCATGGCGAGTGCTGCGCACTCGTTCGCGAGCAGGCTCGCTCCCACAGGAGACTTCATTCCAATGTGGGAGCGAGCCTGCTCGCGAAGGCGGCCTCGCAGGCGAAGCGAATGTCGCCTTAGAACACCGAGACGTAATCGCCCAGTTCGACCTGTACCGATTTGATGCGTGTGAAGTTGTTCAACGAGCTGATGCCGTTTTCGCGGCCCACGCCCGACTGCTTGTAGCCGCCCACCGGCATCTTGGCGTCGGACTCGCCCCAGGCGTTGATCCAGCAGATACCGGCTTCCAGTTGATGAATCACGCGGTGAGCGCGGTTCAGGTCCTTAGTGACCACACCGGCAGCCAGGCCGAACTCGGTGTCGTTAGCGCGACGGATCACTTCTTCTTCGGTTTCGTAGGTGAGGATGCTCATCACCGGGCCAAAGATTTCTTCACGAACGATGGTCATGTCGTCGGTGCAGTCAGTGAACACGGTCGGTGCCACGAATGCGCCTTGGGCGAAGCGTTCTTCAGTCAGACGTTCGCCGCCGCACAGAACGCGGGCGCCTTCTGCTTTGCCTTTGGCGATGTAGCCGAGCACGCTTTCCATGTGGGCGAAGCTGACCAGCGGGCCGAAGTTGGTGTTTTCGTCTTCCGGATTGCCGACGCGGATGCGGGCGACGCGTTCAACAATCTTGGCTTCGAAAGCGGCTTTCAGGTGGCTCGGAACGAACACGCGAGTGCCGTTGGTGCAGACCTGACCGGAGCTGTAGAAGTTGGCCATCATCGCGGTGTCGGCAGCGCGATCCAGGTCAGCGTCATCGAAAATAATCAGCGGGGATTTGCCGCCCAGTTCCATGGTCACGTCTTTCAAGGACGAGCCAGAAGCGCTGGCCATGACCTTCTTGCCGGTGTCGGTGCCGCCGGTGAAGGAGATTTTTTCGATGCGTGGGTGTTCGGTCAGCCAGGTGCCGACTTCACGACCGCTGCCGGTCAGCACGTTGAACACGCCATCCGGCAGACCGGCTTCGGTGTAGATCTCGGCCAGTTTCAGGGTGGTCAGGGAGGTGACTTCGCTTGGCTTGAAGATCATCGCGTTACCGGCCGCCAGGGCTGGAGCGGACTTCCATAGCGCGATCTGGATCGGGTAGTTCCATGCGCCGATACCGGCCACAACGCCCAAAGGCTCGCGACGGGTGTAGACGAAAGAGGTGGTGCGCAGCGGAATCTGTTCGCCTTCGATGGCCGGGACCAGACCTGCGTAGTACTCCAGCACATCAGCGCCGGTAACGATGTCGACGTAACGGGTTTCGGAGTAGGCCTTGCCGGTGTCCAGGGTTTCCAGATAGGCCAGTTCATCGTTGCGCTCGCGCAGGATGTCCACGGCACGGCGCAGGATCCGCGAACGCTCCATGGCAGTCATTGCGGCCCAGACTTTCTGGCCTTTCTCGGCGGCGACAACTGCGCGCTCGACGTCATCGAAAGTCGCGCGTTGCACTTGTGCGAGGACTTCACCGGTAGCCGGGTTGATGGAGTCGAAGGTTGCGTCGCCGCTGGCGTCAGAGTAGCCGCCGTCAATGTAGAGCTTTTGCAGTTCGAAACGGGCCATAGTGTCCTCGCAAGTGCATTGTGGTTGGCGTTAACCACTGGGTGTGCCGTAACGCTTGGTGGCGCAGGTTCAGTGGCAGTTCAGGGGCCGAGCGGTTCTGTGTGCTCTAGCGTTCCTGCTTAGCCAGTTGGAAATCCATGTATTCGTAAGCGATCTGTTGCGCCTGCCCGGTGTCGAAAGCGTCTCCCGATAGCGCGCCGCGCAACCACAAACCGTCGATCAGGGCTGCCAGGCCGCGTGCTGCGCTGCGTGCATCATCAAGCGAAAGCACGCGGCGGAACTGGCAGCACAGGTTGGAATACAGACGGTGATCGTTGATCCGCTGCAACCTGTGCAAAGACGGGTGATGCATGCTGGTGGCCCAGAAGGCCAGCCAGGTTTTCATTGCCGGGCCATTGACTTGGCTGGCGTCGAAGTTGCCTTCGATAATCACCTGAAGATGAGCCCGTGGGCAGTTATCTTCCAGCGCCTGGCGGCGCGCGGTGACGTTCTCGCTGAGGACGTTCATCAGGTACCGCATCGTGGCGGCGATCAGGCCATTCTTGTCCTGAAAGTAGTGACTGATGATGCCATTCGAGACACCGGCCAAACGGGCGATCAGCGCAATGCTGGCGTCCCCCATTCCGACCTGATCGACTGCCAGCAAGGTGGCTTCGATCAACTGCTGGCGGCGGATGGGTTGCATACCGACCTTGGGCATCTTGCACATCTCCTTAGGCCTGCCAGTCGTCGACAAGCGACTACCGGCGTGAAGGCCAGTCTATTTTGTTTTGATTGAACGTTCAATCAACAAAGAATAAGATCTGCGACAATTCGTCGCTGCTTACAGCTTTTTCCTACGTGTAAATGGCGAAAAAGTGACATCTGAAAAAGCTCGAAACTCACGCGGGACACGGTGGGAATCGGCGAAGACGGACGTGTTGAGCGCTTGAGGCCATATGCCCAAGCAATCTTTCGTACAAGGCCTTCGCTGGTTTTCAACGCAGTCCCTGTGGTTTCGGGCTTTTTTCGGGGTGTCTTTATATCACTCGCTGGTCGGCTGCCAACTAACCGATTGGTCGGGTAACGCGCTGCCTTGTGTCCTTCTCTCGCACTGCCTGGAGCATCTGTGCAATGAGTTCTGCCTCTCTTATAAAGACCCCACCCGAAAAGGTGACGGTCAACGGTTGGGTGTTCTACACCTCTACCGCGCTGATCCTTCTGCTGACTGTCATTCTCATCGCCGCGCCGCAAGAAGCCGGGAGAATGCTTGGGGTTGCCCAGGCCTGGTTGTCGCGCAGCTTCGGCTGGTATTACATGGTGGTGATCGCCGCCTACCTGGTGTTTGTGGTGGGCCTGGCGTTCTCGTCCTACGGCAAGCTCAAACTGGGCAGCAAGGACGATACCCCGGACTTCAGCTATGGCGCCTGGGCTGGCATGTTGTTCTCGTCGGGTATCGGCATTTCGCTGTTGTACTTCGGCGCGTCCGAGCCGCTGGACCATTACTTCAACCCGCCGGAAGGCGTACCGGGCAGCAACCTCGCGGCGCGTCAGGCGTTGCAGCTGACGTTCCTGCACTGGGGCCTGCATGGCTGGGCGATCTACGCACTGGTCGGTCTGGCCGTGGCGTACTTTGCTTACCGCCATAACCAGCCGCTGGCGCTGCGTTCGGCGCTGTACCCGCTGGTGGGTGAGCGTTGGGTCAAAGGCGCGGCCGGCCATGCGGTGGACGGTTTTGGCATGTTCGTGACCCTGCTGGGTCTGGTGACCAACCTTGGAATAGGCTCGATGCAAGTGTCGTCCGGGCTGGAAAACCTGTTCGGCATGACCCACAGCAACACCAACCTGCTGATCGTGATTCTGGTGATGAGCACCGTGGCGACCATCGCTGCAGTGTCCGGTGTGGAAAACGGCATCCGTCGTCTGTCCAACCTGAACATCGTGCTGTTTAGCGGTTTGCTGATTTTCGTGCTGCTGTTCGGCCCGACTCTGCACTTGCTCAACGGCTTCGTGCAGAACATTGGCGACTACCTGAACGGCGTGGTGCTGAAGACCTTTGACCTTTATGTGTACGAAGGCGACAACGAGAAATCCGACCGCTGGTTGGGCCTGTGGACGCTGTTCTACTGGGCCTGGTGGATTTCCTGGGCGCCATTCGTAGGCATGTTCATCGCGCGTATTTCCCGTGGTCGCACGGTGCGTGAGCTGGTGGCCGGTGTGCTGCTGATTCCACTGGGGTTCACCCTGGCCTGGCTGTCGATTTTCGGTAACTCGGCGATGGACCTGGTGATGAACCATGGCGCGGTGGAGCTGGGGAAAACAGCCCTGGAGCAACCGTCCATGGCGATCTATCAACTGCTTGAACATTACCCTGCGTCGAAGATCGTGATCGGTGTGTCGATCTTTGTCGGTTTCGTGCTGTTCCTGACCCCGGCGGATTCCGGCGCGGTGATGATGGCCAACCTGTCCTGCAAGGGCGGCAATGTCGACGAAGACGCGCCGCACTGGCTGCGAATCTTCTGGTCGGTGGTGATTACGCTGGTGACCATCGGTCTGTTGTTCGCGGGTAACTTCGAAGCCATGCAAACCATGGTGGTGCTGGCGGGGCTGCCGTTCTCGGTGGTGCTGGTGCTGTTCATGTTCGGCTTGCACAAGGCCATGCGCCAGGACATGCAGATTGAACAGGAGCAAGCGGAACTGGCGGCTCGTGGTCGCCGTGGATTCAGCGAGCGTTTGACTCAGTTGGACCTGCAACCGAGCCAATCGATTGTTCAGCGCTTCATGGACAAGCAAGTCAGCCCGGCGTTGGAAGATGCCGCTGCTCAACTGCGTGCTCAGGGTCTGAACGTGCAAACGTTGTTGGGCAAGGCCAAGCGTTGCATGGGCGTGCGGCTCGAGATGGAAGAGGGCAACCCTTTTGTCTACGAAGTGAGCCTGGACGGTTATCTTGCTACGCCGACCGAATCGGCTCAGTCCGATGAGGAGCGTCAGCGTTACTACCGCGCCGAGGTGTATCTGCACAACGGCAGTCAGGACTATGACCTGATGGGCTTCACGCCAGAGCAGATCACCCGTGACGTGCTCGATCAGTTTGAAAGCCATCGGCAGCTCCTGGGCCGGGTGTATAGCTAAGGTTTGAAGTGTGAGTGCGGTGTTTCATTCTGAAGCACCGCGTAGTCTTCTTCGCGAGCAAGCCCGCTCCCACATTTGATCTGTGGTGTGATCACAGTCTGTGTCACAACACCAATCCACTGTGGGAGCGGGCTTGCTCGCGAAGGGGGCATAAGCCGTAGCGCTGCTTGACCCGCTATCCCTATAAACAAAAACGCCGCGATCCTCTCGCGGCGTTTTTGTGTCTGCTGCCTTTACCCCAGATTCTTCCCTAACAGCGCATGGTAGAGCTCGCTGTCGCCGAGTATGCCGACCACCTTGTGGTTGTCATGCAGCACAAGCTTGTTACCGGTCTGGTAGCGGATCTGCAGCGCATCGCGCATGCCGATGTTGAAGTCCACCAGGGTTGGTCGACGTCCCAGTCCTTCCACCGCCTGGCCAGGCATCCAGTTCTGCAGATCAAGGCTGGCGCCGTTCTGGCGTGCGCCCTTGATGGTGTTGCCTTCGGCCAGATCGAGCCAGGAGTCACCGCCTGGATCGAGGCATACCGAACCGTTGATGCGTTTGCAGTTGTCCAGCGTGCGCATCAAGCTGCGACCGCACAGGACATTGAGTGGGTTGGTATGGGCAACGAACGTGCGGACATAGTCATCGGCCGGGTTCAGCACGATTTCCTCTGGCTTGCTGTACTGGACGATCCGACCGTCTTTCATGATCGCGATACGGCTGCCCAGCTTCAGGGCTTCATCGAGGTCGTGGCTCACGAACACGATGGTCTTGTGCAGCTTGCGTTGCAGCTCCAGCAGTTCGTCTTGCAGGCCTTGGCGGATCAGTGGATCGAGAGCCGAGAAGGGTTCGTCCATCAGCAGAATGTCGGCGTCCATCGCCAGGGCGCGGGCCAGGCCCACACGTTGTTGCATGCCGCCGGAGAGTTCATCGGGCTTCTTGTTGCGCCATTGGGTCAGGCCCACCAGTTCGATTTTTTCGTCGACCAGTTTGTTCCGTTCCTTTTCCGGACGACCCTGCATCTCGAGGCCGAAGCTGATGTTCTCGCGAACGGTCAGCCAAGGCATCAGAGCGAACTTCTGGAACACCATGGCGATGCGCTTGGTGCGCATCATCTTGAGTTCCGCCGGGGTGCAGGAGGCGATGTCGATTTGCCTGCCTTCATGCTCGACGAACAACTGCCCGCGGCTGACAGTGTTCAAGCCGTTGATGCAGCGCAACAGACTGGATTTGCCGGAGCCGGAGAGGCCCATCAGTACGCAGATTTCGCCTTTTTCGATGTCCAGACTGGCCTTTTCAACACCGACGATTTGCCCGGTCTGTTTCAGGATCTGGTCACGCGTCAGGCCCTGGTCCAGAAGTCTCAGTGCCTCACGCGGATCTTTGGAGAAGACAACATCTACCTTGTCGAAGCGGATTATGCTCATGCGTCACCCCCTACTTTAGCGTCGGGTTGTTTGCAGATACGGTCGAGCATGATCGCCAGCAATACGATCGCCAGGCCGGCTTCGAAGCCTAGGGCGATATCGGCAGTGTTCAGTGCGTTGACCACGGGTTTACCCAAGCCATCAGCACCTACCAGTGCCGCAATCACCACCATCGACAGTGAGAGCATGATGCACTGGGTGATGCCGGCTGCAATGCTCGGCATGGCGTGGGGCAGTTCAATGCGCGAGAGCAACTGACGACGCGAGCAGCCAAAGGCCTTGCCTGCGTCCATCAACTCTTGCGGTACATCGCGGATACCCAGGTAAGTCAGACGGATGGGCGCGGCAATCGCGAACACCACCGTGGAAATCAAGCCAGGGACCACACCCAGCCCGAACAGGGTCAGGGTAGGAATGAGGTAAACGAACGTCGGTACGGTCTGCATCAGATCGAGTACTGGACGCATTAAAGTATAGAACATCGGCTTGTGCGCAGCGACGATGCCCAGCGGCACGCCAATGACCACGCAGACCAGGGTGGCGAACAGCACCTGAGCCAGGGTTTCCATGGTTTCCTGCCAATACCCCAGGTTCAGGATCAACAGGAAGGACAGTACGACAAAGGCCGTCAGGCCCCATTTGCGTTGAATGAAATGAGCCAGCAGCGCGATCAGGCCGATCAATGCCAGCGGATTGAACCAGGTCAGCGCAAACGTCACGCCGTGGATCATCGTTTCCAGTGTCGTGGCAATCGCATCGAAAGTGCTGGCGCCGTTTTGCGTCAACCATTCAACGAAGGCAGCGATGTACTGGCCTAGGGGGATTTTGTGATCAGTCAGCATGGTAGTGAACGTCCCGCATGCAAGGAAAAAAACAGCCCGGGCGGGCGAGCCCGCCCGGCATCAACGATTACTGCGCGAGTTTGGCTTTAACGGCCTCCAGGCCTGGTTTACCGTCAATGGTGGTCACGCCAGCGAGCCAGGTATCGAGCACCTGTGGATTCTTTTTCAGCCAAGCCTTGGCGGCTGCGTCAGGCTTCATCTTGTCGTCCAGGACGTTGCCCATCAGTGAGCTTTCCATGTCGACAGTGAACTCCAGATTCTTCAGCAACTGACCGACGTTGCTGCATTCCTGGGCGTAGCCCTTGCGGGTGTTGGTCAGGACCGTCGCGGCACCGAAATCCGGGCCGAAATAGTCGTCGCCACCGGTGAGGTACTCAATCTTGAAGCGCTTGTTCATCGGGTGTGGTGCCCAGCCCAGGAACACCACGGCGGTATTGCGCTTCTGGGCGCGGTCGACTTGCGAGAGCATGCCGGCTTCGCTGGACTCGACCACTTTGAAGCCTGCGTCTTTGAGGCCGAAGGCGTTCTTGTCGATCATACTCTGGATCAGGCGGTTGCCGTCGTTACCCGGTTCGATGCCGTAGATCTTGCCGTCCAGTTCTTTCTTGAACTTGGGAATGTCAGCGAAGTCATGCAGCCCTTTGTCGTAAAGCGCTTGTGGCACGGCCAGGGTGTACTTGGCGCCTTTGAGGTTGGTGCGCACGGTGTCTACAGTGCCGGCATCGCGGTAGGCCTTGATGTCGTTCTCCATGGTCGGCATCCAGTTGCCGAGGAACACGTCCATGTTCTTGCCATCGGCCAGCGACTTGTAGGTCACCGGCACGGAAATCATCGTGGTCTTGGTTTTGTAGCCCAACGCGTCAAGGACGACGCTGGTGGTGGCGGTGGTGACCGTGATGTCGGTCCAGCCGACATCGGAGAAGTTGACGGTGCTGCATTGAGCCGGTTCTGCGGCGTGAGCCAGAACAGGCAGACTCAGCATGGCGGCCAACAACAACGACTGGGAACCTTTCATAGGGTGGACTCCTTGGTGTTTTTTTTGGCGGTGTTCCGACTGGACGACCGCGCTTAATGTGTTGCGGTTGGATGGCGTTTTGGGAACAGCTCTACCACGGCGCCTTGCAATCGAGTCGAGACTGATCATGTAACAGCAAAAATCAAACGCCTACAGGGTGCGTCGTATCCAGTACAGGGGGAGTCGCATCCAGTGTCGGTGACGTCGCTTACAGATTTTTTCAGCCCTGCAACTGCACTTTTTGCCCAACTGCACCGCAAAAAACGGCCGAAACCTGCTGTCGGTCGGTTGCGACGTTGGTGGGCATGAGTGAGTCGGTGTGAGACGCCGTGCCGGACCGCAAAAGCCTGATGATGCCGCGGTCTCGGCGGATTGCGGTTTGAGCGTAGCAGCTCCGTCACCGGGCGCTTTGGCGCCTGGAGTGTGCTTATCAGGAGGTTCGCGGTAATGGCTATCAGTGTGTTTGACCTGTTCAAGATTGGTATCGGGCCTTCGAGTTCTCATACCGTCGGACCGATGCGCGCAGCCGCGCTGTTCGTTCAGGGTTTGCGTGAACACGGTGTGCTGGAACAGGTGCGGCGAGTCGAAGTTCAGCTTTACGGTTCGCTCTCGGCCACCGGCATCGGTCACGGCAGCGACAATGCAGTGATCATGGGCCTGATGGGCGAATGGCCGGACGCTATCGACCCGTCGCAGATTGGCGTGCGGATCGAAACCCTGCGTGAAACCAACACCTTGCTGCTCGACAGCCGTTTACCGATCCCGTTCTTCTGGGCACGGGACATGCGCCTGATCGATGAGAATCTGCCGTTCCATCCCAACGCCATGACCTTGGTGGCCGAAGGCGAAAACGGCGAGCTGCGTCGCGATACCTACTATTCAATCGGCGGCGGTTTTGTCGTCGATGAAGCACAAGCCAGCAGCGGTGTGGCGGATCTTGACAGCACGGTGCTGCCTTACGACTTCTCCAGTGCGGTCGAACTGCTCAGCCTCTGCCAGAAGCACAACTTGCGCGTTGCTGAACTGATGATGGCGAACGAGAAGGTCTGGCGCTCCGAAGAAGAAATTCGCAGTGGTTTGATGAAGCTCTGGCGCGCCATGCAGGACTGCGTCGAGCAAGGCCTCAAGCACGAAGGCATCCTGCCCGGTGGTCTAAACGTTCGCCGCCGCGCAGCCAAACTGCATCGCAGTCTGCAGGAACTGAACAAGCCCAACGTGATTGGCTCGACCCTGAGCGCAATGGAGTGGGTCAACCTGTTCGCCTTGGCGGTCAACGAAGAAAACGCCGCCGGCGGGCGCATGGTGACGGCACCGACCAATGGCGCGGCGGGGATCATCCCGGCGGTGCTGCACTACTTTATGAAATTCAGCGAAGTGGTGACCGATGCCAATGTCGTCGACTATTTCATGAGTGCGGCGGCGGTGGGGATTCTGTGTAAAAAGAACGCCTCGATTTCCGGTGCCGAAGTCGGCTGCCAGGGCGAGGTCGGTTCGGCGTGCGCCATGGCCGCGGCCGGGCTGGCGGAAATTCTCGGCGCGACACCGGAGCAACTGTGCAACGCTGCGGAGATCGGTCTGGAACATAACCTTGGCCTGACCTGCGATCCGGTCGGCGGTCTGGTGCAGGTGCCGTGTATCGAGCGCAATGCGATTGCAGCGGTGAAAGCCATCAACGCCGCACAGATGGCCTTGCGTGGGGATGGTCAGCACTTTATCTCGCTGGATCGGGTAATCCGCACCATGCGTGATACCGGCGCCGACATGCACGACAAATATAAAGAGACGTCGCGCGGCGGGTTGGCTGTTAGTGCGGTGGAGTGTTGAGAACCGAGTTGGCCTCATCGCGAGCAAGCCCGCTCCCACACTAAATCGGGCTGTTCGAAAATTCTTTGCACACAGCAAATCTAATGTGGGAGCGGGCTTGCTCGCGAAGAGGCCGGGCCAGTCAAAACTGCGCGTTAAGTGAACACTGATTCGAATAAGCGCCACCTTTTGGCGCGTCGTTTACAGATAAGAGAAACACCCTCAGGTCAGGGCTCGATTTTGGCCCTGACCGTTGGTCACCCGTGCTTGCGGTGACACTCTTTCCTACCGCTTATCGGCACTGTTCCCACAAGTGCTACCGATTTGCTCAAAGCCACCGGGCCAGGGCACCTGCACACCACTCATTCGCCATTAATCCTCATTCCACGCGCGGGCTGTATAGACGCATCGCGACGTCGTTTTCAGGAGTTATTGAATGCGCATTCAACTTTAGGCATGGCAATTGCTCTGTCATAACAAAGCCCGTCTCCCCCACGAGAACGATGGCCATAACAAGAGCCTCCGCCTGAGGCCATCACCCGCTTTGTGTGAGGAGATACCGCGATGACGTCGTTCAACTCTGGAGCTCAACCCCAGAACCGTGCGCCTCAATCCATCGGCTTTTTGCTGCTGGACAATTTCACGCTTATTTCTCTGGCCTCCGCAGTAGAACCCCTGCGCATGGCCAACCAATTGTCCGGTCGCGAGCTGTATCGCTGGACGACCCTCACCGCCGACGGCGGCCAGGTCTGGGCCAGCGATGGTCTGCAGATCACTCCTGACGCCTCGATGCACAAAGCGCCCGTGATGGACACTGTCATCGTTTGCGGCGGTGTTGGCATTCAACGCACTGTCACCCGTGAACACGTGTCGTGGCTGCAAAGCCAGGCGCGTCAGTCCCGTCGCCTCGGTGCGGTCTGCACCGGCAGCTGGGCTCTGGCTTGCGCTGGCCTGCTGGACGGCTTTGATTGCAGCGTGCACTGGGAATGCCTGGCGTCGATGCAGGAAGCTTTCCCGCGTGTCGCCATGAGCACTCGTTTGTTCACCCTCGATCGCAACCGTTTCACCAGCTCCGGCGGCACCGCGCCGCTGGACATGATGCTGCACCTGATCAGCCGCGACCACGGCCGTGAGCTGTCGGCAGCGATCTCCGAGATGTTCGTCTACGAGCGTATTCGTAACGAACAGGATCACCAGCGCGTGCCGCTCAAGCACATGCTCGGCACCAACCAGCCGAAGTTGCAGGAAATCGTCGCGCTGATGGAAGCCAACCTGGAAGAGCCGATCGACCTCGACGAACTGGCGGTGTACGTCACCGTATCGCGGCGTCAGCTGGAGCGTCTGTTCCAGAAATACCTGCACTGTTCGCCGTCGCGCTACTACCTGAAACTGCGCTTGATCCGTGCCCGGCAATTGCTCAAGCAAACGCCGATGTCGATCATCGAAGTGGCCTCGGTCTGTGGCTTCGTCTCCACACCACACTTCTCCAAGTGCTACCGCGAATACTTCGGCATTCCACCACGCGATGAGCGCGTCGGTTCCAACACTGCGCAACAGGTGGCGATGATGCCGATTCCGCAGGCGCTGGTACTGGCCCCGTTGTCTGGACCGCTGTCGGCGTTGAGCCAGGCAAGGAATGAGTCGACGTTTGCCAGTGTGAGGCTCTAAACCGAGTCGTGTTCATCGCGAGCAAGCGAACGTCGCCCGGCCCTTCCCACACTTGATCTGCGTCAACCCACGATGGTGTGATCAGCGCAGAACTAATGTGGGAGCGACGGTGCGACGGTGCGACGATTCGACTTGCTCGCGATGCGATTTATCAGGCGCTACGGCTTTGCTGGTATTGCGCCAATGCCGGCAGCAGTTGCTTGTCTATCGCCTGACGCACGGCGGGCAAAATCGTCGCGCTGCTGGTGTACATCTGCTTGACCATGGTTCTCAGGGTCGAGGCCCGCACATCGTTCAAACCGCGTACCGCGCACTCGCAGGCCTGCTCAGCAGTGGCGCCACTCGGGACTTCAAATCCAAGAGCCTTGAGCTGGCCCAGCAGGTCATCCTGGTCAATCAAATCTGCGTGCATCATGACGCTTATCCTTATTCAGGGAACGTGGTCGTGGCTCGATTCTGGTAGGCACTCGGGGGCGTCGGCAAGGGCGATTTGTCGTAATGGCCGCAATACCTATGAACAGGTCGTTTTCGGCTAACTCGCAGGGCAGATGACTGGGCACACTGAGCCTCAGCTGACGTGTCGAACGGTTTGGTCACCCTCCGCGCAAAGCTCCTCAGAAACACACCTCTGCCTCGATCTTGTCACGGCTTGATCGGGGCTTTTTTTTGTCTGGGGATTGGGTGGGAATCAGGTCGATGTGTGTTGTCTGGCTGGACGCAATCGCGAGCAAGCCCGCTCCCACAAGGACAGTGTATAACCTGTGGGAGCGGGCTTGCCCGCGAAGAAATTGATGCGGTGTAACTGACTAGCGCTGCAACACCAATATCCGCGACAACAATTCATCACGGTCGATGTAGCAGCCCTGGAAATGCCGGGCACCGGTGGCGGGGTCGAAGGCGTTGCGGGCGTGGAGGGTGCGGCGGTTATCGAAGCACCACATCTCGCCGGGGTTGAGCCGGGTCATCAGGCGGAAACGTGCTTCGCGGGTCATGGCGATAAAGCGCCGATAAGCGTGATACAGCTTCGGCATCTGCTCCGCTGACGCATCGAACGGCCCGCGCAGGAAATTGGCCATGCGGATCTCCGTGACCTGGCCGAGCGCATCCAGAGCGATGATCGGCGCCAGGCAACGATAATCGCTGTGGCGGTCCTTGTTGCGAAACTCCACGGGGATGTCGCACAAGCTGCGAAAGGCTTCTGGATCTTCCTGGCGCAGGGCTTCGGCGATGGCGAAACCATCGACAAAAATGCTCTCGCCACCGTCCGCTTCATTGACCAGACAATGCAGAAACTGCAGCCCCGGTTGCAGCTCGCGGGTCGGCAGGTCGCTGTGCAGTGGCAAGTTGAAAGCGGTGTAGGCGTTGCTGTCGGCATCAGCCTTGGATTGCACGTTGAACAGCACGCCGAAGTTGCTCTCGCGGATGAAGGAAATCCGCTTGGCGATCTGTGTTAGCGAGCCAGGCTCCGTGGGCACGCCGCGCACTTGGGTAAGGCCGATATCACGCAGTGCCAACAGCCATTGCAGCAGCGCCTTGTTATCGTCCATCACGGCCTGATACTCGAACACCGGCAGCTTCAGGTCACTGTTCCACAGCTGGCTTTTTGGCTTGCTGGCGCGACGTTCTGCACGGGATTCGTCGTCATAGGCGTGGGCCCGCAACCAGCCGGGATCGAAGCGGCTGCTATGGCCGTCCTGCCAATCGATGCACAGGCAACCGTCGGCATCAATGCGGGACGAGGAGGGTTTGAGATCTTCGGCGACGTCGACGATTTCCAGCACCTGTTCGCGGGTCACGCTGTAGACGCAGACCGGGCACGGGCAGTTGTCGCGCAACCATTGATGGTGAAACGGGCTCAGTCGGCCATCGGCCCACTGCACCTGAACACGGTCCGCCAAGGCGTGCACGGCGGTCAAAGCACTGATCAGCGGATAGCTGCGGAAGTCGGCAAAAGCGGCAGCGGTGTTCATGCGAGCTCCTTGTTTTTTATGGGTTATTTTTCCGGTGGCAGACCGATTACCCGGCCGATGTAGACGGGTTTTGGCAAGTCGACTTGCTGGGCAGTGATGGCCAGCAGTTTTTCCAGTACCGGCTCGCTGAACGGTGCAGAGCGCGGGCCGGCGAGATCGACGTGAAGCAGCATTTGCTCATTGCCCGCCAGTTCTTTTTCTCCGCCGACCAGGTGCAGGCTGTGATAGAGGTGCAGGCGTTTGCGGTCGTGGCCGATGAGCTGGGTGTGTACCTCAACCTCGGCACCGAGTTTCACTTCGTGCAGGTAATTGAGGTGCAGTTCGAGGGTGAATAGCGAATTGCCGCTGGCTTCGCGGTTGTTGCTGTCCATGCCCAATTGATCCATCAACGCGTCGGTAGCGTAGCTGAAGATCAATAGATAAAACGCATCGCGCAGATGGCCGTTGTAGTCGACCCAGTCGGGGATGATTTTGGTGGTGTAGGTGGTGAGGGTTGGCATGGTGTGGGTTCCGACATTGGTGGTGACTGGACTGACGCTATCGCGAGCAAGCTCGCTCCCACAGGGGGGCGGCTGGGTGACATCGAGAGTGTTCACACCACAATCAACTGTGGGAGCGAGCTTGCTCCGGGCGGCGTTCCGACGATGGGGCCAGACCTGCTGGCCCATAAGCCTGGGGGGTTATTCGCTGAAGGTCATCCCATGTTTCTCTTTGGTGGTTTTCACTGCCTCCAGCACTGCCAGCAGGCAGTCATCACGATAGCGCTCCAGGGCCGAAATGCTGTGTTTGCCGAGCTGATCGCTGGTGCCGTCGACCACGTCGTCGATCAGTTTGTCGGTCAACTCCGGTGCCGGCAGGTAAGTCCATGGCAGCTGCAATGCAGGGCCGAACTGGGCCATGAAGTGCCGCATACCGGCGTCGCCACCGGCCAGGGTGTAGGTCAAAAACGTGCCCATGAACGACCAGCGCAAACCGGCGCCAAAACGAATTGCATCATCGATTTCGCCGGTGGTTGCCACGCCATCGTTGACCAGGTGCAGCGCCTCACGCCACAGCGCTTCAAGCAGACGGTCGGCGATAAATCCTGGGACTTCCTTGCGCACATGCAGCGGGCGCATGCCGAGGGATTCGTAAACTTTCATCGCCGCTTGTACGGCTTCAGGCGCGGTGTTTTTACCGCCGACGACTTCCACCAACGGCAGCAGATAAACCGGGTTGAACGGGTGACCGACCACACAGCGTTCCGGGTGGGTCGAGCCCTCGTAGAACTCGCTCGGCAACAGACCTGAAGTGCTGGAGCCGATCAGTGCATTGGGCTTGGCCGCCGCGCTGATTTTGCTGTGCAGTTCAAGTTTTAGTTCCAGGCGTTCCGGAGCGCTTTCCTGGATGAAGTCGGCGTCTTTTACGCACTCTTCGATGGTCGCGACAAAGCGCAGGCGATCTTGCGAAGCGCCGGGTGCCAAACCTTGCTTTTCCAGTGCGCCCCAGGCGTTGGCGACACGTTTGCGCAGGGCCGCTTCGGCACCGGGCGCCGGGTCCCAGGCCACTACGTCCAGGCCGTGGGCGAGGGCGCGGGACACCCAACCGCTGCCGATGACACCGCTGCCCAGCGCGGCGAAGGTTTTGATTTCGCTGATAAAGCTCATGGTGACTTCCTAAAGAGTTCGGTGATCCAGTGTGGGAGCGGGCTTGCCCGCGAAGGCGGTATTCCGGTCACAGAACATATGGCGGATGTACCGGCCTCTTCGCGAGCAAGCCCGCTCCCACAGGTGAGGTTTAAGTCCGGGTTAACCGCGCTTGGTCAGGCCCATCTTCGCCCGGCCTTCGGCTGGGGTCAGAACACGGGCGCCGAGGCGGCTGAGGATTTCCGAAGCGCGTTCAACCAGCTGGCCGTTAGTCGCCAGCACACCTTTGTCCAGCCAGAGGTTGTCTTCCAGGCCGACTCGCACGTTGCCGCCGAGCAATACCGCTTGAGCAGCCATCGGCATTTGCATGCGACCGATGCCGAACCCGGCCCAGACCGCATTGGCCGGCAGGTTGTCGACCATGGCTTTCATGGTGGTGGTGTCGGCCGGTGCGCCCCATGGGATGCCCAGGCACAGCTGAAACAGCGGGTCGTCCAGCAAACCTTCCTTGATCATCTGTTTGGCGAACCACAGGTGACCGGTGTCGAAAATTTCCAGCTCTGCCTTCACGCCCAGCTCTTGAATGCGTTTGGCGCCAGCGCGCAGTTGCGCCGGGGTGGAGACGTAAATAGTGTCGCCGTCGCCGAAATTCAGGGTGCCGCAATCGAGGGTGCAGATTTCCGGCAGCAGTTCTTCAACGTGGGCCAGACGAGTCAGCGGGCCGACCAGATCGGTGTTCGGGCCGAACTCCATCGGGTTTTCACCGGCACCGATTTCCAGGTCGCCACCCATGCCGGCGGTGAGGTTGACGATGATGTCAACGTCCGCCTCGCGAATGCGCTCCATCACTTCGCGGTACAGCGCCACATCGCGGCTGAACTTGCCGGTTTCAGGATCACGAACGTGGCAGTGCACCACGGTGGCCCCGGCCTTCGCCGCTTCCACCGCCGCAGCGGCGATTTGTTTGGGGGTGACCGGCACGTGTGGGCTTCTGCTGGTCGTGTCGCCAGCACCGGTGAGTGCGCAGGTGATGATGACGTCGTGGTTCATGAGGCGGTTTCCTTCAGGCGTTGTGGGTCACTGCGCAGCCGTTTGGCGCTGCGCAGATTGATTTCGTTAGGGTTATTTACTGGTCAGTTGCAGGTTTTCAGCGGCGGGCTTGCCGTCGAAGGTGGTCACACCTTCCAGCCAGCGTTGTTTGTCTTGCGGGTGATCCTTGAGCCATTGCGTGGCTGATTCGAACGCGTCTTTGTGATCGAGCAGCGGCTGCATCATCCGGCTCTCGTCGGCGGCGGTGAAGGTCAGGTTACTGAGCAAGCGGCTGACGTTCGGGCATTGGTCCGCGTAGTTCGGCGCGGTAACGGTCCAGACTGTGGCCATGCCTTCATCCGGGCCGAGGGCGTTTTCGCTGCCGGTGAGGTAGGTCATCTTCTGATTGACGTTCATTGGGTGTGGCGCCCAGCCGAAGAACACGATGGCTTCGTTGCGCTTCACTGCACGGGTTACCGCCGAAAGCATCCCGGCTTCACTGGATTCGACCAGCTGGAACTTGCCCAGGCCAAACTGGTTCTTGGCGATCATCTCTTTGATTTGGGTGTTGGCGCCCGAACCTGGCTCGATGCCGTAGATCTTGCCGCCCAGCTCTTTTTCAAACTTGGCGATGTCGGCGAAGGTTTTCAGGCCCTTGTCGGCAAGGTAAGTCGGTACCGCCAGGGTCGCACGTGCATCTTTCAGGCTTGGCGCGGCCAGGACTTTGACTTGATTGCCATCGACGAATGGGGTGATGGTCTGGGTCATCAGCGGGTTCCAGTAGCCCAGGAACATGTCCAGGCGCTGGTCACGGATGCCGGCGAAGATGATTTGCTGGGAGGCGCTGGTTTGTTTGGTCTTGTAGCCGAGGCCGTCGAGCAGGACTTGAGTCATGGCGCTGGTGGCGATCACGTCGGTCCAGTTCACTACGCCCATGCGCACGTTCTGGCACGCGGCGGCGTCGGCCGCCATGGCGCCGGAGCTCAAGAAAGCGGTACCGCTGAGTGCAAGAACACAGCTGCTGATCAGTCGTTTCATGGTGGGTTCCTCGGCAGGTCGTTATTGTGGGTTCCGGTGTCTATGTGCGCCGGTGATGCCAAGTTACGCACCTCGGACACCCCAAAAACGCACAGCGGCGACCAGTCCTTGCACAGCAGCGACCTGTGCTCTTGAATGGCGTCTTGAACTGGCGTATCACGGTTCCCACGCTACCCGTCCTCCGAGTGCGCTCCATGTCCCAGGATTTTTATTTCTTGCTCATGCCGGGTTTCTCGGCCATCGGCTTTATCTCGGCCATCGAGCCGTTGCGTGTGGCCAACCGCTTCCGTGGCGAGCTGTACCGCTGGCATGTGCTGAGTGCTGACGGAGGCGCGGTGCTGGCGAGCAATGGCATGTCGGTCAACGCCGATGCGGCCCTTGAACCGCTGAAGAAGGGGGCGACTTTATGGGTGGTTGCTGGTTTCGAACCGCTGAAATTCGCAACCCCCGCGCTGGATCATTGGCTGCGTCGTCTCGATCACGAAGGCGTGACCCTCGGCGGGATCGACACCGGCAGTGTGCTGTTGGCCGAAGCCGGGCTGCTCGAAGGCCATCGGGTCACCCTGCACTGGGAAGCCATCGATGCCTTCAAGGAGTCTTATCCACAGCTGGAAGTCACCCAGGAGCTCTTCGAAATCGACCGCCGACGCATCACCTCGGCTGGCGGCACTGCGTCCATCGACATGATGCTCGACCTCATCGCCCAGGCCCACGGCCCGGAACTGGCGATCCAGGTGTCCGAACAATTCGTACTCGGCCGCATCCGCCCACGCAAAGACCACCAACGCATGGAAGTCGCCACCCGCTACGGCATCAGCAACAAGAAGCTGGTGCACGTGATTGGCGAAATGGAACACCACAGCGAACCGCCCCTGAGCACCCTGGAACTGGCCGAATCGATCAAGGTGACGCGTCGTCAGCTGGAGCGGTTGTTCCGCCTGCACCTCAACGACACCCCGAGCAACTTCTATCTGGGTTTGCGCCTGGAGAAGGCCCGGCAACTGTTGCGCCAGACTGACATGAGTGTGCTGGAAGTGAGTATTGCTTGTGGGTTCGAGTCGCCGTCGTATTTCACCCGTAGTTATCGGGCAAGGTTTGCGCGGTGCCCGCGGGAGGATCGGCGCAGACTGGCGGATGGACGAGAGGTGGTTTGACTGTCATTTATACTCAATTATACTAGAGACTATAAATTATAGTATTTTCAATAATTGAGTATAAAACCATGTCGAAAAGCACCGGTTTTGTGTTCCGTCGCCCAAGCCTGGCTCTCAATATTGCCGATGGGCTGGTTGGTTCCGGAATTCAGGATTACACCTCAGGCCTGTTTCTGGCCGCGCCGCGCCGCACAGGTAAAAGTACCTTCCTGCGCGAAGACTTTATTCCTGAATGCGAAAATCGAGGCTGGCTAGCGGTCTACGTCGACCTCTGGGCCAATAAAGAAAAAGACCCCGCAGATCTGATCGCTGCGGCCATCGCCGGGGCGTTGGTGACCTACGAGAAAGGCATTCGCAAACTGGCCAAGTCCATGGGTATCGAGAAACTCAGCTTCCTGCGCACGCTGTCTTGGGACTTCAGCAAACCTCAGTTGCCGGAAGGCGCAACATTGACTCAAGCCCTGGAGCTTCTACATAACGCGGCCGGCAAGACGGTGGTTCTGGTCATTGACGAAGCACAGCATGCGTTGACAACCGAAGCAGGGGTCAATGCCATGTTCGGTCTCAAGGCCGCTCGGGACCAGCTCAATCAGGGTCGCGAAGGCGACTCCAGCGGCCTGCGTCTGGTATTCACCGGTTCCAATCGCGACAAACTCGCCCATCTGGTACTCAGTCGAAACCAGCCGTTCTATGGGTCGAGCATTACGCCGTTCCCGCTATTGGGTAAAGAATTCACCAAAGCTTATACCGTCCATCTGAATGCTCACTTGGCGCAGACCAACCAGTTCGCCGCCGAAGACATTGATGAAGCCTTTGAATTGGTAGGACGTCGGCCGGAAATGCTGCGAAGCATCATCGGTGAGGTTGCTCTGGAGCTGGGCGAAGCAAGCAATCTGAGTGAGTTACTGCGCAATAGCGCTGAACTGCTGCGTGCCGGCGTCTGGACCGAATTCGAAAGCGCCTGGAACGCCCTGACCATACCTCAGCGGGCGGTGCTGAACGTCATGGTCGATCGCTCGCAGAGCAATGAACCCTTTGCTCCCTTTACCGACGCGACCGTGTTGGCGGTGGGCAAAACCCTGGAGGCGATGGGCAGTGATGTGGTACCTGGTACCCAGACGATTCAGGCCTGCATTGATGCCCTTCGTGAGAAGGAACTGGTCTGGAAGTCGAATCGCGGGGCCTATGCGCTTGAGGACAAATCGTTTGCCGATTGGCTCAAGCACTATCACGGGCAGAAGGGCAACTAGGTTTACTTCTTCATCAACGCCGAGCACGCAGCCTTGAACGCCTCATGCTGATATTTGTTCAGCGTTGCTGGCAGTGCAAAGTCGAACTTCTTGTTCTGCGCATTGATGGTCTGGGGCGAGAGCAGGATCACTTCGCAGTTTTCCAGTAGCTGGAATACACCTTCGATCTTGAACGTAGTCGGGCCGCCGGCGAATTCGCCTTTTTTGCTGCGTTTCTTGATGGCAATCCGCTCGATGCCGTTGTCGCGGACAAACGCGGCCACTTGCGTGGCGAAGGCTTTGACGTTGGCGGCTTCATCGTCGTCTTCGAGGGCGATTTTTTTGGTGGCGATGGCAAGGTGGCTCAGCACCTGATTGTCGAGGGAGGCAACGGCAATGATCGCTTCGCTGCCTTTGATTTCGATGCCGCAGATTTTCATTTGAATCCTTTGAGTTTCGTTCGATTGTGCGTTGTTCGCTCTATTGCGAAGACAATTGCCAGGCTGTCGAAGATTCTCGGTCAAGCCAAACCTCACTCCTGCCCAACCGTCTCCAAAAACTCCGACCGTTCGTCGCTCATCCGCGCCACACAGTCGTTTTGCGCAATGGTGTAAGCCTTGCTACCCACCGTGGCAGGGAAGGCCTCGACCGCGCAATCGGCATCGCGCAGTTTCAGCCACTGTTGCTGGGCGGTTTTGAGTTTGGTGGTGATGTCGTTGAGCTGGGTTTTGTTGTTGGCGTAGAGCGCCTGCATGCGCTCGACCAGGCTTTTGTAGTTGTCGTTGAGCAACTGTTCGGCGGTGGTTTTGCTGTAGGCCGAGCATTCCACCGTCTGTTGGTCGTTTTCCACCGCATCGCACGGCGTGCTCTCGGTTTCTTCCGCCGCCTGTACGCCGGTCGCTATCAGTGCCAAAGCCAGGAAGATCGATTTCATTAAGTCGCCCTACAATTCAGTGATGTGGCGAATTCTGGCCCAAGCGCCGACTAAAGAACAGACGGGCAAATGGCCCTTGGTGAGACCCTTTGTCGCGGATTGACGCTTTCGGCAATTCCCCTGTCGTTTTTGCACCCGGCTGCCCCAGCCCTCAGGCATATGCTGACCCCAAAGCGCCGGCAGACGATTCGGCGCATGAATCGCTAATAGGGGACAGCCTGATGAGCCCAGCCGAATTGCACGCCGACAGCATCGTTATCGACGGGCTGATCATTGCCAAGTGGAACCGTGAGCTGTTTGAAGACATGCGCAAGGGCGGTCTGACCGCGGCCAACTGCACCGTGTCGGTGTGGGAGGGCTTCCAGGCCACCATTAATAACATTGCCGCCAGTCAGAAACTGATTCGCGAGAACAGCGACCTGGTGATCCCGGTGAAAACCACCGCCGACATCCGTCGCGCCAAGGAACAGGGCAAGACCGGGATCATCTTCGGCTTCCAGAACGCCCATGCGTTTGAAGACCAGCTCGGCTACGTCGAGATCTTCAAGCAGCTCGGGGTTGGTGTGGTACAGATGTGCTACAACACCCAGAACCTCGTTGGCACCGGTTGCTACGAGCGTGATGGCGGCTTGTCGGGCTTCGGCCGTGAAATTGTCGCCGAGATGAACCGTGTCGGCATCATGTGCGACCTGTCCCACGTGGGTTCGAAAACCTCCGAAGAAGTGATTCTCGAATCCAAGAAGCCAGTCTGCTATTCCCACTGCCTGCCGTCGGGTCTCAAAGAGCACCCGCGCAACAAGTCTGACGCAGAGCTGAAGTTCATTGCCGACCACGGCGGTTTCGTCGGTGTGACCATGTTCGCACCGTTCCTGGCCAAGGGCATCGATTCGACCATCGACGACTACGCCGAAGCCATCGAATACACCATGAACATCGTCGGTGAAGACGCGATCGGTATCGGTACCGACTTCACCCAGGGCCATGGTCAGGATTTCTTTGAAATGCTGACCCACGACAAGGGCTACGCCCGTCGTCTGACCAGTTTCGGCAAGATCATCAACCCGCTGGGCATCCGCACCGTGGGCGAGTTCCCGAACCTCACCGAGACCCTGCTCAAGCGCGGTCACCCTGAGCATGTGGTGCGCAAGATCATGGGCGAAAACTGGGTCAACGTCCTCAAGGATGTCTGGGGCGAATAAGCCCTCCACACCAAATCCATTTCCCTCTGCCGTCTGTGCAGAGGGCAACAAAACGAATTTTCTGGAGTTAAGTTTCCATGGCTAAGATCGCCCCGCAATTGCCTATCGAAGTCGACAGCGAAACCGGTGTCTGGACCTCAGACGCCCTGCCGATGCTGTACGTGCCGCGTCATTTCTTCGTAAATAACCACATGGGCATCGAAGAAGTGCTGGGCGCCGACGCTTACGCCGAAATTCTCTACAAGGCCGGCTACAAATCTGCCTGGCACTGGTGCGAGAAAGAAGCGGAATGCCACGGCCTGGAAGGCGTCGCGGTGTTCGAGCACTACATGAAGCGCCTGTCGCAACGCGGCTGGGGTCTGTTCAAGATCCAGGACATCGACCTGGAAAAAGGCACCGCCAGCGTCAAGCTCGAGCACTCGGCATTTGTCTACGTGTACGGCAAGGTTGGCCGCAAGGTCGACTACATGTTCACAGGCTGGTTCGCCGGCGCCATGGACCAGATTCTTCAGGCCCGTGGCAGCTCGATCCGTACCGTTGCAGAACAGGTTTACGGTGGCTCCGAAGAAGGCCACGACGACGGCTTGTTCACCGTCAAGCCGTTGTAAGTCGAGGAACCCGCCATGGCTTTCGAAGCAATGTTTCAACCGATTCAAATCGGCAAACTGACTATCCGCAACCGCGTGCTCAGCACTGCGCATGCCGAGGTCTACGCCACCGACGGCGGCATGACCACTGATCGGTACATCAAGTATTACGAAGAGAAAGCCAAGGGCGGGATCGGCCTGGCGATTTGCGGCGGTTCTTCCAGCGTGGCCATCGACAGCCCGCAAGGCTGGTGGAAATCGGTCAACCTGGCCGACGACCGGATCATTCCGCACTTCCAGAATCTGGCCGACGCCATGCACAAGCATGGCGCCAAGATCATGATTCAGATTACCCACATGGGCCGTCGTTCGCGCTGGGATGGCGAGCATTGGCCGACCCTGCTGTCGCCGTCGGGTATCCGTGAACCGGTGCACCGCGCGACCTGCAAAACCATTGAGCCGGAAGAAATCTGGCGGGTGATTGGCAACTACGCCACCGCTGCCGGGCGGGCCAAGGCCGGCGGTCTGGACGGCATTGAGTTGTCCGCTGTGCACCAGCACATGATCGACCAGTTCTGGAGCCCGCGAGTCAACAAACGTACCGACGAATGGGGCGGTAGCTTCGAGAACCGCATGCGTTTCGGTCTGGAAGTGCTCAAGGCTGTGCGCAAGGAAGTCGGTCCGGACTTCTGCGTCGGCATCCGTCTGTGCGGCGACGAGTTCCATCCTGATGGCCTGAGCCATGAGGACATGAAGCAGATCGCCAAGTACTACGACGACACCGGCATGCTCGACTTTATCGGTGTGGTCGGTTCGGGGTGTGACACTCACAACACCCTGGCCAACGTTATCCCCAACATGAGTTATCCACCGGAGCCGTTCCTGCACTTGGCGGCCGGTATCAAAGAAGTGGTCAAGGCCCCGGTGCTGCACGCGCAGAACATCAAGGACCCGAACCAGGCCACGCGGATTCTGGAAGGCGGCTACGTCGACATGGTCGGCATGACCCGTGCCCACATTGCGGACCCGCACTTTATCGCCAAGATCAAGATGGGTCAGGTCGACCAGATCAGACAATGTGTCGGTGCCAACTATTGCATCGACCGTCAGTACCAGGGCCTGGATGTGCTGTGCATCCAGAACGCCGCGACCTCCCGTGAATACATGGGTGTGCCGCACATCATCGAGAAATCGACCGGTGTGAAACGCAAGGTGGTGGTGGTCGGTGCCGGTCCTGCCGGGATGGAAGCCGCTCGCGTCTCGGCCGAACGTGGCCACGACGTGACCCTGTTCGAAAAGAAAGAATTCATCGGTGGGCAAATCACCACCGCGTCGAAAGCCCCGCAGCGGGACCAGATTGCCGGCATCACCCGCTGGTTCCAGCTTGAGCTAGCGAGGCTGAAAGTCGACCTGCGCTTGGGCGTGGCAGCAGATGCGGCGACCATTCTCGACCTGCGTCCGGATGTGGTGGTGCTCGCCGTTGGCGGCCATCCGTTCCTGGAGCAGAACGAGCATTGGGGCGCGGCCGAAGGCCTGGTAGTCAGCAGCTGGGACGTGTTGGACGGCAAAGTTGCGCCGGGCAAGAACGTGCTGGTCTACGACACCATTTGTGAGTTCACCGGGATGTCGGTTGCCGACTTCCTTGCCGACAAAGGCAGCCAGGTCGAGATCGTCACCGACGACATCAAACCGGGCGTGGCCATCGGCGGTACGTCGTTCCCGACTTACTACCGCAGCATGTACCCCAAAGAAGTGATCATGACCGGCGACATGATGCTCGAGAAGGTCTACCGCGAGGGCGACAAGCTGATCGCAGTGCTGGAAAACGAGTACACCGGCGCCAAAGAGGAGCGGGTGGTCGACCAGGTGGTGGTGGAAAACGGCGTGCGTCCTGACGAAGAAATCTACTACGCGCTGAAGGAAGGTTCGCGCAACAAGGGCCAGATGGACATCGACGCCCTGTTCGCGATCAAGCCCCAGCCTTCGTTGAGCCAGGCGGGTGACGGCTACTTGCTGTTCCGCATCGGCGACTGCGTGGCCCAGCGCAATACGCACGCTGCTATCTATGACGCGCTGCGGTTGTGCAAGGATTTCTAAGAGCTTGTGGATAACCCTGTGGGAGCGGGCTTGCCCGCGAAGAGGCCATCGAAGCCGCTAAAAGCTTCGCGGGCAAGCCCGCTCCCACAGGAATCGAGCAAGGCATCCAGGTAGTTAGGCCTGCAAGACCCCGAGGTCTTTGGGAGCTCCACATGTTAAACACCCTTCTTCCCATCCTGTTGTTCGCTGCCCTGGGCCTGGCTGTCCTGGGCGCGTTGCGGCGGGTGGCTATGTGGCGCCAGGGCCGAGCTTCCAAGGTCGACCTGATCGGCGGCCTGTTTGCCATGCCCAAGCGCTACATGGTCGATCTGCACCATGTCGTGGCGCGGGACAAATACATTGCCAACACCCACGTCGCCACGGCTGGCGGCTTTGTGCTGGCTGCCGTGCTGGCGATTCTGGTCCACGGTTTTGGCCTGCATAACCGTATCCTCGGTTACGCCTTGCTGTTCGCCTCGGTACTGATGTTCGTCGGCGCGATCTTCGTTGCCCTGCGTCGGCGCAACCCGCCGGCACGGCTGTCGAAAGGCCCGTGGATGCGCCTGCCAAAAAGCCTGATGGCGTTTTCCATCAGCTTCTTCCTGGCGACGTTGCCAGTGGCCGGCATTCTCCCTGCGGACTTCGGTGGCTGGCTGCTGGCCGCCGTGCTCGGTCTGGGCGTGCTGTGGGGCGTGTCGGAAATGTTCCTGGGCATGACCTGGGGCGGGCCGATGAAGCACGCCTTCGCCGGTGCGCTGCACTTGGCCTGGCACCGCCGTGCCGAGCGTTTCGGTGGCGGTCGCTCCACCGGTTTGAAGCCGCTGGATCTCAACGATCCGAACGCGCCGCTCGGTGTGGAAAAACCCAAGGATTTCACCTGGAACCAACTGCTTGGCTTCGACGCCTGCGTGCAGTGCGGTAAATGCGAAGCCGCGTGCCCGGCCTTTGCCGCCGGCCAGCCGTTGAACCCGAAAAAACTGATTCAGGACATGGTGGTCGGCCTGGCTGGTGGCACCGACGCCAAATTCGCCGGCAGCCCCTATCCATCCCTTGACGGCAGTGGAAAACCGATCGGCGAACACGGCGGCAATCCGCATCAGCCGATCGTCAACGGTCTGGTGGACGCTGAAACTTTGTGGTCCTGCACCACGTGCCGCGCTTGCGTCGAGGAGTGCCCGATGATGATCGAGCACGTCGACGCCATCGTCGACATGCGTCGTCACCTGACCCTGGAAAAAGGCGCCACCCCGAACAAGGGCGCTGAAGTCCTGGAAAACCTGATCGCCACCGACAACCCTGGCGGTTTCGCCCCGGGCGGCCGGATGAACTGGGCGGCGGACCTGAACCTCAATCTGCTCAGCGACAAGAAAACCACCGACGTGCTGTTCTGGGTCGGCGACGGCGCGTTCGATATGCGCAACCAGCGCACCTTGCGCGCCTTCGTCAAAGTGCTGAAAGCGGCCAAGGTCGACTTCGCAGTGCTGGGTCTTGAAGAGCGCGACAGCGGCGACGTGGCCCGCCGTCTGGGCGATGAAGCAACCTTCCAGCTGTTGGCCAAACGCAATATCCAGACCCTGGCCAAATACAGCTTCAACCGCATCGTCACCTGCGACCCCCACAGTTTCCATGTACTGAAAAACGAATACGGCGCCTTTGACGGCAACTACGTGGTGCAGCACCACAGCACCTACATGGCAGAAATCATTGATGCTGGCGCGCTCAACCTCGGCCAGCACAAAGGCACCAGCGTGACCTATCACGATCCTTGCTACCTCGGCCGCTATAACGGCGAGTACGAGGCGCCGCGCGAAGTGCTGCGGGCGTTGGGGATCGAGATCAAGGAAATGCAACGCTCCGGTTTCCGCTCACGCTGCTGTGGCGGTGGCGGCGGTGCGCCGATCACCGACATTCCTGGCAAGCAACGGATCCCTGACATGCGCATGGAAGACATCCGCGAAACCGGCGCCGAGCTGGTGGCCGTGGGTTGTCCACAGTGCACCGCGATGCTTGAGGGCGTGGTTGAGCCACGGCCGCTGATCAAGGACATTGCCGAACTGGTGGCTGATGCGCTGCTCGAAGACGCGGCGCCAGGCAAGCCGTCAAAGCCGGCGAAACGTGAACCTGCGGAGGCCCACTGATGAGCGACATTATCCGCCGCGACCCTCGCGCTGAATGGATCGCCCGCAACCGTCTGCACCCGTTGCACGCGGCCATGCAGCCGGTGCAACACAGCTGGATGGGGCCTAACGGCATCATTCGCAAGAATCCTCACGGCATGGGTTTCATCGGTCCTAACGGGATCAAACGTATCGACCGCAGCGGCGCCCAACAGGGTGGCGCGGCCAAGCGTTCGGCTGCGGTGGAAGTGCAATTGCCGCTGCATCACGTAGCGCAACCGGCGTTCTACATCAGCGTCGTACCGGACATGGTCGGCGGCCGTTTGAGCAGCCACGACCGCGATCTGCTGGGTCTGGCCCATCAGCTGGCCGGCAACGACGGTGCGGTGCTGGCCGTGGTCTTCGGCGAACACAAAGAAAATGCTTTCGCCACGGCTGGCGTCGACCGCTTGCTGGTGCTCGAGGGCAGTGAGTTCAGCGGTTATGCACCGGAACAACGGGTCCAGGGCCTGCGGGCTGTGGATAACCAGTTCAACCCACGGCACTGGCTGTTGCCAGACAGCCGCAGCGGTGGTGGCGAGCTGGGTCGACGCTTCGCTGCGGCTCTGGGCGAACGCCCGGCTACGCGGGTTTGGCAGGTCAAGGGCGAGGAGTGCATCGGCCGCGCCGGTGCGGGTCTGCAGGACCTTGCACGGCCAGTAGCGCGCTTGATTCTGGCGGCTGCCGAATGCGCTGAACCGGTCAGCGAAACCCGTCACGAAGCCTTGCCGGTGGAGTTATCCACAGCGGTTGTTCGCAGTTTGTCGCGCATCGAAGACCTCGGTGCGGTGGCGGTCGATCCGGCGGCCATTCCCATGGCCGAAGCCGAATTCATTTTCTCCGGCGGCAACGGGGTCAAGGACTGGCCGCTGTTCCACAAGACGGCTGCAGCGCTCGGGGCTACCGAAGGTGCTTCACGGGTGGCGGTGGACGATGGCTTCATGGCCCGCGACCGTCAGGTCGGTGCCAGTGGTACCTGGGTCACGGCGCGGGTCTATGTGGCGGTGGGGATTTCCGGGGCGATCCAGCACCTGCAAGGCATTGGTGCCTGCGACAAGGTGGTGGCGATCAACCTCGATCCGGGTTGCGACATGATCAAACGCGCCGACCTGTCGGTGATCGGCGAAAGCGCGGCGATTCTTCAAGCCTTGATCGCGGCGGTAGAGGCTTACCGCAACGAAGCCAAGCGCGATGCGGCTTAAGGGAAGGATAGGGTTATGAGTACGAATGTGATCAGCCTGGTGTCCATCGGTGCCCACCCGACTTCAGGGCGCCCTCGGCGTGCTGAACAGGACGCTCGGGCGGTCGAAATGGGCTTGCAACTGGCTGGGGATAACCTGCAAGTACTGCATGCCGGTGACGTCGCCGAACCTGCCTTGCGGGCGTATCTGGGCATGGGGCTGGAGCAATTGCATGTGCTGGAGCAACCGCTCGGCGCCGATGCGCTGCCGGCACTGACCGACTACCTGCGTGATGCCGGCGCCCAAGTCGTCCTGACCGGCAGCCAGGCGGAAACCGGCGAGGGCTCGGGCATGCTGCCGTTCCTGCTGGCCGAGAGTCTGGGTTGGCCGCTGGTGGTGGGCCTGGCTCAGGTTGAGTCCATCACAGGCGGGGTGGCGTTGGTGCTGCAAGCCTTGCCTCGTGGTCAACGTCGGCGTCTGAAAGTGAAGCTGCCGTTTCTTGCGACTGTGGATAACGCCGCACCGAAACCTCGGCAAAGCGCTTTTGGCCCGGCTCGGCGTGGGGTGTTGCAGGCCGATGAAGTTGAAGTCGTCGACGATGAACTGCTTGCAGTTGCCACGCTGCAACCGGCCAAGCCGCGTCCAAAACGCTTGAAGGTGATCAAGGCCAAGAGCGGCGCTGATCGCATGAAAGCCGCGACCGCCAAGGCCAGCGGCGGCGGTGGGCAGGTGCTCAAGGGCGTGAGTGCCCAAGAGGGCGCCGAGGCGATTCTCAAGTTGCTGATCGAAGAAGGTGTGGTTCGCTGATCTTCACACCGTGATCGTTCCCACGCTCAGCGTGGGAATGCCGCCTGGGACGCTTCGCGTCCCTCTTTGCCTGTCTGAAACGCAGAGCGTAAAGCACGCTCGCTATCATCCCGTCGGAGAAAATAATGACCGTTGAATTTCGTTCGGCCCTGCGCACGGATGCGCGGGAGATTGCTCGCTTGTTTCAGATTTCATCAGAAGGTGCCGCGGATTACATCTGGAGCCAACTGGCGCAACCCGGCCAAGACTTGCTGGACGTCGGTGCCAGTCGCTACGCACGTGAAGACGTCGATTTCTCCTATCAAAACTGTGTGATCGCGCAGGCGCAGGGACGCGTCATCGGCATGCTGCACTGCTACGTGATGCGCCACGATCCACAGGCTGCACCCGTCACCGATCCGGTCCTGGCGCCGTATGCCACGATGGAAATCCCCGACACCCTCTATATTTCGAGCCTGGCGCTGCATGAAGGCTGGCGCAATCAGGGCTTGGGCCAACAATTTCTTGCCTACGCTTACGATCGCGCCAACCAGCTGGGGCTCAATGGCTTGAGCTTGATCGACTATGCTGCGAACGTCGGTGCCCGTCGGTTTTATGAGCGGCATGGCTTTCGTATTGTCGATACCTGCCAAATCACGCCGCATCCGATGATTCGGGTCACGGGTGAGGCCTATTTGATGTATCGGCCGTAAGGCATGAGCCCAACGTAAATCCCAAGGACAGGGCTTTGTGAATTTACCCACAATCCCTGTTAACGCTTCTGTGGATAAGATGTTTGCGCCTCGCTGCACGCCATACAAATCAACGCTTACAGCCATCTGTACAAAAAACACCCAGCCTAACTCCTCGTTTTTCAACGCTTTTTTCTGTGGATAAGGAAATCCGCAAACCCTCTCCCGGTGAATACTTGCCCCCAAAGTCTGTTGGCGGTTCTGTGGATAAGATGTTTGCTATCCGCTGTAGGCCATGTAAAACGCTGCTTTCAGAGATTTGATCATAAAACGATCAATTGCCCTTTTTTGCAGGCTAAACACCACTGAAACCCCACTATTTCGAGGCTTTTAGCGGTTTTCCACAAGCAAGAGCGGTTTATCCCAAGTTGCCCCCAAAGTCTGTTGGCGCTTCTGTGGATAAGGTGTTTGCCTTCCGCTACACGCCATATAAAACGTGCTCTGTAGGGTTCTGATCAAAAAACAACCAGCGCCTGCATAAAACCCTGCTTCTGGATAAGTCACGGTTTTTCTTGAGTTTGTGCGAAGAAAATAGTGGGTGAATCCCGACTTGCCCACATTAACTGTGGGTGGCTATGTGGATAACTTGTTGGAGAAGCGCCAGGACCCTTGCTGCGCATAGGCTCTGTGGCTATAGATCATATTTCGTACAGTTCTAAGGCCCATAGGTGCGAGCAGGGGGTGTGAATAACCTGAGCGGGTGGTTGAGCGGATATTTGAGGGTGCGGTTGTTGGGGGGGATGAGGTGGTGAGGTGGGCGTTGATCGTTGATTGATCGTTCCCACGCTCTGCGTGGGAATGCAGCCCGTGACGCTCCGCGTCACAATCTGGAGCGGACGCAGAGCGTCCAGTGAGGCATTCCCACGCGGGAGCGTGGGAACGATCATCGCGACGTTAGCTATGTGCTGGAACGCCCTTGAGGTAGGCCGCAGGTTCGGCCCCAAGGTTGTTCAGCAGACGTTCGCTGTACCAGTCCACGAAGTTGACCACGCCAAACTCATAGGTCTTCGAGTACGGACCTGGCTGATAGGCGGTGGAGTTGATCCCGCGCTGGTTCTCTTCTGCCAGACGGCGGTCCTGGTCGTTGGTTGCATCCCAGACCTGACGCATGCGCTCGACGTCGTAATCCACGCCTTCGACCGCGTCCTTGTGCACGATCCATTTGGTGGTGACCATGGTTTCCTGGGCACTGATCGGCCACACGGTAAAGACGATGATGTGATCGCCCATGCAGTGGTTCCACGAGTGCGGCAGGTGCAGGATGCGCATCGAGCCCAGGTCCGGGTTCTGGATCCGGCCCATGAGTTTTTTGCAGCCTTGCTTGCCATCGATAGTCATCGACACGGCGCCTTTGAGCAGCGGCATGCGCACGATGCGGTTACGCAGGCCGAAGCTGGCGTGAGCGTAAGGAATCTTCTCGGCTTCCCAGGCGGCGGCGGAGGAGGCCACGTGGTCCTTGAACGCCTGATCGGCGCGTGGGTCGGTGACGTCGTCCCATTCAAGCAAGGTTTTCAGCAGTTCCGGGTGCGAGGCGTTGCAGTGATAGCACTCGCGGTTGTTTTCCAGCACCAGCTTCCAGTTGGCTTTTTCGAACAAGGTGGTCTGAATCGCCACCTTGGTGTTTTCCATGTCGTACGGTTCCATGTAATGGTTCAGCGTCGACAGGAAATCATCAATGGCCGGTGGATTCTCCGCCAGGCTGATAAAGATGTAACCGCCGGCAGTCTTCACATTCACCGGTTTGAGGCCGTACTGCTTCATGTCGAAATCAGCACCCATTTCGGTACCGGCGAACAGCAGGCGACCATCCAGCTCGTAAGTCCACTGGTGATAGTGGCAAACCAGCTTGGCGACCTTGCCTTTCTCGCTGGTGCACAGCCGCGAACCGCGGTGGCGGCAAACGTTGTGGAACGCATGGACCTGACCTTCAGCGCCACGAATGACGATGATCGGGTTCTTGCCGATCTGCAGGGTCAGGAAGTTGCCCTTGGCCGGGATTTCGCAGGTCATGCCGGCGATCAACCACTCTTTCTGGAAGATCTCCTGCATATCGATATCGAACAGTCGCTCATCAGAGTAAAACGGCTGCGGCAAAGAAAAAGTCCGCTCGCGGGTTTGCAGCATCTCTGCGGTGGCCTTGCGAGCGGGTTCCAGCGGATCGCCCAAGCTCAGGGTTGCGGTGACGTCCATCGTTTAAGTCCTCATGGCCATTCTGTGTGGCCGGCGAAAGTGGCTAATCAGGTCGGGTGCTACGCAAGGCTAATAAAATAGCTGTTATCTGTTGAAGCGAGTGTGCGGTCGTGCGCATCCGGAACCTTATCTATGGGCGACATGGCCCAATCTGTTCCCGACGCGCAACCCCCGGTGGTTGGGGGCTGGTCGCGATAAGTATGTGAATGTCGTAGATAGGTAAGTGGTCGCACTGCACCTTACGCAGAATTGACAACATGAGGCCGACAGTCGGCCGTGGAGACTCGCATGTCCAACAGCTTCCTGAACCCGGTAACAACCCAGACCTGGGCCAATGGTCGGCACATCGTCCGTTGCGTCAAAGTCATCCAGGAAACCTGGGATGTGCGCACCTTCTGTTTTATGGCCGATCAGCCCATTCTGTTCTTTTTCAAGCCTGGGCAGTTCGTCACCCTGGAGCTGGAAATCGACGGCGTGCCGATCATGCGCTCCTATACCATTTCCAGCTCGCCTTCGGTGCCGTACAGCTTTTCGGTCACCATTAAACGCGTGCCGGGTGGCAAGGTGTCCAACTGGCTGCACGACACCTTGCATGAAGGCCAGGAACTGGCGGTACACGGCCCGGTCGGGCTGTTCAACGCCATGGACTTCACCGCGCCGAAAGTGCTCTACCTCAGCGGCGGCGTCGGGATCACCCCGGTGATGTCCATGGCCCGCTGGTTCTACGACACCAACGGCAATGTCGACATGGTGTTTATCCACAGCGCCCGCTCGCCCAAAGACATCATTTATCACCGCGAGCTGGAACACATGGCATCGCGGATCGAAAACTTCAGCCTGCACCTGATCTGCGAGAAACATGGGATGGGTGAGCCCTGGGCCGGTTATCGCGGTTACCTGAACCACAAAATGCTTGAGTTGATGGCGCCGGACTTCATGGAGCGCGAAGTCTTCTGCTGCGGCCCGACGCCGTACATGAACGCGGTCAAGCGCCTGCTGGAAGCCAGCGGCTTCGACATGTCGCGTTACCACGAAGAATCCTTCGGCGCGACCCCACCGGAAGCGCGCGCCGACGCCGTGGAACACGCCGAACAAGCGGCCGACGCCCCGCAAATCGACGTCGCCGACCTGCACCAGGTGGAATTCACCGCCTCCGGCAAAAGCATTCGCGTCGCACCGGGCGAAACCGTCCACGCCGCCGCCGCCAAGCTTGGCCTGCTGATCCCGAAAGCCTGCGGCATGGGTATTTGCGGCACCTGCAAAGTGATGAAGCTGGGCGGGGAAGTCGACATGGAGCACAACGGCGGGATTACCGAAGAAGACGAGGCCGAGGGATACATCCTCTCGTGCTGCAGCGTGCCGAAGGGTGATGTGCGGATTGAGTTTTGATGAGCCGCATTAACGCATAGGTAATGAGGTCGTTCTTAGAAATTTAAAGAACGACCTCTATAAGCATGGCTCAATATTCAGGTAATTTTGTGGCCGAAAAAGATAGAGAACCAATGTAAAAGCCAGCCTATGCAGAAGCTGTATATTATTGTTTTTTTGTACGGTTTTGAGTTGAAGCGCTTGTTGTAATTGGCGGTAACTATAGCTGTTGCAAATAATCCTGTTGCGAGCAGAAGCAGGACCATTACGGGGATTGCTACTTCCAGCTTAGTGAACTCGTACCAGAGAGCTCGGCCGCGCTGGGGGTAGGGGAATACGATATGTTGGCGATAAACTGAGCGGGCGGATATCGCGATGAGGGCCAAGGCTGCAGTGCTGAATATTAGAACTAATATTGTTTGTGGCTTGAGTGGTAATGTATCTCGAGTGGCGCGTTGGTGAGATTTTTGCCGACACGAAAGGCAGTTTCCATATTTGAGGTTGGATGTTTTAGTATTGTTGGGTGTGTGGCAGCTATTACATATTTTTGTTTGTGACTTCGTCATTTAACCATTTCCTTCGCGACGACTTGTCAGTCGTGCCTGATCGCTATACGAGATCTAGTTTTTGTTTAGATAAGGCCTAGCTTGGTTACTGCTGCCAACCCAAACATTACGAATAGGAATCCCCAAGTGGCTCGCTGCAAAATTGTGAGTTTGCGTTTTAAGTGAGCAGGAAAACTCTTCAGATCTTCCGCACTAGCACCCCCATCGCGGAGGTAGATGCGAGGCGTAGTTACCACACCCATTATTCCGCCCAGTAAAAACAATCTTCCCCAAGGGCCTCCGTTTTTAAAAGGAGCTCGAATCATCACCGCAGGACAGTTTTTTAAGTGACTCAACATTAAGTCCATCTTGGTGTAGGCAAGATGTAGTGCGACGCCAAGTACAATAAACAGCCCACCAAGATCGATTAAGCCGATACAAAGGAATATTTTGTCAGAGGTGGCGAGACTCACTTGGCAACCTCGTAAATCCTTTCACCTATCGCCTTGCCCAGTTCTCCACCACCATCTCCTGCTGCATAAGAACCTAATCCGACGACCACGAGGCCACATGCAAGTGCACCTAATCCGGCAGTTGGCGCTCCTAAAGCGACGCATATAGTGCCAGCAGTAGAGCCACTTAAAATCAAACCAGCTGTAGCACCACCAGCGATTCCACCAACAAAGCTCCCGGCTTCGGTGAATTTCACCTTTTCACAGGTTTCTGCATTACCTTCTGCGCAAACGCCTTGAACCTTAAGAGCTGAAGCTCCGCCACCGACGGCCGTGCCGATCCAGCCACCGTATTTGACGTACTGTGCAGCTTTTGTGACGCCTTCAATGTGGGTGGCATAGCCGGGAATCTGGCCCGCCGCACCGGCCTTTCTCCAGCGATGCACCAAGTTCGGGGTGGCGATTCCAAGCGCGGTTTTCAGGTTTGGATGATCGGGGAAGCCAATGCCTTTTTTTGTCAGTGCGGTGAGTT
>NZ_JBLYED010000014.1:0-197814 GCF_048515765.1 Pseudomonas sp. H11T01 | reverse complement strand
CGAATTTCTTGACGACCATAGAGCATTGGAACCACCTGATCCCATCCCGAACTCAGCAGTGAAACGATGCATCGCCGATGGTAGTGTGGGGTTTCCCCATGTGAGAGTAGGTCATCGTCAAGATTAATTTCCGAAACCCCTATCTGCATCTGCAGGTAGGGGTTTTGTTTTGCGCGCACGAAAAGTGGGCGGCGGCGGGCCAATTCAACAGGCAATCGCACCTGATGTTGATCAGCATCAAGGTCGAGCCGAGCGTCGGGGCATGACAATGCCTTGAGTCTTGTGGTCCTTTGCAAGTTCGCCGAACTGAAGTCGAGAAGACCATGATCTACCCATTCCTGTTGACCCTGCATTTATTCGCCGCACTGATCTTTATCGGTACGGTGTTTTTCGAAGTGCTGTTCCTGGAAAGTATCCGCAAACAGTTATCTGCCAAGGTGATGCTCCTGGTCGAGCAGGGTATTGGCCGCCGGGCCCGCGCGCTGATGCCTTGGGTCTTGCTGGTGTTGTTTGGCGCGGGGCTAGGCATGGTCTGGCTACGCTATTTACCAGCCCTTGCTTCGCCACTGGCCTCATCGTTTGGCACCTTGTTGACGTTGAAGATCATTCTCGCCGTTAGTGTGTTGCTGCACTTTTTGGGGGCCATGTTTCTGTTTAGAAGTGGGCGGATGAACGCCCGATACCTGCACTTTATCCATGGCAGCCTGTTCTGCCATATGGTTGCAATCGTGCTGTTGGCCAAGGGCATGTTCTACCTGACGTGGTGACCTGGGCTCGACCGACTGTCGCGTTCTCCAGGCGCTTCACCTGTGCTTGATACAAATCAAGGAGCATCAATCGGTAAACCCGGACACTGGCCATCCGTAGCCAGTCTCGGAGACCGTGATGCTCGATTTCTTTCACAACCCCAGCGAGCTGATCATTCGGCGCGATCAAGGCGTGCTCGACCCCAACTGCCATGCCGACACCCAAAAATTTCATGGCGGTATAGGCTCTCTGGATTTGTTTCGTGCATTGCGCGGCAGTCGCCAGAAGCAGCGCCCGCTGTCCTTGAATGTGCAGTTACCCTCCAACCTGAAACCTTCCTTGTGTTCCCCGCGCAATATCGCGTGTGAGCGCAGCGGTATCGAACAGTATCTTCAACGCCTGGAGCGTGAGATCGACCTGGTCGGTTGTCACCTGGGTGCGGAGCAGCGGGTCGAGCAATTTCATATGTGCGGTGGAACACCTGCCATTGCCCATCTGCAGCGGCTGATGAGTCATCTGCGCAGTCGGTTCAACTTTCTCGACTATGAGTGCGGCGACTACAGCGTTGAGGTGGATCTTCACCATACCGACTGGTCGACCATGGGCTTGTTGCGCGACCAGGGTTTCAATCATGTCAGTATCGGCGTTCCGGATATCGGCGCGGACAGTGAAATGTCAGTGGCCTGCTACCAGAACCCAGCACCCATCCATTCGCTTATCGATGCCGCTCGCACCTTTGGCTACCGCTCAATCAACGTAGATCTGGGCTATGGCCATGCATGGCAGACGCCAGAGAGCTTCGCGCTGAAGCTGGCGACCATTATCGAGCTGGAGCCCGACAGGCTGCTGGTGTTCGACTATGCCCGGCCACCACAACGCTATCGGCCGGTGAGCTGGGACTCCGCCCGCGAACTGTGCAGCCAGGACGATAAAGGCGCGATGCGCCAGATCTGCTTTGAACAGCCGATAGCAGCGGGATATCACTACATCGGTCTGGGGCAGTTTGTCAGGCCCGATGATGATTTGGCGATCGCTCAGGAAAGAGGCCGGTTACGCCGCAACTGTCAGGGTTTTACCAGTCATGGCTATTGCGATCATGTCGGGTTCGGGATCGGCGCCATCAGCCAGATCGACGATTTGTATGCGCAAAACACTGACGATTTTGAGCGTTATCAGCAGCAACTGGACATGGGCCAATTGCCGACGTGTCGTGGCTGGCGCTGTGAGGCGGGTGATCAGGTCAGACACATGGTCATGGAGCGCCTGGCGTGTGACCTGGAGCTGGATATCCAGGCCATCGAAACACGTTATGGACTGATTTTTCGCAAGTACTTTTCATCAGCCTGGCCTTTGCTGGAGCAATTGAGTCGGGACGGGCTGATTGAGCTGTCGGAGCGTTTCATTAGCATTCTTCCCGCCGGTCGGCCGGAAGTGGATGCCATCTGCAACCTGTTTGAAAGGGATTTGGGCAGTGCAAGGCATTAACCCAACTGCGAGTTGATTGATCATGAAACCTTCGTTTGATTTTAATCGAGCCCTGGTCGAAAAGTATGACCGCCCAGGGCCGCGCTATACCTCTTATCCCACGGCTCCACAGTTCCATCAGGCGTTTGCCGTCGACGACTATCAACGTGCCGCTCAGGACAGCAACCAGGCGGCCGTTCCCAAACCACTGTCGGTGTATATCCACATTCCGTTTTGCAAGAGCCTTTGCTACTACTGCGCCTGCAACAAAATCATCACCCAGAAAACCCATCGCGCCGTTGAGTACCTGACGTACCTCAAGCGTGAAATCGTTATGCAGGCAGCATTGTTCGACAGCACGCGCAAACTCACGCAACTGCACCTGGGCGGTGGCACGCCGACCTATTTGACTGGCGAGCAGCTGGCTGACCTGATGGACTGCCTGCATCAAGCGTTTGATATGGATGACAGCGACGACCACGAGTTCTCCATTGAGGTCGACCCGCGCACCATCAGCACCGAGCGGATTCAATCGCTGCGCCAGCTGGGCTTCAATCGCCTGAGCTTCGGTGTGCAGGACTTCGACCCCGACGTGCAAGCAGCCGTCAATCGCCAGCAAAGCGAAGAACAGATCTATGCGCTGGTCGCGGCGGCGCGCCAGGCGCAATTCAAGTCGGTCAGCGTCGACCTGATTTACGGTCTGCCGTTGCAAACCGTGAAGAGTTTCGATGTCACCCTCGGCAAGATCATCGCGTTGCGCCCGGACCGGATTGCCGCGTACAGCTACGCCCATTTGCCGGAACTGGTGCGCGCCCAACGACTGATTCGCCCGGCAGACATGCCGCCACCGGAGCGCAAACTGGAGTTGCTCGAGCTGACCATCAGCCGTCTGACCGAGGCCGGCTATGTCTATATCGGTATGGACCATTTCGCCTTGCCGGACGACGAGCTGGCACTGGCCCGCGCCAATGGCACCTTGCAGCGCAATTTTCAGGGCTATTCAACCCACGCCGACTGCGATTTGATCGGCCTAGGGGTGTCTTCGATCGGTAAGGTCGGCGACAGCTACAGCCAGAGCGTCAAAGAGCTTTCACAGTACTACGCGCGTTTGGATCAAGGCTTGTTGCCGGTGCATCGAGGTTACCGTTTGAGCGCCGACGACCTGCTGCGTCGCGAGGTGATCAGCGATCTGATGTGCCACGGCAGGATCGATTTCAGCAAGTTCGAAACGCGGCATGGCATCTGTTTTACCGAATACTTTGCCGATGCACTGGCGCAACTTGACGAGCAAGTTCGCGATGGGCTGCTGGAGATTCACCACAACGCGCTGGTGCTGTTGCCCCAAGGGCATTTGATGATGCGCAGTGCCGCGATGGCGTTTGACGCCTACCTCGGTGGCGCGCAAAAAGGCCAGTTTTCGCGCACCGTTTGACGTGGCGGAGCGAGCGTCCGAAAGGAAATTTCTCGAGTTGATTTCAATCAAGGGCAGGGGGCGCAACGCTCCCTAACATGACCGCAAGATCCCGCCTTTGAAGTCAGAGCGTCCATGAAGATCCATCAGCTTTCGATTCCTGCCAACCTGCGCTCCTTGAGCGTCGGGCTGGTGATCATGATCGCGCTGATGTTCGTGACCTTCGAGGCGGTGCAAGCCAAGCAATACGGTGACATCGAACAGCAACGCATCGAGAAAGTGTTCCCTCATGTCGATTCTGTTTCCCAGCCCGATGGCAAGTTCAAGGTGCGAACGCTGTCTGCTGCCGGCAAGGTCCTTGGGTATGTTTTCCAGAGCCTGGATGTGGTCGATATTCCAGCGTACTCAGGCAAACCGATCAATACCCAAGTGATCCTAGACACGGCCGGCGTCATTCAGGATGCCTACGTCCTGGAGCACCATGAGCCGATCCTGCTGGTCGGCATTCCCGAAGCAAAACTTCACGCCTTCAGCGCCAAATACAAAGGGATCAAGGTCAGTCAGCGGGTCGTTGTCGGCCATTCCAGCGACCCGAACGCGGTCACGGTGGATGCGATCGCGGGCGCCACTGTCACGGCTATGGTGGTCAATGAAGTCATCATGCGCGCCGCCCATGAGGTGGCGGTGTCTCTGGGGTTGATCAAAGACAACGCAAGCCTGGCGCAGAAACCGGCCAGAGTGCGGGAGGGCGTCTACGAGCCAGCCAGTTGGGCCACGCTCACCGGCAATGGCGCGATCCGTCGTCTGCACTTGACCCGTGGCCAGGTCGACGGCTCTTTCAAGGGCACCGAGGCCGAACAGGTGGAGGCTGCTGCTGCTGATCAAGTCGACGACACCTTCATTGATCTTTACGTCACTGACCTGAACCCACCAACGATTGGCCGCAACCTGCTGGGCGAACATCAGTACGCCGCGCTGATGGCCGACCTCAAGCTCGGCGAGCAGGCGATTGCCGTGCTGGGCAGTGGCAGTTATTCCTTCAAGGGCTCGGGTTACGTGCGTGGCGGCATTTTTGATCGGGTGCTGTTGCGTCAGTTCGGCGACGCCATCAGCTTTCGCGATCTGGACTTTCAGCGGTTGAACGATGTGTACGCCGAGGGCATGCCGGAGTTTGGCGAAATGGCGATCTTCATCGTCCGCGCGGCTCACCGTTTCGACCCCGGCTCAGCATGGAGTCTTGAGCTGCTGGTGCGTCGTCAGACCGGCCCGGTCAGTGGCACATTCAGTAGCTTCGAACTGCCTTATCAACTGCCTGAGCAATACCTTGAGCGGCCACCGCCCAGCGCCGAAGAACTGGCCGCCATCGAGGAAGCCAATCGGCCGATGTGGATGACCATCTGGTATCAGAAACACTTCCAGATTGGCGTACTCGGTGCGGCCTTGCTGCTGCTCAGTGCGATCCTGTTCCTGCAAGACAAACTCGCCCGTCGGCCACGGTTTTTGCACTGGCTGCGCCGTGGGTATCTGCTCTTTACCGTGGTGTTCCTCGGCTGGTATGCCTTGGGACAGCTGTCGGTGGTCAATGTCCTGACCTTCGTCCATGCCCTGTTTGAGCACTTCCGCTGGGAGCTGTTTCTCACCGATCCGCTGATCTTCATCCTCTGGGTCTTCACCGCCGCGAGCATTCTGCTGTGGGGGCGCGGTGTGTTCTGCGGCTGGTTGTGCCCGTTCGGTGCCTTGCAAGAGCTGATCAACGAAGCGGCGCGCAAGCTGAAAATTCGTCAATACGAATTGCCGTTCGCGGTGCATGAGCGGCTGTGGGCGATCAAGTACATCATTCTGTTGCTGTTGTTCGGCATCTCCCTGGAGTCGATGTCCACTGCCGAGCTGTTCGCCGAGGTGGAACCCTTCAAGACTGCGATCACCCTCACGTTCGACCGCCAGTGGTGGTTCGTGCTCTACGCGGTGGTCCTGCTAGTCATCAATATCTTCACCCGCAAGGTCTATTGCCGCTACATCTGCCCATTGGGCGCGGCGCTGGCGATTCCGACCAAATTGCGTCTGTTCGATTGGCTCAAACGGCGCAAGGAGTGCGGCAGCCCCTGCCAACTGTGCGCCAAAGAGTGCGAGATCCAGGCGATTCATCCCGATGGTCGGATCAATGCCAACGAGTGCCACTACTGCCTCGATTGCCAGATGACCTATCACAACGAGAACAAATGCCCGCCGCTGATCAACAAACGCAAGAAGCGCGGCAAGGCCGCACCGGTCGGCGTGCAACTGATACCTGTCGTGGAAGTGACCGCTCTTGAATGAACCCGGCGAGCCGACCTACGCAGTGACCGTTTTTATCCCTTCAAGGAGCACACAACATGAACGAGACAGAATCCAAAAAACCAACTGAAGTGCCGGAACAGACCGGCCTCAGTCGTCGCGGCTTCCTCGGCACCAGCGCCGTGGCCAGCGTCGCGCTGGCCGGTGCCACGGCCCTTGGCGGCGCGGTGTTCAGCCGCGAGTCCTGGGCAGCAGCGGTCAAGGATGCTCAATCGAAAATCCATGTCGGCCCTGGTGAGCTGGACGAATACTACGGCTTCTGGAGTGGTGGCCATCAGGGCGAAGTGCGGGTGATGGGCGTGCCCTCGATGCGTGAGTTGATGCGTATTCCAGTGTTCAACGTCGACTCTGCCACCGGTTGGGGCCTGACAAACGAAAGCAAACGGGTACTGGGCGACAGTGCCAGATTCCAGAACGGCGATTGCCATCACCCGCATATCTCCATGACGGACGGCAAATACGACGGCAAATACCTGTTCATCAACGACAAGGCCAACTCCCGTGTCGCGCGCATCCGCCTGGACATCATGAAGTGCGACAAGATGCTCACCGTGCCGAATGTCCAAGCCATTCACGGCCTGCGTCTGCAAAAAGTGCCATACACCAAATACGTATTTGCCAATGCCGAGTTCGTCATCCCGCACCCCAATGACGGCAGCACCTTCGACCTGCAAGACAAGAACAGCTTCACCATGTTCAACGCCATCGACGCCGAGAAAATGGAAATGGCGTTTCAGGTCATCGTCGACGGCAACCTGGACAACTCCGATGCCGATTACACCGGCAAGTACGCCGCTTCAACCTGCTACAACTCGGAGAAGGCCTACGACCTGGGCGGCATGATGCGCAACGAGCGCGACTGGGTGGTGGTGTTCAATATTCCGCGCATCGAGGCGGCGATCAAAGCCGGCAAGTTCATCAACCTGGAAGACTCCAAAGTACCCGTGGTCGACGGTCGTAAAACCGATGGCAAGGACTCAGAGTTCACCCGTTATATCCCGGTGCCGAAGAACCCCCACGGCCTCAACACCTCATCCGATGGCAAATACTTCATTGCCAACGGCAAGCTTTCACCGACGGTATCGATGATCGCCATTGACCGTCTGGACGACCTGTTCGCCGACAAATTCAAGGATCCGCGCGAGGTCATCGTCGCTGAGCCGGAACTGGGCCTGGGGCCGTTGCACACCACCTTCGACGGTCGCGGCAATGCCTACACCACCTTGTTTATCGACAGTCAGGTGGTGAAGTGGAACATGGAAGAAGCGGTACGGGCCTACAAGGGCGAGAAGGTCAATTACATCAAGCAGAAGCTCGATGTGCAGTACCAGCCAGGCCATAACCATGCCTCGCTGACGGAAACCAGCGAGGCGGATGGCAAGTGGCTGGTGGTGTTGTGCAAGTTTTCCAAGGATCGCTTCCTGCCGACCGGGCCGCTTCACCCGGAGAACGATCAGTTGATCGACATCTCTGGGGAGGAAATGAAACTGGTGCACGACGGCCCGGCGTTTGCCGAACCTCACGACTGCATCCTGACGCGCCGGGACCAGATCAAGACCAAAAAAATCTGGGACCGCAACGACGCCTTTTTCGCCGAAACCGTGGCGATCGCCGCCAAGGATGGGATCAAACTGGAGACCGACAACAAGGTCATTCGCGACGGCAACCACGTGCGCGTCTACATGACCTCCTCGGCACCGGCCTATGGCCTTAACGAGTTCACCGTCAAACAGGGCAACGAAGTCACGGTAACCATCACCAACATCGACCAGATTGAGGACGTGACCCACGGTTTTGTCATGACCAACCATGGCGCGAGCATGGAGATCAGCCCGCAGCAGACCTCGTCCATTACCTTCACCGCCGACAAGGCTGGCCTGCATTGGTACTACTGCAGCTGGTTCTGCCATGCGCTGCACATGGAAATGGTCGGCCGCATGAAGGTCGAGCGGGCCTGACAGTTGCCAATCGACAGGAGCGGGCCAATGGCCGATATCAAGGAAAACCCAGTGCGTGGATCCCGGATAAACGTCATTGCACTTGTGCTCCTGCTGATTTCAGGCAGCGCTCTGGCGGCGGTGCAACCCATCACCGTCTTGCCGTTGCAGGCTGACGCTGATCAACGCTGGCACCTGCCAGCGGGGGAGTACCGTGGCTCGTTCAGCGTCGATCAACCGATGCAGATTCTTTGCGAGCCGGGTGCGGTGTTTCAGGGGCAAGGGCAGGGCAATGGCGTGATCATCAGTGCACCTGAAGTCAGGATCGAAGGCTGTACCTTTCTGGACTGGGGGCATGACCTCACGGCCATGAATGCGGCGGTGTTCATCCAGCCCAAAGCCCGTGGCGCGGTGATCAAGGGCAACCGAGTGCAAGGTCAGGGTTTCGGTATCTGGGTCGACGGTACTCAGGATGTGAGCCTGATCGACAATAGCATTCAGGGTGATCCGACGGTGCGCTCGCAGGATCGTGGCAACGGCATTCACCTGTATGCCGTGCACGGCGCCCGGGTCATCGGCAACCACGTGCGCGACACCCGCGATGGCATTTACATCGACACCTCGAATGGCAACCTGCTGCAGGACAATACACTGGAAGACCTGCGCTACGGCGTGCACTACATGTTTGCCAACGACAATCAGTTGCTCGGCAACACCACCCGTCGCACCCGTACCGGGTATGCCTTGATGCAAAGCCGCAAGCTCACGGTGATTGGCAATCGTTCCGAGCAGGATCAGAACTACGGCATCCTGATGAACTACATCACCTATTCAACCTTGCGCGACAATTTCGTCACAGACGTGCGCGATGGCTCGACTGGCGACAGCATGATCAGCGGTGCCGAGGGCAAGGCGCTGTTCATTTACAACTCGCTGTTCAACAGCATCGAACACAACCACTTCGAGCACAGCGCTGTGGGTATTCACCTCACCGCAGGCTCAGAAGACAACCGCATCGCTGACAACGCCTTTGTCGGCAACCCACGGCAGGTCAAGTACGTCGCCACCCGTTTGCAGGAATGGTCGGTGGATGGCCGGGGCAATTACTGGAGCGATTACCTGGGTTGGGACCGCAATGGCGATGGCCTGGGCGATATCGCCTACGAACCCAATGACAACGTCGACCGCCTGCTGTGGCTGTACCCGCAGGTGCGCCTGTTGATGAACAGCCCCGGGATCGAGTTGCTGCGCTGGGTGCAACGGGCCTTTCCGGTAATGAAATCGCCGGGGGTACTGGACAGTCATCCGCTGATGAAGTCGCCCACTCAAACCCTGACCAAGGAGCCCACCTCATGAATGTCGTCGATATCGAAGGCGTCAGCCAACGCTATGGGCACACCACGGTGTTGCATAAGCTCAACCTCAGTCTGGCTGAAGGTGAAGTGCTGGGCTTGTTCGGGCACAACGGCGCGGGCAAGACCACCAGCATGAAGCTGGTGCTCGGTTTGCTTGAGCCCAGTGAAGGGCAGGTCCGGGTGTTTGGCCGGTTGCCCAGTGATCCGGAGGTGCGGCGTCTGCTTGGCTACTTACCGGAGAACGTGACCTTTTACCCGCAGCTCAGCGGTCTTGAGACCCTGCGCCATTTCGCGCGGCTCAAAGGCGCGGCGTCCGGCCAAGTGGATGTGCTGCTTGAAGAAGTCGGCCTGGCGGGCGCGGCTTACCGGCGGGTCAAGACCTACTCCAAGGGCATGCGTCAACGCCTGGGACTGGCTCAAGCGCTGCTCGGTGAGCCACGTTTGCTGCTGCTCGACGAGCCGACCGTCGGCCTCGATCCTATCGCTACTCAAGATCTTTATCGGTTGCTCGACCGCCTGCGAGGCCAGGGCACCAGCATCATTCTGTGTTCTCACGTACTGCCGGGCGTCGAAGCGCATATCAACCGCGCGGCGATTCTTACCCAAGGCCGCCTGCTAGCGCTCGGCAGTCTGCGCACTCTGCGGGAGGAGGCGGGCTTGCCGACGCTGATTCGCGCTAACGGGCTCAAGCGCGCCGGCCCCTTGCAGCAGCGCTGGAACAACGCCGGGCATGTTACCCAGCGCTGGGGGGTAGAAGGCCTTGAAGTGGCCGCGCTCAATGGCAGCAAACTCGGGCTGTTGCGCCAATTACTCAATGACGACGAACCGGCGGACGTGGAAATCCATCAGCCGTCTCTGGAAGATATTTACCGCTATTACATGAGTCGGGCCGGCACCGCGCCGATCGGGGAGGCCGTATGAACCCAATCTGGAACATGGCCCGCAAGGAATTCAGTGACGGTTTGCGCAACCGCTGGTTGTTGGCAATCAGCCTGTTATTCGCGGTCCTGGCAATCGGCATCGCCTGGTTGGGCGCTGCGGCTTCCGGGCAGTTGGGCTTCACTTCGGTGCCGGCGACCATCGCCAGCCTGGCCAGTCTCGCCACCTTTTTGATGCCACTGATCGCGCTGCTGTTGGCCTATGACGCCATCGTCGGCGAGGACGAGAGCGGCACTTTACTGCTGTTGCTGACTTATCCCCTGGGGCGTGGGCAGATCCTGCTGGGCAAGTTCCTCGGCCACGGGCTGATCCTGGCCCTGGCGACGTTGATCGGGTTCGGTTGCGCGATGCTGGCGATTGCCGTGTTGGTGGACGATGTCGAGCTGAGCCTGCTGCTCTGGGCTTTTGGTCGTTTCATGCTGTCCTCGACCCTGCTGGGTTGGGGCTTTCTCGGCCTGGCCTATGTGCTGAGCAGCGTGTCGGCCGAGAAATCCACCGCTGCCGGTCTGGCACTGGGTGTGTGGTTCTTCTTTGTGCTGGTGTTCGATCTGGCGTTGCTGGCGCTACTGGTGCTCAGCGAAGGACAGTTCAGCCCCAAGGTACTGCCCTGGTTACTGCTGCTCAATCCCGCCGACGTCTATCGCCTGATCAACCTCTCGGGTTTCGAGTCCAGTGCCAATACCGCTGGCGTGCTGGCACTGGGCAACGATTTGCCCATGCCGGGCTCGATGCTCTGGCTCTGCCTGTTGCTCTGGGTCGCACTGCCGTTGTGGCTGGCCTACCTGTTGTTTCGTCGGCGGTCGGCATGATTTTTTAACCTTGGGTATTTCTGGAGCACGTGACGATGAACAACCTTTGCCTGAATACCGGGCGGGCGCTGGCCGGTCTGCTGGTCTGCCTGCTGCTGGCGGCCTGCGACAAGCCCGCGCAAACAACTTACAACGACGTTCCTGCGGCGTTCCACCCCAGCGATGAATGTCATGTCTGCGGGATGATCATCACCGGATTTCCCGGGCCCAAGGGCCAAGTGGTCGAGCCGAGCGGGATCAAAAAATTCTGCTCCACCGCGGAAATGCTCGGTTGGTGGTTGCAGCCGGAAAATCATCATGGCGATGCCAAGCTCTTTGTCCACGACATGGGCCGCAGCCCTTGGAACACACCGGATGACTCCCATCTGATCGATGCGAAAAGCGCGTTCTATGTGATCGGCACCCAACTCAAAGGCGCCATGGGCGTGGTGCTGGCGTCTTTCTCCAGCCAGCAGGCCGCCGAAAAACTCGCCGCTGATCAGGGCGGTCGAGTGCTGCGCTTCAGCGACATCGATTTGACGCTGCTCCAGCAGCAATCCGCCATGTCGCCCATGACTCATTGACGCGGCTGGTCCTCCAAAGCTCCATCGAAAAAATCTGATCGCCGTCAAGTCGGTATTTCTTCGCCTGCTCAAAGATAGGGGTCTGTTCGTCCCCAATGCTTGGCATCCGCGATGCCCAGGAGGAAATGATGAAAACCGAGTTTCAGGATCGTTTGGCGGTGGTCACGGGTGCCAGCTCCGGGATCGGCCTGGCGTTGTGCGCGGCGCTATTGTCCCGAGGGAGCAAGGTACTGGCGATGTCACGTTCCCTCGGTGAGCTGCCGGCGTTGCAGCAGATCTACGGTGAGCGACTGCACTGGCATGCCGGAGATGTCACTTGCCGGGAAGACCTGCACGGTCTCGCCCTGCGCGCCACGGCACTGGGGCCGGTGGATTATCTGGTGCCCAATGCCGGTATCGCCGAAATGGCCGACAGCCTGGATATGCACGCCTTCCAGCGCCAGTGGGCGGTCAATGGCGCCGGGGCATTGAATACCCTGGCGGCGTTGCGCGGCGAACTGGCGAGCCCGGCTTCGGTGGTGTTCGTCGGGAGTTTTCTGACCGGATCGAGCTTTCCCGGGCTGGCGGCCTGCATTGCCAGCAAGGCCGCGCTGGTGGCTCAGGTGCGGACACTGGCGGTGGAGTTCGCACGCTTTGATGTGCGAATCAATCTGGTCTCGCCAGGGCCGACCGCAACTTCGATGTGGGATAACCTGGGATTGAGCGAGGAGCAGTTGGATGGCGTCGCTGACAGCCTGACTAAACGTCTGCTGCCCGGTCATTTTCTCGACGCTGCGGCGGTGGCCAATGTGATTGTGTTTCAGATGTCCCAGGGCGCCCGGGGTGTCTACGGTCAGGACTGGAAAGTCGACAATGGTTACACCCTGGGCTGAAAGGCGTAGAGGGCAAACGCAATTGCCCAAATCGCGACATTTGGCGCTATCATTACGTCAAATGTCGTATGGAGGTGATCGGTATGCCCGCAGCGAATCAAGCAGACAAGGTGACGGGGAGGAAGAAGGTCATCAAAAAGCCTACTGAGGTGCTATTACATGGCCGCAAAGGTGACACGCGCATGTTGATCATCCAGTACACGCAGGAAGGCTTCAACCTGAGCGACGTCAGGGACATGCTTTCTACATCAACTCTGTACATGGAGCGCGGCCTTGTTCAGCGAATCACTGGGAAGTCCGTCAGGACCGTCCAGCGCTTGGTGAAAGAGACCAAGCCGGTACGACTGAACCAGCAGCAGAGTACTGTCGCCTTCCAATATGCGCAGACCTTGGAGCACGCCACCAACGTGTTTGGCAATCAGCAGTTGGCTGAGGACTGGCTGAAGAAACCCTGCAAATACCTCGACGGTAATGTCCCGCTGGAACTGATCGACAACTCGCTTGGCTTCCAGGTGGTAGAGGAGTACCTGACCCGGATTGAACACGGGGTCTACCAATGAATCCTTTGCCCTGGGACGGGAAGTGGCACGCTTGGCGCCTTGACCGCGAGGTATACAAGGACACGTGGGACAGTGGCATTGGTGCGCAAAGATCCGGTGGCCGATGGAACCCTCCCGGCCGCCGGGTTATTTACGCTTCGGCCGACCCGTCCACTGCCATACTGGAAGTCGCGGCCCACGTAGGCTTCGATACTCTCGATATGGTGCCTCACGTGCTGACGTGTTTCGAAGTGCTAGATCCGGAACTCATTAACGTTGTTCAACCTGAAGATGTGCCGAACCCGAACTGGCTCATCCCGTCTCAACCCTCGCCCAATCAGCAACAGTTTGCTGATCAGCTGCTAGCCCAGCATCCGTTCCTGCTCATCCCTTGCGCGGTCACTCGTCATTCGTGGAATTTACTGGTGAGCTGCGACTTGGCCGCAGATAAATTCACGCTTGTCTCTCAGGAGCGCTTCGGCTTAGACACCCGTTTGCTCAAGAAAACGTGAGATTCACCTGACCAGGAAGCAAAGCTTAGTGCGAAGTGCCTTCTGCAAACTCGATCTTGTTGCCGACGTTGTACTTGCCTGAAGGCTTGTTCATCGGGATGCGCTTGATCTCCTGAAGAGTGTTGCTGTCGTAGACGATCAGCGCACCGTCGGTGTCCCAGATGCTCAACAGCAGGTAACGGCCGTCGCGGGTGAACTCGACATGGGCGGCTGTCTTGCCGGGCATTGGGCGCAGGGTGTGGGCGATTTCCAGGGTCTGTTTGTCGATCAGGTGGATCGCGTCGTTGTCGGGTCCAAAGAACACGTCGGTCCAGGCATAGCGTGAGTTGACGTGACTGCGCATAAAGAAGCCCGGCCCCAGAGTCGGGATTTCCTTGATCAGCTTCCAGGTCTTGAAGTCGATAACCGAGATCAGCCCCTTGCTGATGTTCGGCGTGGCGAACACCCACTGGCCGTTACGTTTCCAGTAGGTGCCCGAGCCCAGATGCGGCATGCCCGGCAGCGGTATGTCGGTGACCACATTGCCGCTGTCGAGGTCGATCACCTGGCCGCCCTGGGCCTTGCGCGAGGTGGCCAGCAGCTGTTTGTAGTCTGGCGAGAAGGAGAAGTCATCCAGGTAATCCTGGGCGTTGATGCGTCGCGGTTCGAAGCCCGGTTTACCCGCGTAAGACAGCTCCCAGACTTCCTTCACGTCCTTGAGCGCCACGATGAAACTGTCGCGCGGCGGCGCGGTGTAGACCGCACTGACCCGTGACGCTGTACCGTCCTGGCCGATCACCGGGATGATTTTGACCAGTGACAGATCGCGGGCATCGAGTAGCACCAGGCTGCCTGGCAGATAGTTGCCCACCAGCACCCAGCGCCCATCCTTGCTCACCGCCAGGTTGCGGGTGTTCAGCCCGGCGCGAACCTCGGCAATCAGTCTCAGGTTGTGCAGGTCATACAGGCTGATCCAGCCATCGCGGGAGGCGAAATAGACAAAGCGGCCGTCCGGCGAGAACTTCGGCCCGCCATGCACGGCGTAGTGCGAAGCAAAGCGCGCCAGCACTTCAAAGCGATCGCCGTCGAGGATGTTGATGTGATGGTTGCCGGCTTCCACCACCACGAACAGATTCAGCGGGTCGGCGCCATGCTGGGGAGTGCTGGGCAGTGTGCTGACATCCGCGAGAATCGTGTGACTGCTGCGAATGTCGTCGTCATTCCAGGTGGGCGGGGTGGCGGGCGGTAGCTGAAGATAATCCACCATCGCGTCGATCTGCGCCGGATTGAGCACGCTGGAGTACGCAGCCATCTGGCTGGCGGGGCGGCCGTTCTGGATCACGCTGCGGATTTCGTCGGGCTTGATCCGGCTGAGGCTCTCCGGCAACAACGCCGGTCCCGCGCCGCCGAAGCGATTGATACCATGGCAGCTCTGGCAATGCTGCTGGTAGTTGAGTGCGGCCTGTTCAAGCGCCACTCCAGAGACTGGAACCGCTGCGGCGCCATGGGCCGCACCGACCCATAACAATTGGGCCAGGACTATGCGCCTCATATCGCCACCTTAGCGTGGCGTTGCAGTGCCTGAACGGGGTAAAGGCGCGCCGGGTATTCCTGCGGTTGTGCGGCGAACAGATCGACCACTTGACCGATGACGGTCAGCGTCGGAATGCCTTGTGGACAATCCAGCGCCAGGGTCGGCAGCTGGTGCAGCAGCCCACGGGCGACGTGCTGGTTCGGGCGGGTGCCGTTGCTGATCAGCGCCGCTGGTGTGTCGGCGGCCAGGCCGGCTTCGATCAAGCGCTGAGAGATGAGCGCCAGGTTCGACAACCCCATGTAAAACACCAGGGTCTGGCTACTGTCTGCCAGGCTGCTCCAGGGCAGCTTCAACTCGCCATCGCGTTGCAAATGGCCGGTGATGAAACGGCAGGAGTTGACCAGGTCACGGTGAGTCAGCGGAATGCCCGCATAGGTGCTGCAACCTGACGCGGCGGTAATGCCCGGGACCACCTGGCAGTCAATGCCGCGCTGGAGCAAATAGTCCAGCTCCTCGGCGCCACGGCCGAAAATGAACGGATCGCCACCCTTGAGCCGAACCACGCGCTGTCCCTGATCGGCGAGGTTGGCGAGCAGTTCGTTGATCTGTTCCTGAGGCAGGCTGTGGCAGCCGCTGGCCTTACCGACGTAATGCCGGGCGCAGGTGAGGGGGATCAGCGTCAGCAGCTCGGGGCTGATCAGACGGTCATAAACCACGGCGTCGGCCTGCATCAACAGGCTCCAGGCGCGCAAGGTCAGCAGACGTGGATCGCCCGGGCCGGCGCCGACCAGGGCGACTTCGCCCGGTCTGAACGGGGACTCAAGTGCGGCAGGTAAAACAATGGCTGGGTGCATGGGGACGTCCTTGGTTCTTCATCAGGTTGGCCGGCCCCATCGTTTGCCAGAGGGTTTGCCGGCGGGCGATTCAATGCATGATGCAAGGGATTGTCGGTAACGGCTGCACACCGATTTCCTCATCGCTAAGGTGACAGCCGGGGTCCTGGCCCCAGAGATCGCCCTCGGCCCAGGCGCGGGTGCGGGTATTGCCGTTGCAGATACTCAGCCAGCGGCAATGCCCACAGCGCCCGCCGACGGCCCGCGGATGCTCACGCAGCTGCAGCAGCAAGGCGTCAGGTCGGTCCAGCCAAAGGGTGCGGAACGGCGTATGCCGGACATTGCCGACCGAGTGCTGCCACCAGTAGGTGTCCGGGTGCACTTCGCCGGTGTTGTCGATGTTGGCAATGCCGCTGCCCGAGGCGTTGCCGCCCCAGGCGCGCAGCATCTGTTCCAGTCGGGGGTAATGCTCGGGTAGGTGCAGGCTCACCCATTGCAGCAACAGAATCGCGTCGGCATCGTTGTTGCCACTGACAAAATCGCTGTCGCGACCCTGCTCGATGTCCTCCCAGGCCCGCTCGAAAATCAGCGTCATCGCCTCGCGGCTTATCTGTTGCCGGGCGTCGAGCTTGCGGCTGCGTTTGCCGCGACCGCTGTAGTTGAGGTGCGACAGATAGAATTTCTGCACGTCGTACTCACGCATCAGCGCCAGCAACTGGGGAAGCTGCGTATGGTTCTCTTGGGTCAGGGTGGTGCGCAGTCCGACACGAATGCCCTGTTCACGACAGAGCCGGATCGCCTGCATGGAACTGGCGAAGCTGCCTTTGAGTTGGCGGAAGGCATCATGGGTTTCCTGCAGACCGTCGATGCTGATCCCGACATAATCGAAATTCGCCGCGCTGATCTGCGCGATAGTCTGCTCATCGATCAGCGTGCCGTTGGTGGACAGGGCGACAAAGAACCCCTTGTCTCTGGCGTGGGCGCTGAGCTGGAACAGATCGTCGCGCAACAGCGGCTCGCCACCGGACAGGATCAATACCCGCACACCGGCGTCGTGCAGGTCGTCGATCACCTTCAGCGCGGCTGCGGTGTCCAGTTCGTCGCGAAAGACGCTGTCGGCCGAGGTGGCGTAGCAGTGTTTGCAGGTCAGGTTGCAACGTCTGAGCAGATTCCAGATCACCACCGGCGCTCGGTTGCTGCCTGGCGGGCTGGTTCGGGGGGCTGGACACTGGCCGGCCAGGGCACGCAGGTAATGGCTGATCCTCAACATGCAAATCTCCTTGAGTAAGCGCGTGTTCAGCGTGGCGCTGGCGGTAGCCGCAAACCGGTTTTTTTCAAGATGCGGCTGCTCACCAGCATCTCGTCGGCAGTGCAGGAGTCGCCCAGCAAGAAACGCAGGTGCTCGCGGTAGCTGTCGATTTCATCGCTGCTGCGGCCATGGACCATGGCAAAGAGGTTGTAGCGCCACGCGGTTCGGCGCGGGCGGCGATAACAGTGGCTGACGAAGGGTTGCGCGCCGATCAGCGCGCCGAGGCGCGGCATCTCCTCGTCGAGCACATCCCAGACCGTCATGCCGTTGTAGCGATAGTCCAGGCGATAGTGGTTGGGGACGGCGGCGATGCGCCGGACAGTGCCCGCGGCCTGTAGTCGTTTGAGCAAATCCAGGGTGGAGTCGACGCTCAGTTCCAGCTGTTCGGCGAGCCAGGCCCAGGGATCGTCCAGCAACGGCAGGCCGGCCTGGGTCAGCTCGATCAGCCGGTAGGTCAGCGCCTCTTCAGACCGGGAAATACAGACCGACATGGTACGTCTCCTCTTTAGGCAGATTGAGCACCGGCAGGCCGGTCAGGGTTTCGATGCGTTGCAGGGTCTCGGCGATGCCCTGTTCAGTGGCGCAGCCGAGCACGAACCACATGTTCCAGGCGTGTTCACGACGGTAGTTGTGCGCCACTTCAGGCATGCCATGCAGCAGCTCGGCGACGTCCTCGAAGCGATTTTCCGGGACCGCCAGCGCGGCGAGGGTGAAGGCGCCGCCGAGCCGCTCGATGTCGAACATCGGGCCGAAGCGCGTGAGGATGCCGTCATCGAGCAATTCATGGAGGCGGTCGAGCAGTTCGGTGCTGCTGCTATCGAGTTCTGCGGCCAGTACTCGCCAGGGATGGCGCACCAGCGGCAGGCCCAATTGCAGTCGGTTGATCAATCGACGGTCGAGGTCATCCATGACTTGGTGCTCCTGTCTGCGCTTGCGCAAAACGCCCGCCGCACTGTTTGAACACCTGGGTGCTGAACAGCAGTTGATGGGGCAGATCGCTCAGCAGGTGTGTTTCCAGCAACTTCTGGATCTGTGCCTCGACCCGATCACGTTGCCGACCGTGAACCATGCAGAACAGGTTGTATCGCCATTGCGGCAACCGCCGTGGCCGTTGATAGCAGAGGGTAATGCCGGGCGTTCGCCCCAGGCGCTGGCCGACTTCGTCGATCAGGGCATCCGGAACGTCCAGCACCAGCATGGCGTTGGCGGTAAAACCGACTGCGCGGTGATTGAGCACCAGGCCCACCCGGCGAAAGAGCCCTTGCTCGCGCCATTGATGCATTTGCTCGAGTACCTGGGTTTCGTCGGCGTTTATCTGTTGGGCGAGGGCCTGATAGGGGCGCGGCACCAATGGCAAACCGGTTTCCAGTCGCCGGCGCAATGCCAGCGCTTGTTCAGCATTCAGGCCCGCGTTCATGGCACGTCCCTCAGAGCAAAACCCAGGTCGATGCGGTAGGCGGTCAGCATCGGCAGGTCCAGCGGCGTGAGGCCGGTGTCTTGCTCCAGTTCGTCGAGGACTCGTTCGAGGTGTTGGCGATTGGGGCCGGTCAGTACGAACCAGAGGTTGTAGTGATGTTCCCGTGCATAGTTGTGATTGACCTCGGGATAGCGGCTGACGCGCTCGGCGACTTGTTGCAGGCGTTCGGCGGGCACGGCCAGGGCGGCGAGGGTGCTGGCGCCGGCGCGGCTGTGTTCGAACACCGGACCGATGCGTGACAGGATGCTGGCCAGTTCCAGGTGTTGCAGACAGGCGATTACCTCGGCTTCGGTGCAACCCAGGGTGTGCGCCATTTCCTGGTAAGGTTCCGGGCACAGCGGCATGCCGTGCTGGAAGCGATCGATCAGGCGGCGACTCAGCGGGTCAAGTTTCATTTCAATACCCCATCTTTTGCGCGCGGCTGCTGAAGAAGATCCCGCTCGGCTTGGTGGCCGGCAGGGTGGTCAGGCGTTTCAGGCTGTACGGGTCCCAAACTTGAACCTGATCGCCGTCGCGTAACGACAGCCACAGTTGATCGCCACGGGAGGTAAATTCCATGTGCAGCACCGCTGGCCCTGGTTGCAGATCTGCGACCACGGCGTGGGTCTCGGTATCGATGACTTGAACCCGATCATTGTCCGGATAGGCGAAATTGACCCAGAGCTGCCGACCGTCCGGCCGCGACGTGACGAACACCGGCTGGCCGGCCACCGGGATGACGGCGGTCTGCTGCCAGGTGCGTGAATCCATCACCAGCACTTGATGGCGGCCGACGGCGGGCACGAACGCCTGGTTGTCGGCGACGGCCCAGCCTTCCAGATGCGGCATCTTGTAGACCGGCAGTTTCGCCTGGCCGCGACCGTAGTCGCCGAGTACCCGCTGCACCCCGCGCTCTGGATGCCAGAGGTCGAGTTGAGCCATGCCGTCTTCGCCGAACAGTCCGGCCATGTAGTAACGCCCGTCCGGGGTGATCAGTGCGTCGTAGGGTTGCTGGCCGATGTTCTTGAAGCGGCTGATCTGCGGGGTGTTGCCCTGACTGAAATCGGCGGTCCAGATCTCGCCGGTATCAAACAGGCTGAACACGAAACGCTGCCCGGGTGCATCCACCAGACCGACTACCCGTGAACGCTTGGTTCCATCGGGCAGGAGTGTGGCGGGAATATCGGCCACTTGTTGCAGGGTCTCGGCATCGAAGACTTTGACGCCACCGGGCACGTAATTGGAGACCGCGATCAGCTTGCCGTCCTGACTGATGGCGCCGCCGATGCTGTTACCACCCTGGATGACCCGCTGATCGATACGCCGGGTCAGCAGGTCGACTTTGCTCAGACCTCCGTCGCGGCCGAATACGTAGGCGTAGCGCTGGTCGCGGGAGAACACCACCGAGGCATGGGACAAGTCACCGAAGCCTTCGAGGCGGGCGAGGGCAGTCTGGGTATCGCTTTCGATAATTTGTAGGCTACCGGTGGCGCGCTCCACTACCACGCCCAGATCGCCAGTGCCACGCAACGGTGGCTGAACGCAGGCGGACAACAACAGGCCGGTCGCCGCTGACATCAGGATTGAACGGATCATGGTGCGGGATATCCTTGGAGAAGAAGATCGACCAGCCAGCGGATGTCGTCGGGGCTGAGCAGCGGGCCCCAACCGGGCATGGCGGTACCGGGACGACCCTGGGTGACGGTGGCAATCAGGCTGTCCCTGGACTTGCCGGCCAGCGCCGTACGGGTCAGTTCGGGCCCAAGCCCGCCGGTCATGCGCAGGCCATGGCAAGCGCCGCAGTCCTGGGCCAGCAGGTGTTCGAGCTGTGCCTGACGCTTGGCGTCGGGCGCCGCAACCGCAGTTGCGCAAATCAGGAGGAGGGCCGTCAAAATCACAGTGTGTCGGTGAACCTTCATGACGCCCTCCCTGTCGTTATTTGAGTGTCAGTACCCAGGTCGCGAGAATCTTCGCTTCTTCTTCAGTCACCGGGTTTGCCGGCATCGGCATTGGCCCCCAATTGCCTTGCGTGCCGTTCTTGATATGGCCCGCCAAGGTATCTACGGCACCGGCAACGCCGGCGTTCTTGGCCGCGACATCCTTGAGCGCAGGGCCGACCACTTTGGTGTCGATGGAATGGCAGGCGGCGCAGGGTTTGCTCTTGAACAGCTCCAGCGCGTCTTGGGCCACTGCCGGTTGCACACTCAGTGCAGCGGTCAGGGCGAACAGTGAAATCAGGGTATTTTTCATGAGGTTTCCTTGCATTGATGGAGCTCAATAAATGTCGTGTTGGGTGTTGTAGACGTTGAATTTCCCGGTCGGCGTAATCAGTCGTTTGTCTTTGATCACTGATTTGAGCTTGAGGGTCTTGTCGTCGATCACCACCAGCGCCGATTCGTCTGCCTGGCCGCTCCACACGGAGAACCAGACTTCATCGCCGGCCTTGTTGTATTCCGGTTGCACGACCCGCATCGCGCCCTTTTCGATACCGGCGTACTCAGCGATGGGCAGCACGGTGTAGCCGGCGTCGAGTTTGTCGATGTTGAAGACCGCCACGGACTGGCTGAGCTTGGCGTCCGGGTTGAGGGTGGTGTCGACATACAGGTGACGGGAGTTGGGGTGGGTCTTGATAAACAGCGATCCGCCGCCCTGGCCCTTGAGTGAGGCGACCTGTTTCCAGGCGTATTGCGGGTGTTTGATCGGGTCGGTGCCGATCAGCGAAATACCGTCATCACCCAGATGGCTGGTGGCCCAAACTGGACCGTAGGTGGGGTGGTTGAAGTTGGCGCCGCGACCGGGGTGAGGGGTTTTGCCGACGTCCACCAACGCGGTCAATTTGCGTTCCTTGGAGTCGATCACGGCGACTTTGTTGGAGTTGTTGGCGGCGGTCATGAAGTAGCGGTGACTGCTGTCCCAACCGCCGTCATGCAGGAAGGGCGCGGCATCGATGTAGGTGATGGTGAGGTTTTTGATGTCCTGGTAATTGACCAGCATGACCTTGCCGGTTTCCTTGACGTTGACGATGAACTCCGGCCATTCGTGGGAGGCAATGATCGCCGCGACCCGGGGTTCGGGGTGGTACTCCTGCTTGTCGACAGTCATGCCGCGAGTCGAAACGATCTGCTTGGGCTCCAGTGTTTCGCCGTCCATGATGGTGAACTGCGGCGGCCAGTAGGAGCCGGCGATGGTGTATTTGTCTTCGTAGCCCTTGAACTTGGAGGTTTCCACCGAGCGTGCCTCGATGCCCACTTTGATCTCGGCAACCTTGGTCGGCTCCAGTGGCCACAGGTCGATCATGTCGATCCTGGCGTCTCGACCGATCACCAGCAGGTAGCGTCCGGAGGCGGAGATACGGGAGATGTGCACCGCATAGCCGGTCTCGATGAGTTTGACGATCTTCTTGCTGTCACCATCGATCAGGGCAATCTTGCCGTCATCGCGCAGCGTCACCGAAAACAGGTTTTGCAGGTTGAGTTTGGTCAGCTGTTTCTTTGGACGGTCCTCGGGTTTGACCAGCAATTTCCAGGTTTTCAGCGTCTCGGCCATGCCCCATTCCGGCGGCGTCGGCGGCGTGTGCTGAATGAACTTGGCCATTGACGTGATCTGATCCTTGGTCAGCGCATTGGACGTCCCCCAGTTCGGCATGCCCGCCGCCGAACCGTAAGTAATCAAGGCTTCCAGATAAGGCTGACCCCGGGCCTGGGTGATGTCCGGGGTCAGTGGCTTGCCAGTGGCGCCTTTGCGCAGTACACCGTGACAGCCTGCGCAGCGCTGGAAATAAATCTCCTTGGAGGAATCGAACTCGGCCTGGCTCAGGTCGGGTGCTCCTGCTGTTTTAACCATGAGCGGGTTTGCCGCAGCGGCGGCGGGCTCTTCGGCTCTGGCGGCGTGAGTCACCGCCAGCGCCAGTGCCGAGCACAGGGTGGCGACGGTCAGAGCAAAGGTTTTTCTATTGCTGATCAGCATTCCATTTCTCCTCAGGCAAGACCTTTGCGATGTACTGAAACGGCAGCACAGAGCGCAGGTTCTTAGTGCCGTGCAAGGCTATGCCCAGCAGGCCAATGCTCGCTTGACGGCGATCAAGTTTGCCGGCCATGTCGCTTGCCAGGTTGTCGCAGGCGCCCGTAGCGTGGTCCTCAACCCCGCTCTTGCCTCAGGTGCCTCATGGACCGTACTCATTCTTTCGAACACAAGGTCGAACCCTTCTACCAACCGCTGAACAATGAAGAGGTGCTGTTCGAGCAAGCCTGGCGCCACGGCATGCCGGTGCTGATCAAAGGCCCTACTGGCTGTGGCAAGACCCGTTTCGTCCAGCACATGGCCCATCGGCTGAAGCTGGCGCTGTACACCGTGGCGTGCCATGACGACCTGAGCGCCGCCGACCTGATCGGCCGTCATCTGATTGGTGCCCAGGGCACCTGGTGGCAGGATGGGCCGCTGACCCGAGCGGTGCGTGAAGGGGGCATCTGCTACCTCGACGAAGTGGTTGAGGCGCGCCAGGACACCGTGGTGGTCCTGCATCCGCTGGCCGATGATCGTCGGGAGCTGTTCCTGGAACGCACCGGGGAAGTGCTGCAGGCACCGCCTTCATTCATGCTGGTGGTGTCTTACAACCCCGGTTACCAGAACCTGCTCAAAGGCATGAAACCCAGCACCCGCCAGCGCTTCGTGGCGATGCGTTTCGGCTATCCGCCGGTGGCCGATGAAGAGCGCATTGTCGCCAGAGAGGCGCAGGTGGACGTGGCGCTGGCGGCGCAGGTGGTCAGGCTGGGGCAGGCTCTACGGCGCCTGGATCAACATGATCTGGAAGAAGTCGCGTCCACGCGGTTGCTGATTTTTACGGCGCGAATGATCCGCTCCGGCATGAGCCCGCGTGAGGCCTGCATGGCCTGTCTGGCCGAGCCGCTGAGCGATGATCCGCTGACCGTTGCCGCGCTGATGGACGTGGTTGATGTCCACTTCGCCTGAAACCACTGCGGTGTCTCCCGGACATTTACCGGGCGATTTGGCGATGTGGTTTTTCATCCTCGCCGAGCTCTCGGTGTTCGCGATTCTGATTCTCGCGTTCGCCGTGACCCAGGTGCTGAAACCCCAAATGTTTAGCGAAAGCCGCCAGTTACTCAACAGCTCCACCGGGCTGGCGATGACCTTGAGCCTGCTCACCGCTGGGCTGTTCGCCGCGCTGGCTCAGGAACAGGTCAGGCAATCGCGGGCCCGCCACGGTGCCCTGTTTCTGTTGGCGGCCTTGCTGGCCGCCAGTGTCTATGTGCTGTTGAAGCTCACTGAGTACCGGCATCTGCTGGCCTCGGGACTGGGCATGGAGCACAACACTTTTTTCATCCTGTACTGGATCCTCACCGGGTTTCACTTCCTTCATGTGCTACTCGGCATGCTGATTCTCGGCTGGCTGGCGGAACGCTGTCGGCGTCGTCTGTACAGCACCAGCAACCGCAGCGGGCTGGAATCCGGCGTGCTCTATTGGCACATGGTCGATCTGATCTGGGTGGTGCTTTTCCCGCTGGTCTACGTTCTGAATTGACGAGGTTCTCATGTCCGCTTCCAGGGTTCTGGTCGCCTGCTGGGCAGGGCTGGCTGCGCTGAGCGTGTGCACCGTGGAGCTCGGGAATGCCGGAGCCACCACGTTGCTGTCCATTGCCATCTTGCTGGTGGCCGTCGGCAAGGCCTGGCTGATCGCCGACGGTTTCATGGAAATGCGCCACGCGCCACGACTGTGGCGCCGGTTGATGTTGAGCTGGGCGGTGGTTTTGGCGGCGGCGGTGGGGGTGACGCTGGTGTTGGTCGCTTAACCAACCTGAAAAAACTCATGCGCGACGTTTATCGGTCGGGTTCAAACGCTGCACCTCGGCAAAAATCTCTGTGATCGGGCGTCGCGGCTGACGTTTATGCAGGGCGCGAACCTGCTCGCTCAGGCGCAGCAGTTCTTCACTCGGCCTGGTCCATTGTTCCTTCGGCAGCGGTTCCGACCATTGACGCGTTGCCTCGGGCAACGCCTGTTGGCCCTTTTCCTTGAGGCGGCGGATTTCCCATTCGGTCAGGTAGTTGGGAATGGTCCACAGCGTCATCACGTGGTATCAGTACCAGAAGAAGCCGGACAACCGACTGCGTTGGCCGTCCCGGATTTGCTGGTGCATACGCGCTCAGGCGTTGTGGAAAGTGTGCCTGCCTTCGTGGGGCGGGTCGTTGGGACCTTGGAGGTCCTGCTGGGGGGCCTGAATGGATTTGAGGTCGTTGACTTCGTATTCCATGTAGCCACGGATCGCTTCCCAATGGCTGATGTCCAAGGACAGGCCGGCGCAGGGGAATTCGACGCTGGTCAGGCGACCCCCGTGCTGGAAGCCAATGCCCATGCCGTATTGGGTGGCGCCCTGGGATTCGATGACCCAGGCGGAAGGGATTCCCAAGGGACGAAGACGGGGTCGTCTTCAGGCATGAAGCAGACTTCGCGGCGTTGGCGGTTGAAGCGGGTGGGGATGATGGCGGCGCGTTTGTTGTGGTTGTGGCGCCAAACGCCGAGGCCGATGAGTAGGGTTAAAAAGCAGGTTTGTCGGGCCGCAGAAAAATTCGGATTTAACCTACATCAAAAGTTGAGTTCCCCTGCATTTTTAACTGGGCTGGCTTGCCAAGGTCGCCGTTTTTAAGAGCGAAGATCGGCATGAGCAAACCCAGAACACCGCAGCCAATTTACTTGTCAGAACTTACAGGTATGAGTGCAAGACTCTTTGTTGTAGTGATTTCCTCTTTTATATTGGTCGGATGCGGGGACGACAAAGCACCTACGATTGAATGGTTTATCGACAATCCGTCCGAGATATATCGAACCCTAAGAAGCTGCGACCACCCAACAAAGTACAATCCTATGCCGCACTACACGTGGTGTGCTAACGCACGATTTGCATCTGAGACTAGGAGTATGAGGCTAAGGAAACTTGAAGAAGAAAAGAACTTGGCTGCTGCAAGAGATACTCCTGAGAATCTTAAAACGATTAAATGGTACGAGAATAATCGCCACGCACTAGTCGCCAAAGTTAAGAAGTGCAAGGAGAGTACGGGGAAAGTAAATGTTGAGTTTCACGTCGGATGCTTAAAGGCTAATCAAGCAGCAATGAATAGGTACGTGCGTGGGCAGCTCTGGTAGGCAAAAAAACTGTTCCAGTACCCTTGGTCAGTCAATTAAAACTGAATGTCTGGTGGGATTGTTCCCGATTCAGCCCTATCGGACGGCCACTGGTATGACCGAAGAGCTGATATACGCTGCGCGGAGCTGATTACGAAACTTGAAATCGCTGAGGCTAAAAAAGCTTGCGCACAATGCCTGCTAATCAACTTCTAACGCAGAACTTCGGCAAAAAATTCGGTAATCGGGCGCCTGGGCTGACATTTGTACAACGTTTGAACTTTTTCGCTCATGTGCAGCAGTTCTTCACTCGGTTTCGCCCATTGTTCCTTCGGCAACGGCTCGGACCATTGCTGCATCACTTAGGGCAAGGCGTGTTGGCCCATTTTCTGGAGGCGGCGGACTTCCCATTCGGTTAGGTGGTTGGGAATCGTCCACAGGGTCATGACGTCGAACAGATACCAAAGGAACCCTGAGATCCGGTTGCGCTCGCCGTCGCGAATTTGCTGGTGCATACGCGCGCTGACCTTATAAAGGTGAGCTCCGTAGGAGCAAAGGCGACAGATCGCGATGGGAATAAACGCCTTGGGCCGATAAGCCGAGCGACTTCTTGATGTGAATACCCGACCAAAACCATCGGAGTTTCTTGATCGCCATCAAGCAGGTTTCGACCCACCGCTTCCTAGAATGGACAGGCCAAGCAAAGAGGAAGCGACCATGTCAGAGACCTTCACAAAAGGCATGGCCAGGAATATCTATTTCGGGGGAAGCATCTTCTTCTTCCTGATATTCCTGGCCTTGACCTATCACACGGAACAGACCTTTCCAGCTCGCAGCAATGAAGCGCAATTAAGCGAATCAGTGGTGCGTGGCAAGTTGGTCTGGGAGCAAAACAACTGCATCGGCTGCCACACGTTACTGGGCGAGGGCGCCTACTTCGCGCCTGAGCTGGGCAACGTGTTTCAGCGGCGCGGCGGGGAGGAAGGTTTCAAACCCTTTCTGCATGCCTGGATGAAGATGCAGCCGCTGGGCGTACCCGGCCGGCGAGCGATGCCTCAGTTCAACCTGAGCGATCAGGAAGTGGACGACATCTCCGAGTTCCTCAAATGGAGCTCGAAAATCAATACCAATGGCTGGCCGCCAAACAAGGAGGGCTGAGAGATGAGTATTGCTAATCCGCATCTGAAATTCGCCTCGCAAGCCGTGGCCAAACCTTACTTCGTGTTTGCCTTGATCCTGTTTCTCGGTCAGGTGCTGTTCGGTTTGATCATGGGCCTGCAATACGTGGTGGGGGACTTTCTGTTTCCGGCCATTCCCTTCAACGTGGCGCGGATGGTACACACCAACCTGCTGATCATCTGGATACTGTTTGGCTTCATGGGCGCCGCCTACTACCTGATTCCGGAAGAGGCCGACCGCGAACTGCACAGTCCGAAGCTTGCGATCATTCTGTTCTGGGTATTCGCCGCGGCGGGTGTGCTGACGATCCTGGGCTATCTGCTGGTGCCGTATGCGGGCCTGGCCAGGCTGACCCACAACGAGCTGCTGCCGACCATGGGCCGGGAGTTTCTGGAGCAGCCGACCATCACCAAGATGGGCATTGTGGTGGTGTGTCTGGGCTTCCTCTACAACATCGGCATGACCCTGCTAAAAGGTCGCAAGACCACCATCAGCATGGTCATGATGACCGGGTTGATCGGGCTCGCGGTGTTCTTCCTGTTCTCCTTCTACAACCCGGGAAACCTGGCCCGCGACAAGTTCTACTGGTGGTGGGTGGTGCATCTTTGGGTCGAAGGCGTGTGGGAGCTGATCATGGGCTCGATGCTGGCCTTCGTGCTGATCAAGATCACCGGTGTGGACCGGGAAGTGGTCGAGAAATGGCTCTATGTGATCATCGCCATGGCGCTGATTACCGGGATCATCGGCACCGGTCACCACTTCTTCTGGATCGGTGCGCCTGAGGTCTGGTTATGGGTCGGTTCAATCTTCTCTGCACTGGAGCCGCTGCCTTTCCTGGCCATGGTGATATTCGCCTTCAGCATGGTGAAGAAACGTCGTCGGCAACACCCGAACCGCGCCGCTACGCTGTGGGCCAAGGGCACCACGGTGACGGCCTTCTTCGGTGCGGGCGTCTGGGGTTTTCTGCATACCCTGGCACCGGTCAACTTCTACACCCATGGCTCGCAACTGACGGCGGCTCACGCTCACCTGGCCTTCTACGGTGCTTACGCGATGATCGTGATGACCTTGATCAGCTACGCCATGCCGCGACTGCGCGGGCTCGGTGAAGCGGGGGACGAGCGCTCGCAGACCCTCGAGATCCGGGGCTTCTGGTTGATGACCCTGTCGATGGTGATGATCACGTTGTTGCTCACCGCTGCCGGTGCCGTCCAGATCTACCTGCAACGCTGGCCGGTCGATGGAGTCGCGTTGCCGTTCATGGCCACTGTCGAACATCTGAAAGTGCTGTTCTGGGCCCGTCTGGCCAGCGGTGTCGGTTTCCTTGCCGGACTGCTCTGCTATCTCTTGAGCTTCAAGCAGCGTGGCCGCGCAGCCTTGCGCGCTCCAGCCGCTGTTGTCCCTTCATGAGCCGGTGCAACGGCTAGAAAAGGTCGGCCCGGCTGATACAGCGGGCCGTTTTTTTGATGTCCAAAAAGGGCAAAAACCATGGCCTTTACCGTCGAACTGGAAGAGTGGGTAGGCAGTGTCTGGCATCGTTTCATCACGCGGCGCGCCAGCCCGGATTTCCCCGAAGCGCGGGTCGAGCTGGTCAGCCAGCAACGACCGCTGGCGCTGTTGTTTCGTGCCATGGGCGGCGCCAGTGGCATAGGCGTGGAAGCCGCCAGCGACCGCGATCTGTTGCTGCGCCGTAACGTGCTGCAGCAGATCGCCGGTACCTGCAAACAAGTGCCATTGGCGTGGTGTGACGAGAATAACCTTCGTCTGCCGTCGAGCCTGGCGGTCTTCCCTGAAGTGGCATTGAACGAGGAACTCTATCGCTGGCTGGCGCTGCTGGCAGCGCAGGCCGGCCAGATGCGTCACTGGGGGCGGGACAACCAGCGCTGGACGCAAATGCTGTTGCGGCGTTATCCCGCGTTGCGTTCCCGGTACCACCGCCTGGTCGATGCCCATCTGCAATTGCGCCCGGATCCGGCGTCGCTGAACACCAGCGAAGCAGCACTGGAACGGGCGTTGTGCCAGGCATTGCGCGAGCCGGGGAGTGTCGAACATTTTCCCCGTAGCGAACGATCGGCCTGGCCGCTGCCGCTGTGGCTGTATCCGCCGCAGAACCTCGCCAGCCCACAGGCTGCGGACCTGGGCGAAGACTCGGAAGAGACTCTGGCTACGCCTCCCGGCGAGCAGAAAGGCGGACGCAAGCGCGCCAAGCGGATTGATGAAAGTACCCGCGCAGGCGGACTGTTGGTGGTGCGTCTGGAGAACCTGTTCAGCTGGACCGAACACGTGGACCTGGATCGTTGGTCGGATGACAGCGAAGACCCGAACGCCGCCAAAGTCGCCGACGACCTGGACGAATTGACCCTGTCGCGCACTCGTCTGCGCAAGGGCGGCGGTCTGAAGCTGCACCTGGATTTGCCACCGGCCGATGTCGACGATATTCCCCTGGGCGAGGGCATCAAGTTGCCGGAGTGGGACTACCGCAAGCAGCAGATGCAGGATGGCTTCGTCAATCTGCAAATGATGCAGCCGCGTGACTGCGAGGCGCAGCCGCTGCCGCCACGGCTGAAGGCATCGGCGCACCGTTTGCGACGCCAGTTCGAGCACCTGCGCAATGATCGTCAATGGTTACGCCAGCAGCCCCAGGGATCTGAGCTGGATATGCAGGCCTGGCTGGATTTCCACGTTGAACGCCAGCATGGCCAGTGCGCCGAACGCGGTCTGTTCATGGAACAGCGCCAGACCCGTCGCGACCTGGCGTGCCTGTTACTGGCCGATGTGTCGATGTCCACCGACGCCCACCTGAACGATGAGCATCGCGTGATCGATGTGATCAGGGACAGCTTGCTGTTGTTCGGCGAAACGTTGTCGGTGCTGGGTGACGATTTCGCCCTGTACGGGTTTTCCTCGCTGCGTCGTCAGCAAGTGCGCCTGCAAGAGCTCAAGTCATTCACCCAGCGTTATGACGACAACATTCGCGGTCGCATTCAGGGGCTGAAACCGGGGTATTACACACGCATGGGCGCTGCCATTCGCCAGGCCACGCAACTGCTGGGCGGTTGTAAACGCAGACGCAAACTGCTGCTGTTGCTGACTGACGGCAAACCCAACGATCTGGATCTCTATGAGGGGCGCTACGGTGTCGAAGATACTCGTGAAGCGGTATTGGAGGCGCGGCGTCAGGGGTTGACGCCGTTCTGTATCACCATTGATCGCGAGGCCGGCGATTACCTGCCGTATATGTTTGGCGCCAATGGCTACACCTTGATCCGCCAGCCCGAACAATTACCCCTGCGCTTGCCGCAGTTGTATCGTCAGTTGACCCAGCCTTGAAAGGCACTTCCCGTAGCAGCCTGCGTCCCCGTAGCAGCTGCCGAGCCTGCGAGGCTGCGTTCGGCTGCGAAGCAGTCGTGAAATCAGACCACGCGGTGTTTCAGGAGGACCGTGCGTTCCGGGTTTACGACTGCTTCGCAGCCGAACGCAGCCTTCGGCAGCTGCTACGCGGTGGGATATGTTCGGGATGGCGCTGCTCAGGAGATGCTGCGCGGCAACCAGAAAAACATTGCCACACAGAAGATCGTCAGGCCGATGCAGAACCACATGAATCGTCGTTGCCGATGTTCCCCAGCGTCCTCGGCCAGCGCCGGCAGGGGCATGCCGCACTGGCGGCACTCGGTTTCCTGCAGCGGATTAGTGTGTTGGCAATACAGACAGATGGGCACGTCACTCATTCGAACTGTTCCAGGCGCAGACGATCAAGAATGGCGATCTGGCGGCCGTCTTGAGTGATGATCTTTTCATCGATCAAACGGCGGATGATCCGGGAAAACGTCTCTGGCTGGATCGACAGATGCCCGGCAATCAGCTGCTTGGCCATCGGCAGTTCGAATTGGCTGTCAACGGTTTGCAAACGCACCAGTTGCGTCAGCAGATAACGCACGACCCGGTGGGTCGCATTTTTCAGCGACAGGGTTTCGATCTCGTTGACCCGCTGGTGCAGACGTACGCAGAGCTTGCCAAGCAGGGCAAAGGTCAATCGACTATTGCTTTGCAACAGGCGCATGTAGGTGCTGTTGGACAAGCGATAGAGCTGCGTCGGACAAATCGCTTCGGCCGAGGCCACATAGTTGGGTGTGTCCATCAGCATCATCGCCTCGGCGAAGGTTTGCCGATCACCGATGACCTCAAACACCTTCTCTTGCCCATCGGGCGTCAGGCGATAGATTTTCACCGCCCCGGCGATCACGAAATAGAACGAGTCGGCCGGCTCGCCCTGACGGAACAGCGGTTCGCCTTTGTCGATGCTCAGCAAGTGGCTGGTACTCATCAATTCATCCAGCTGTTCTTCATTCAACGGCTCGAATAAATGATGACTGCGCAGAATCTGGTGATGGACGCGATGAAGCACCATAAAAAATCTTCCTGATGGCTGGAAAGGGACGGCTATTAAGTCAAACGAGGCCTAGAGAGATGCCACTGGCCAAAGCCACGATTGAGGCCAGGACAACAAACCATGCAACTGGCTGGATGATGTTTTTCATGACGGCTCCAGGTAGTCGAGGGAAAACACATTTGTCTTATGAAGGCACTCATGAATGAGCAAGACGCGGGCCAGACCTGGAGATCCTTATTTATTGGGGATGTCAGTGAGGTAGGTGAAAAAGACCATGGGCTTTAGGGTGAAAACACCCACTTAATGGTCATTTGTACCCTGAGTGGGTGGCCCTTTGTGGCGAAAGGGCAGCGTTCAACCCTTGATCGGCATCAGGGCACGCCCCTTGCAACCCATTGTTTCGACTACAGAGGGTCAATTTAACCCTCTGGCAGTTTGCAAGCTTGATCTGTGACAAGTGCAGCGAATGGGTAATACCCGATTATGGGGGTGGAATTTACCCTCCGGCAGCAAGGTAGAGGAGTGGCTTTATGCAAGTGCTTGACCGCCGTAAAGCGATGGCGATTGCGCCGTTGTTACGTCTGGCCTTTCGGCCGTTTTTCCTGGCGGGCTGCGTCTTGGCGTTGCTGGCCATACCGCTCTGGCTGGCCGCCTTCAGTGGCGCGATTTCCGGCTGGCAGCCGGCAGGTGGTTGGCTGGCCTGGCATCGGCATGAGCTGTTGTTCGGGTTTGCGCTGGCGATTATCGCGGGTTTTCTGCTGACGGCCGTGCAGACCTGGACCGGTCGCCCGGGCATCAGCGGTAGGCCACTGGCGGGTCTGGCGTTGTTGTGGTTGTTCGCGCGTCTGGCCTGGCTGGCGAATGTGCCGTGGCCGTTGCTTGCGGTTCTGGAATTGGCTTTTCCGCTGGCGGTGGCAGCACTCATGGGTTTCACCCTATGGAAGGTGCGGCAGAAACGTAATTATCCGATTGTGCTGGTGTTGCTGTTATTGGCCGTGGCCGACGGCTTGTCCATGTATGGCCTGCTTCCAGGTCATGAGGGCTGGCAGCGTCAAAGTGTATTGACCGGCATCTGGCTGGCGGCGGCGATGATGGGCTTGATCGGCGGGCGAGTCATACCGTTCTTCACTCAGCGCGGCCTCGGCCGGGTCGAGGGTGTTGCGCCCTGGCCCTGGCTGGATAGCCTGCTGCTGGCAGGCTCGGCGCTGGTGGCAGTGTTATATGCCGCAGGACCTGCGCTTAACCCCACTGTCTGGGTCGGCCTGCTGTTTGCGGTGTTGGCGGCGGGGCATTTTGTGCGTCTGGTTCGCTGGCATGATCGGGCGCTGTGGCGAGTGCCGTTGCTGTGGTCGTTGCACCTGGCCTATGGCTGGTTGGCGGTGGCCTGCCTCGGTATGGCGCTGTGGCATTTCGGTGTACCGGTGAACCCCAGTCTGGCGGTGCATTGCCTGACGATAGGTGCCATGGGCGGTTTGATTCTGGCGATGATCGCTCGGGTCAGCCTGGGGCATACCGGCCGTGCGCTGGAACCGCCGTCGGGCATGACTTTGGCGTTCATTTTGTTGAACCTGGCATGTCTGAGCCGGGTGGTGCTGGTGCTGTTCTTTCCGTTGGGAGCATTGTGGCTGGCAGGTCTGTGTTGGGCGCTGGCGTTTGCGCTGTACGCCTGGCGTTATGGGCCGATGCTGCTGCGGGCCCGGGTTGACGGTCATCCGGGATGAGCAGTCGAATTGACGGAGGTTGCCGGTGATTTACCCCTACTTGCTGGTCACGCACTTGCTGGCGGCCATCGCCTTTATCGGGACGCTGTTTTTCGAGGTGTTCATCTGGCACTCCGCACGCCTGCAGTTGGTGAGCGGTGCGCAATCGACTGCAGATCAGGCGATTGCGGTGCGCTCGCGCAAGGTGCTGCATGGCGTGGTGTTGCTGCTGTATGGCGCCGGCATCGGGCTGGCGTGGCAGCACCGTGGTGTCTTGAGCCAGCCGCTGGCCAGCAGTTTCGGCACGTTGTTGAGCCTGAAGATCCTTCTGGCCTTGAGCATCATCGGGCATTACTTGCTGCTGGCGTATTGGCTGAAAAGCGCGCGGCTGACCTCGACCCGCGCCAGCTGGATTCGCCGCAGCATCCTGGGGCACATGCTGTTGATCGTGATCCTGGCCAAGGCCATGTTCTATTGGCACGGCTGATGGCAGCCCAATCTCATCCCAATAAAAAAACCGCGTCAACCGGTTGGTTGGCGCGGGTTGGGTGTTGCTGGCAATCGATTAATGGCGAGGGGGCAGGGCCTTGACGAACAGCACGTTGTTTTCCAGATGGATGTGCTGCATCAGGTCGTCCCTGAATTCCAGCAAGCCGCGATAAAGGGCGCGCCAGGTGTTGCAGGCATCGGCAGGCGGGGTGATGTTGTCGGTCAGGGCGAGCATTTTTTCCAGGGCTTCACCGTGTTGATCATGTTCGTAACGCAGCACCTGGATCGGCGGTACGGCCTGTGGCCCCATTCCCTGTTGCAGCATCGGGAAGAGCACTTGTTCTTCCTTGAGCATGTGGCCTTCGAGTTCTTGCTGCATGTCCCGCAGGTGGTCGGCCAGGCCGTTGGGGCAGCTGCTGCGCGCACCATGGACCTGCTCGACGCGGCGAGCCAGGCGGATCAGTTCCGGCAGTTGCTCGCGGTGGTGGGCGTGGTAGCGCGCCAGGATGTGGGCGATCAACAGTTCCTCGGGTTCGTTGCGCCAGTCGTGCTGGGTTTCACCGGCGTCTTGCAGGGCATGGAGAGCGTCGGCAATCAGCAGGGGATCGAGGCCTTTGCCAAGGGCGGCTTCACGCAGGCTTTTGTGCCCGGCGCAACAGAAGTCCAGATTGAAGGCGTGAAAAGTCCGGGTGGCGCCGGGAATGTCGCAGGCCAGTTGGCCGAGACTTTGTTCCAGAAGGGTCAGGCTCATCGAGGTTCCTCTTAGGTTTCACAGGTTCCCCGGTCCTGTTGCATCCGGCATGCCATATTTAACGCATTGAAAATGCTCGATTAATTTTTTGTTGTGGTGATGAGTACCCTGACGGCATAGGGTGAATCAAACCATAAAGGGTGGTTACTACCATGCTGCGTGAAAGCCTGGCCGCCGACTTGATTGTCGAGCTGCCCAATGCCGTGCGTTTGCAACGGCTTGTCCAGACCCTGCGCGAATACTTCAACAGTGGCGCCGTGGGGTTGCTGCGTCTGGATGACGACAGCCTGAGGCCGGTGGCGACGGTGGGACTGGTTCACGAAGCGCTGGGGCGCCGGTTTGTCATCGCTCAGCACCCTCGGCTGGCGGCAATCATGGCGTCGCGCGAGCCCACCTGGTTCGAACCCGATAGTCGCCTGCCGGACCCCTATGACGGCTTGCTCGACGGCCATGCCGGCGAACCGCTGCCGGTGCATGACTGCATGGGGGTGAGCCTGTATGTCGAGGGGCGGATCTGGGGCGCGATCACGCTCGATGCGCTGCACGCTGGGACCTTCGACAGCCGCGCTCGGGAGGAGCTCAAGCGTTGTACCTTGCAGATCGAGGCCGCTGTGCGGGTGACCCGGCTCGAACAGGAAAACCGCAGTTTGCGTTTGTCCCGCAGTGATATTCAGGACGTGCGGATGCCCGCTGAGGACGGCGAAATTCTGGGTCAGAGCGAAGTGCTGCGCCAGTTGCTCAATGAGCTGGAAGTGCTGGCCGACTCCGAGTTGCCGGTGTTGCTGTTGGGGGAGACCGGGGTTGGCAAAGAGCTGTTCGCCCGGCGTTTACACGGTCTTTCACGCCGGCGTCATAAGCCCCTGGTGCATGTCAATTGCGCCGCCTTGCCGGAATCGCTGGCGGAGAGCGAGTTGTTCGGACACGTCAAAGGAGCCTTTTCCGGGGCCACCAGCGATCGTGCCGGGCGTTTCGATGCGGCCAACGGCGGCACGCTGTTGCTCGACGAGGTCGGTGAATTGCCATTGAGCGTGCAAGCCAAATTGCTTCGCACGCTACAAAACGGCGAGATCCAGCGCCTGGGCGCCGACAAGCCGCTGCATGTCGATGTGCGGATCATCGCGGCGACCAACCGACACCTGCCGGACAGCATTCGCGACGGCTTGTTTCGCGCTGATCTGTATCACCGCCTCTCGGTGTATCCGGTGCCGATCCCGCCCCTGCGCGACCGCGGCAACGATGTGTTGATGCTGGCCGGGCATTTCCTTGAGCTCAATCGGGCGCGGCTTGGCCTGCGCGGTTTGCGTCTGTCGCCAGCGGCCGAGCGAGCGCTACTGGGTTATGCCTGGCCGGGCAATGTGCGTGAACTGGAGCATGTGATCAGTCGAGCCGCCTTGAAGCAGCTCAGCCGTGGCACCAGTCGCACCCTGATCATGACGCTGGAGCCCGCGATACTGGATCTCGACAACGGTATTCACGCGCCGGGTTCGGTCGCTGAATTGCCTGTGAGCGATGTGTCTGACCTGCCGTTCCAGCCCCTGGGCGAAGCCGTCGACGATTACCAGCGGCAAAAAATCCTTCACGCCTTGAGCCTGTCCGGGGAGAACTGGGCCTGCGCCGCACGGCTGCTGGAAGTCGATCCCAGCAACCTGCACAAACTGGCCCGCAGGTTGCGGCTTAAGTAAGGGCAGGGCGACGCTTCATCAATGCTCAGTGTTGATGGTGGTCAAGTGGGTATCGCACGCAAGCTCGCACACTGTGTGAAACCTTCCGGAGATTACCGCCATGCCCCTTTCCCTGGCTCAAATGCGCCGTAACTACACCCTTGATGGTTTGCAAGATGATCTGGCGCTGGACGATCCACTGACCATGTTCCGGCAGTGGATGCAGCAAGCCCGCCAGACCGAGAGCGCTCCCGTCGAGGCCAATAGCATGGCCCTGGCGACAGTCGACAGCCAAGGGCGCCCACACTGCCGGATTCTGTTGCTCAAAGGATTGAGCGATGAAGGCTTCACTTTTTTCGGCCATTACCAGAGTGACAAGGGGCAGCAACTGGCGGGTAATCCCAATGCGGCCATGACCTTTTTCTGGCCCGGTCTGGAGCGTCAGGTTCGTGTCGAAGGCCAGGTGTCCAGGCTTGACCCGCAGCTCTCGGATGCTTACTTCGACTCCCGCTCCCTGGCCAGCCGTCTAGGGGCCTGGGCTTCACCGCAAAGCCGTCCGTTGGCCAGTCGGGCAGCACTCGAATCCTTGTTGGTGGAAACCGGTAAGCGCTTCGTCGGCCAGACCATTCCACGACCCGAGGACTGGGGTGGTTACTGCCTGCGTCCGGAACGGCTGGAATTCTGGCAGGGGCGTGCAGACCGATTGCATGATCGGCTTGATTACCGTTTGCAGAAGGGTGTGTGGGAGCGAAATCGTTTGGCGCCTTGAGCGACGAATGAATTCCCCCGTAGCAGCTGCCGAAGGCTGCGTTCGGCTGCGAAGCAGTCGTGGAATCAGACCACGCGGTGTTTCAGGAGGACTGTGCGTTCCGGGTTTACGACTGCTGCGCAGCCGAACGCAGCCTCGCAGGCTCGGCAGCTGCTACGGTTATTTCCCCAATTGCCCCGTCGAGGTACCTCCTTGGAGGAATAGGCTCGGTCTACATTCCGGTTCAGGCTGGGCCATACCTTTATCTACAGGAAGGCTTGGATATGGCCCATCTGGCGCAACGTATTTTTCAACCGCTGAACATTGCCGTGCTGACCATCAGCGATACGCGAACCTTCGATACCGACACCTCGGGACAAACACTGACGGATTTGCTGCAAACCGCCGGGCATGTGTTGATCGACCGCGATCTGGTCAAGGACGACATTTATCAGATCCGCGCAAAACTCTCCCACTGGATCGCCGACCCTCAAGTGCAAGTGGTACTGATGACCGGCGGCACCGGATTCACCCCTCGCGACAACACGCCGCAAGCGGTCCTGCCGTTGCTGGACAAACATGTGGAAGGCTTCGGTGAACTGTTCCGTCAGGTGTCTCTGGCGGAAATCGGTATGTCCAGTTTGCAGTCCCGGGCATTGGCGGGGATGAGCAATGGGGTGCTGGTGTGCTGCGTACCGGGTTCGCCGGGCGCGTGTCGAACGGCCTGGAACAAGATCCTGCTGGAACAATTGGACAGTCGCACCGGCCCATGTAATTTCGCTCCGCATTTGAAGCCGCAGGCGCAGCAGGTCATTGATGCCTGCGAGTCACGCTCATGACCGGCTCGGTGTGCGACAGCGGCAAGCTGATGCCCGTGGACGAGGCCATCGCCCGACTGCTGAACCAGGCACCGCCGCCCCCACCGTCGCAAAAGATCCCTCTGGAGCAAGCCTTGGGGCGGGTGTTGGCGGCGGATATTCATTCCCCGGTGAACCTGCCTGCCTGGGACAACAGTGCCATGGACGGCTACGCCCTCAGGGCGGCTGACCTGCCACTGGCGGGCGGTTACTTGTCGGTGGTGGGCCGGATCGCGGCGGGGGCCGGCGACAGCTCGCCATTGTTGCCGCAAACGGCGGTGCGGATCTTTACCGGTGCACCGCTGCCGCCGGGTGCCGATACCGTGGTGCCGCAAGAACGTTGCCGGGTCGAGTGCGAGCACGTCTGGTTCCCGCCGGTAAGCGTTGGCGACCACGTGCGCAAGGAGGGCGAAGAAGTGCGCCGTGGGCATCTGTTGCTCAAGGCAGGTAAGCGCTTGCGCGCACAAGAGTTGGGGCTGTTGGCCGGTGCTGGCGTGGCGCGGGTCGAGGTCTATCGGCCTTTGCAGGTTTGCTTGCTCAGCAGTGGCGATGAACTGCGTGAACCGGGTGATTCGTTGGCGCCGGGGCAGATTTACAACAGCAATCGTTACTGCCTCGCCGCGTTGTTGCGCGGTTGGGGCGTCGAGGTGCATGACTACGGGGTTATGGCCGATGAGTTGGCGGCCAGCCGCGATGCCTTGATCCTGGCGTCTTCGGAATGCGATTTGCTGCTGACTTCGGGCGGTGTGTCGGTGGGCGAGGAAGACCATCTCAAACAGGCGATCGAGGAACTCGGCAGCGTTGATTTTTGGCGGCTGGCCATCCAGCCGGGTAAACCGCTAGCCTTTGGGAACGTGGCTGGCAAACCCTGGATCGGCATGCCGGGCAATCCATCGGCGGCGCTGATTACCGCGTTGGTGGTGGTGCGTCCGTTCCTGCTCAGGGCACAGGGTGTGCGCGAGGTGCTACCGATGCCATTGGCTGTCGCGGCCGGGTTCGATTGGCTGCAACGCAACAAGCGCCGGCAGTACCTGCGGGCAAAACTGAGCCCCGGCCCCAACGGGCAATTGAGCGTCGAGCTGCACCCGCAGCAAAGCTCTGCCATGTTGACCGCCGCCTGCTGGGCCGATGGGCTTGCGGTGGTGGAGTGCGAGCAGCAAGTGCTCAAGCACGACACCGTCATGTTCCTGTCCTTTGCCGACCTGATGCAGTGATGGCAATTGATTGCCGTCAAGGTCGTGGCTGCCGGTCTCGCTAGACTGGCAGCGCATTTTCGATCGCTCTGAACCTGCGCGCGACAGGTATCAGCCGATGGTCGCGACGAGTTCTTTCATGAGGATTACCCATGCAACTGGTCTGCCCGGCAGGGAACCTGCCTGCGCTAAAAGCGGCCGTGCGCCAAGGCGCCGACGCCGTCTACGTCGGCTTTCGTGATGACACCAATGCCCGGCATTTCGCGGGCTTGAATATGGACGACAAACAGTTCGACGCCGCGGTCTCATTCATTCGCCAACATCAACGCAAGCTCTATGTGGCAGTCAACACCTACCCTCAGCCCAAAGGCTGGGAGCGCTGGCAGCGGGCGGTGGATCGTGCTGCCGATTTGGGCGTGGATGCGCTGATCGCCGCCGACCTCGGGGTGCTCAACTACGCCAGTCAGCGTCACCCGCAACTGGCGTTGCACTTGTCCGTCCAGGGTTCTGCGACCCATGCCGCTGCGCTGGCGTTCTATGCGCAGCGCTACGGTATTCGTCGTGCCGTTTTGCCTAGGGTGTTGTCGTTGGCGCAAGTGCGTCAGGTCGCGGCCAGCAGTCCGGTGCCCATTGAAGTGTTCGGTTTCGGCAGCTTGTGCATCATGGCCGAAGGGCGTTGCCATCTCTCTTCCTATATCACCGGCGAATCGCCGAACCTGTGCGGCGTCTGTTCGCCGGCCAAGGCGGTACGCTGGAGCGAAGACGCCCAAGGCTTGAGTGCGCGGCTCAGTGAGGTCTTGATCGACCGCTATACCCCTGATGAACCGGCCGGATATCCGACCTTGTGCAAAGGCCGTTTCCTGGTGGGTGGCAAGCGTTTCCATGCGCTGGAGGAACCCACCAGCCTCGACACCCTGGACCTGCTGCCGGAGTTGGCGGCCATCGGTGTCGAAGCGGTAAAAATCGAAGGCCGCCAACGCAGCCCGGCCTATGTGGAACAAGTCACCCGCGTCTGGCGCGCCGCGCTGGATGCCCATCGCGGCTCGCCGGGCACCTTTCGGGTCAAGGATGAATGGCGTCGGGTGTTGGCCGGTTTATCCGAAGGCAGCCAGACCACCTTGGGTGCCTATCATCGATCATGGCAATGAGGGACGGGACATGAAACTCAGCCTGGGACCGGTCCTGTTTTACTGGGACAAAGAGCAACTCAGCAACTTTTACGCCGAAATGTCGACCTTGCCCCTGGATGTGATTTATCTGGGGGAAACCGTGTGTTCGAAACGCCGGGCATTCTCATTGGATCAGTGGCTTGGCCTGGGTCGCGAGCTGCAGGAGTGCACTCAGGCGCAGCTGGTGCTTTCCAGCCTGACGCTGATCGAAGCGGCGTCCGAACTCTCCAGCCTGCGCCGCCTGTGCGACAACGGCGAATTGCTGGTGGAGGCCAACGACATGGGGGCGGTGCAGTTTCTGGCCGAACGTAAATTGCCTTTTGTCGCGGGCCCGGCCCTCAATCTGTACAACGGCCATACGCTGGCGCAACTACTCGATTGCGGAATGACCCGCTGGGTGCCGCCAGTGGAGTGTTCGGCGGCGCTGATTGGCGATGTGATCGAGCAGGTGCGCGAGTTAGGGCGTGAGGTACCGGAAGTTGAAATTTTCGCTTATGGGCATTTGCCTTTGGCCTATTCCGCGCGTTGCTTCACCGCCCGGGCGGAAAATCGTCCCAAGGACGACTGCCAGTTTTGCTGTATCAACTACCCCGACGGCCTGGCCCTGACGAGTCAGGAAGGTCAGCCGCTGTTCACCCTCAACGGCATTCAAACAATGTCGGCCGAAGTGACCAATCTGCTGGCGGATTATTCCGGGCTGGTGGCCTGCGGCGCCGATATGTTGCGCCTGAGCCCGCGTGCTCAGGGCATGGCCGAGGTGGTTGCAGCCTATCAACGGGTCCGCCTGGGCGAGACGCCGCCGCTGTTCGTCGAAGGCTGCAATGGTTACTGGCATGGCCAGGCCGGCATGTTGCGCGTCGAGGAGGTCGGCCTGTGTTGAACCGAAAAAAGTGGCTGTTGAAAGGTGCTGACCGGTTGCTGCCGCTAGTGCGGCGGGTGCCCTTTGTCGTGCAGCGCGTGGCGTTACAGCAAGCGCTCAATCGCTGCCTCGCCGAGCCGCTGCGCGACGGTGGATTCGACCTGTTGCGTGGTCGCTGGCTGTGCCTGCGGATCCCGGACCTGGGTTTGTCCTGGTACCTGACCCTGGGTCGCGGTGGATTGCAGATTGCCGAACGGGCTCAGGCGCACGTGACCATCAGCGGCAACTGGCGAGAGTTTTTACTCCTGGCCAGCCGTCAGGAAGACCCGGACACGCTGTTCTTCCGCAGGCGTCTGGTTATTGAGGGTGATACCGAACTGGGGCTGGCGCTGAAGAACCTGATCGACAGTCTTGATCCTGATGTATTGCCTGTTTGGTTGTGGCGCAATCTGGAGCGGGCCGGGAAGGGGTTGGCGGCGGGGTGAGAATCTGCGTTGCTGTGACCGACGCACTGTAGGAGCGAGCCGGTCGACGCTCGATTGGTCCGGGCGGCGTTCCGACGATAGCGGCCTCACAGCCGGCCTGTCTCTTGCTGGTGTACATATTCATTACCGCAGAAATGGATAGGTACTCGGACAAGACAAAGAAGTCGTAAGGTTACGCCGCCCCCCACCTCCTTGATAAAGGCCATCACATGGCCCTCATTCATCATGCCAACGAATGTCTCGCCATTCAGACACTCCTCCAAAGCCCCAGGTTAACAAAAGATAACGTGGCGTCGATTGTCAGACCTTTCTAAAGCTGGATAGGATAGGCCAGCTTCAGAAGGGGCTCTAGATTGCTGGTTTCAGGACAACGATCCGAAACGGCAAATCAGAAAAAACGCCCTGTACGGCGCCCTGAAAGGTTGAATGACCTAACAATAATAATGGGGGAAAGGTCTATGAGTGAGCCTGTCATGGGTGTGGGTTTTTGCCGCCCGCCGGCGTTACGCAGATTCGCGTTGCTGGCTACAGCGCTCTCGCTGTTGGGTGTTGCTGCGTTGTCGGCACCCGTCCAGGCCGCAGCCACGGCAGCGGTTGACACTGTCTATTCGATTGAATCCGCAAAATCCGCCAAAGGCCTGATGCTCGACGTCGTACCTGCCGGCGCGCGCCTGGTGGCTGTGGGTGATCGCGGTCATATTCTCTATTCCGATGACCAGGGTAAAACCTGGACCCAGGCCAAAGTGCCGACTCGACAGTTGCTGACCGCGGTGTTCTTTGTCGATGACCAGCATGGCTGGGCGGTCGGGCATGACGCACAAATTCTCGCCAGTGAAGACGGCGGCGCGACCTGGACCAAGCAATTCGAAGACTTGAAACGCGAAGCACCGCTGCTCGACGTCTGGTTCAAGGACGCCAGCAACGGCTTTGCCGTGGGCGCTTATGGCGCATTGCTGGAAACCACCGACGGCGGCAAGCACTGGGAAAACGCCAGCGATCGCCTGGACAACGAAGACCAGTACCACCTCAACGCCATCGCCGCAGTCAAGGATTCCGGTCTGTTCATCGTTGGTGAGCAGGGCAGCATGTTCCGCTCCGCCGATTGGGGACAAACCTGGGAGCGCCTTGAAGGACCGTATCAGGGATCGCTGTTTGGTGTGATCGGTACCCGCCAGCCCGGCACGCTGCTGGCTTACGGTTTACGCGGCAATCTGTTCCGCTCTACTGACTTTGGCAGTACCTGGGAGCCGGTTGAGCTGAAAGCCGCCCGTGGTGCACTCGAATTCGGCCTGTCCGGCGCGACATTGCTCGATGACGGGTCACTGGTCATCGTCGGCAACGGCGGCAGCGTGGTGCGCAGCACCGACGATGGTTTGACCTTCAGCGTATTCAATCGACCGGACCGCATTTCCTTGTCGGCGGTCACGGCAGCGGGCAATGGCAACTTGATTCTGGTGGGACAGGGCGGTGTTCGCGCCACCACGCCAACCGGCGCTGAGCTGGGCAAATAATAAGAAGGCGGGGGATTTCCATGAACATTCAACACCAAAGCAAGATTTCCGTAAGCAGTCATCACCAGGACAAGGCAACGTTCCTCGAACGCCTGATTTTCAACAACCGCCCGGCAGTGATCGTCATCTGCCTGCTGGTCAGCGCGTTCCTGTTCTGGCAGGCGACGCTGATCCGGCCGTCCACCAGTTTCGAAAAAATGATTCCGCTCAAGCACCCCTTCATCGAGAAGATGCTTGAGCACCGCAACGATCTGGCCAACCTGGGCAACACCGTGCGGATCTCGGTGGAAGCCACCGATGGCGACATTTTCTCCAAGGAGTACATGGAGACCCTGCGGCAGATTAACGACGAGGTGTTCTACATCTCTGGCGTTGACCGTTCCGGTCTCAAGTCGCTGTGGAGCCCCAGCGTTCGCTGGACTGAAGTGACCGAGGAAGGTTTCGCCGGTGGTGAGGTGATTCCGCAGAGCTACAACGGCTCGGCCGACAGCCTCGATCTGTTGCGTAACAACGTGCTCAAGTCCGGTCAGGTCGGTCGTCTGGTGTCCAACGATTTCAAATCCAGCATCGTCGATATTCCGTTGTTGGAGTCCTACCCGGACCCGCAAGACCAGGGCAAGTTGCTCGCGCTGGATTACCAGAAGTTCTCCCACGAGCTTGAGGACAAGATCCGCAACAAGTTCGAAGCGCAAAACCCCAATGTGCAGATCCACATCGTCGGTTTTGCCAAGAAAGTCGGCGACCTGATTGATGGCCTGATCATGGTGGTGATGTTCTTCGGCGTCGCCTTCATTATCACCCTGGTGTTGCTGTACTGGTTCACCAACTGTATGCGCAGCACCGTCGCGGTGTTGAGTACCACGCTGGTGGCGGTTGTCTGGCAACTCGGGTTGATGCACGCCTTCGGTTTCGGGTTGGACCCGTATTCGATGCTGGTGCCGTTCCTGATCTTCGCCATCGGTATTTCCCACGGCGTACAAAAGATCAACGGTATCGCCTTGCAGTCCAGTGGGGCCGACAACGCCCTGACCGCAGCGCGGCGAACGTTCCGGCAATTGTTCCTGCCGGGGATGATCGCGATTCTGGCGGATGCGGTGGGCTTCATCACCTTGTTGATCATCGACATCGGCGTGATTCGCGAATTGGCCATCGGCGCGTCCATCGGTGTGGCGGTGATTGTGTTCACCAACCTGATCCTGTTGCCGGTAGCGATTTCCTACGTCGGCATCAGCAAGCGCGCTGTCGACCGCAGCAAGAAAGACGCAGTGCGCGAGCATCCGTTCTGGCGCTTGCTGTCGAACTTTGCCAGCCCGAAAGTTGCACCTGTGTCGATCGCCCTGGCCTTGTTGGCTTTCGGTGGCGGTCTCTGGTACAGCCAGAACCTGAAAATCGGCGACCTCGATCAAGGCGCGCCGGAGCTGCGTCCTGATTCGCGCTACAACAAGGACAACAATTTCATCATCAGCAACTACTCCACCAGCTCCGATGTACTGGTGGTGATGGTCAAGACCGCCCCGGAAGGCTGCTCGCGTTACGCCGCCATGGCGCCGATCGATGAGTTGATGTGGAAGATGCAGAACACCGAGGGCGTGCAGTCGGCGATTTCCCTGGTGACAGTCTCCAAGCAGATGATCAAGGGCATGAACGAGGGCAACCTGAAATGGGAAACCCTGTCGCGCAACCCGGATGTGTTGAACAACTCCATAGCCCGTGCTGATGGCCTGTACAACAACAGTTGCTCGCTGGCGCCGGTACTGGTGTTCCTCAACGACCACAAGGCTGCAACCCTTGATCGCGCGGTGCATGCGGTGCAGGAGTTCGCCAAGGAGAACAACAAGGACGGCCTGGAATTCATCCTCGCGGCCGGTAATGCCGGGATCGAAGCCGCCACCAACGAAGTGATCAAGGAGTCGGAGCTGACCATCCTGGTCCTGGTGTACATCTGTGTGGCGACCATGTGCATGATCACCTTCCGTTCATGGGCGGCAACCTTGTGTATTGTGCTGCCGCTGGTGCTGACCTCGGTACTCGGTAACGCCCTGATGGCCTTCATGGGTATTGGTGTGAAAGTCGCGACCTTGCCGGTGGTAGCGCTGGGTGTGGGGATTGGTGTCGACTACGGCATCTACATTTACAGCCGCCTCGAAAGCTTCCTGCGCGCCGGTCTGCCACTGCAAGAAGCCTATTACCAGACCCTGAAATCCACCGGTAAAGCGGTGCTGTTCACCGGTCTGTGCCTGGCCATCGGCGTCTGCACCTGGATCTTCTCGGCGATCAAGTTCCAGGCTGACATGGGCCTGATGCTGACCTTCATGCTGCTGTGGAACATGTTCGGCGCGTTGTGGCTGTTGCCAGCGCTGGCGCGGTTCTTGATCAAGCCGGAAAAACTGGCCGGGCAGAAGGGTAATTCGTTGTTTGCCCATTAAGGGTTAGTTGAAACGAAAAAGCCGCAACCTTGGGTTGCGGCTTTTTTATATCTGAAAATTCACACTAACCCTGTGGGAGCAAGCCCGCTCCCACAGGACTCTGATGGGCTATCATTGCCACTTTCCAATTGATGATTGATCGCCATGACTGCCGCTACCGATTCCTTGCTCACCGTCCTCGAAACCTGCGACATGCTGGAAATTGACGGGCTGCATGCCTTTGATTTCTCTCTCGACGAAGAGGATCAACTACACATCGAATGCATGGACGGCCGGGCAGCCAAACGCTGGGTTTTCAGTATGGCCCAGGTGCAAGCCGCGACCTTCGATGAAACCCTGCAGAGCTGGACCATCACCGGCGATTCCGGCGAGCACCGGCTGGTGTGCATGAGTGCATTCAGCGGCGGTGACGAAGAGGATGACGAGCATGAGGATGCGTAACTTCTGGCCATTGCTGGTGGCTGGCAGTGTGGGGGCGATGTCTGTGCAGGCGGCGCCGGTCGATAGCTACGAGCTGTTGGTCGGCTCCTACACGCAGGGCCAGAGTCAGGGCCTCTATCGTCTACAGTTCGACAGCCGCACCGGTCAGCTCGACCCCAAACCGTTGCAGGTGGTGAAGAGCGCCAACCCGTCGTGGCTGACCCTGTCCAGGGATCAGCGGCGACTGTTTGTGGTCAACGAAAACGGTCCGGGTCAGGTCGATCCGGTCGGCCGTGTCAGCAGCTTTTCCATTGACCCGAAGAGTCATGAGCTGAGCCTGATCAATCAGGTCCAGTCCCTTGGCAATGAACCGACTCATTCCAGCCTGAGCTCTGACGGGCGCTACTTGTTCGTCAGCAACTATTCGGTGGCGCAAGACCCAGGCGGCAGCCTCGCGGTATTGCCAGTGGCAGCAGATGGCAAGCTGGCGCCGCCAGTGCAACTGAGCAGCCATCCGTCCAGCCGGGTCAATCCTGAACGGCAGATGTCAGCCCATGTGCATTCGACGGTGTCATCGCCGGACGGCCAGTACGTGTTTTCCAGCGACCTGGGGGCGGACAAGGTCTTTGTCTACCGCTACGACCCCAAAGCCAATCCTGAGCTGCCGTTGACCGCCGCCACTGCGGCTTCGGTGCAGTTGCCGCCGGGCAGCGGCCCGCGACATCTGCTGTTCAGCGGTGATGGCAAGCATGCCTGGTTGACCATGGAAATGAGTGCGCAAGTCGCGGTATTTGACTACCAGGCGGGCAAGCTTGTGCAGCGGCAGATGGTCGAACTTGCCGCCGACAAACCCAAGGAAGAGAAGGCCGCAGGTGCGCTGCATGCCTCGCAGGACGGCAAGTTCCTCTACGTCAGCAACCGTGGCACCGCCAATCAGTTGCTGGTGTTTGCCATTGATCCTGCAACAGGTGAGCTCAAAGAGATCCAGCGCCGTTCGGTGGAAGGCGATCATCCACGGGAATTCAGTCTTGATCCGAGTGGCAAATTCCTGTTGATCGGCAACCAGAAAAGCAACCAGATTGTGGTGCTTGAGCGCGATGCCAAGACGGGTTTGTTAGGCAAAACCGTACAAAAACTACCGTTCGACTCCCCCAGCGATATCAAGTTCTTGCTGCGTCAATAAGCCGCAGGCCCCGGATGACGGGGCCTGCGTACTTCTATTAATGACGCTGATATTCGCTACTGCTGCAAAGAATTTCAACGCGCCGACCCTCGGGCGTAAGTTTGCTTCACGGCCTACACAGGCAAGCAAGCCAACTGAATTTACGAGGGTTAACGCCATGAACTTCAATCTCTTCTCCGTCATCGCTGCTTCCGCTATCTCGGCTACCGTGGCTTTGCCAGCCAGTGCCAACGTCTCAATCGGCGAGAAAAAATCCAGCACCCACACCTACACCCAGAAATACCTGCAACAAAGCGCCAACTTCTACGCTGCACTGGATCACAAGATCCAACACTGAAATCTGCGTACGAAAGAATTTATGCAGGAGCGAAGTCACTTGCTCTGATCGGCGATTTTTTGTCGGCAGCCGTCAAAGTGATGTCGCTCCTGCATAAACCGTTTGCGACAGCAGTGGCCGGTCGGTACAAATTCCTTTGGTAATATCATATAGCCATGTGTTTAAATTTGACGCTAATTTATTGACTCAGTCTCTCCAAGGGATCGACAGCATGGTTATGCGTCTGGCAGTGGTTCTTCTGTTCCTCTATTCCACCCCTATCTTGTCGGCTGCCCAGCCTGTTCCAGACGAGCCTGATGCTGCGCGCGAGCGATTGATGAGCGTGCTGCAGGACTAAAACACGCTGGATTTAAGATCAACAAAGCTGATAGTTACTATGCACAAAGGTCGCTATTCATTCTTGGTTTTTTGATCGATTCTGTGGGCACTGAAACATGCCCACGGAGAATCCCATGGCCAGCACACTTCTTACCTCTGCCAAACACGGTGCTTACGTCGCCATCGGTTTGTACGTGGCCATGATCCTTATGGTCACCTTGTCTGGCCAGACTCAGCGCTCCATCGAACCGCCTATCCAAGTGGCATACCCAGGCGTTCAATTCGAACACCACGCACAGAGCATCACTGCCGAACACGCAGACATTGCGGGATTGGTGGGGCAATGAAAGGGCATAGACTCTGGGTCATCGCCTTCCTGGCGTTTTTGACCAATGGCTCTTCATTGTTAGGGGTGGGGCAGGGTTCGGCCGGTTCGCTGGCGCGGGCTATCGAATGCAATCACAACATTGCTCACAACATTCAAACCGCCAAGGCATTGGGGTTGCTGGCAGGTAATCCACCCATCAAACCGAAGGCTGCGCTTTTGGGGCCGTTCAAAGTGGATTGCTCGGCGTTGCAGATGTGCAGTGTGTTCGCCGAGCCGATGGTGGCTTAAGAATGAAACTTGGAGGCGAGCATCGTACCTGTGGCGAGGGAGCTTGCTCCCGCTCGGCTGCGAAGCAGTCGCAAATCCAGCTGACTCATTCTGCCTGAAGAAATACGGTTGCCGATTTTAGGGCCGCTTCGCTGCCCAGCGGGAGCAAGCTCCCTCGCCACAATAGAGTGTGTTCACTGCTAGATCGGCGCTGCTTTAGTCATCACCCCCACAAACAACCCCGACTCCAGAAACCGCTGCAACCACGCCTGCAGATGCCGATACGGCGTCTGTGCGAACCAGTTCTGATCGACATGAGCAAATTGCCGTACGAATGGCGCCACGGCGATGTCCGCCAGGCTCAGGTGATCAGCCGCCAAGTGCGTATGTTCCTGCAACAGCTCATTGAGCTTCTCTAAGAAAACGGCGCCTTGGGCGCGGTAATGCTCCATCGGCTGTTCCGGATAGCGATCGGCGTACTTGTAGCGATCCAAATGCACCTTGAACAGCTGATCGTTTTCTTCGATCAGCGCCGCGCTCAGTTGCTGTGCCGAAGGATTGTCCTTGAGCAACCAATCCTGCGGATCGTTCTGTTCCAGTGCCCAGTGCATGATCTCCAGGCTTTCGTCGATGACCCGACCCTCAACGTCCAACACCGGCACTGTCCCTTTGTTCGACAACGCGAGCATTTCGGCCGGCTTGGCTTTCAGGCTGACCTCGACAATGTTCAGCACAACCCCTGAATAACGCAGGGCCATGCGCGCACGCATGGCATAAGGGCAGCGGCGGAAGGAGTAGAGTGTCGCCGTACTCATTTCACCTCCAGTGTGCTCAGGCCGTTGCCCAAGCGGCGGACCTGGATCTGCACCGGAATCCGTTCGTGCATTTCCTGCACGTGGGAAATCACCGCGACTTTGCGTCCTTGGGCCTGCAGGCCGTCGAGGGCGTCCATCGCCAGTTGCAGCGACTCCGGATCAAGACTGCCGAATCCTTCATCGATAAACAGCGATTCGATTTTCAGCGTGCTGGAGGCCATCGACGCCAGGCCCAGGGCGAGCGCCAGGGACACCAGGAACGTCTCGCCGCCGGACAACGAATGCACCGAGCGCAGCTCGTCACCCATTTCCGTATCCATCACCAATAAACCGAGCATGCTGCCGCCGCGCTTGAGGCGATAGCGGCGCACCAGTTGCCGCAGTTGCGCGTTAGCATGATGCACCAGCAGATCAAGATTGTAGGCCTGAGCGATCTTGCGGAAGGTGTCGCCGGTGGCGGAACCGATCAAAGCGTTCAGCCGTGCCCAGCGCTGCCACTCGCTATAGGCCTCGGCGATGCGTTGCGCCAGCGCCTGATTGGCATTCTGGCGACGTTGGTCTTCGGCCTGTTCGGCCCGCAGTTCGGCGCTGAGCTGTTCACTGGCGGCGAATTGGCTTTGCAGTTCGCTCAGGGCGCTGGCCAGTTGCTCGGCATCGAGATTGCCATTGTGTTGCGCCTGGTGGTTGTGCAGACGCTGTTCGCGTTCGTGCAGCAGCACCTTGGCCTGCTCGATGGCTTTTTCGCTGTGTTGCAACTGTTGGCGAAGCTGGCTGACCTGCTCGTCGTCAAAGGCCAACAGCTGTTCCAGGCCGCCGTCGTCCAGCTCAGGGTGCAGTTGGCGCCAGTCAGAAATCTTGCTGCTCAGCTCAAAATCTTCCAGCTCAAGGGCGTTCAGGCGTTCTTGCCTGGCTTTTAGATCGGCGTCGAGCTGGATCAGTTGGCTACGGGTCTCTTGCAGTGCCTGGTTGGCCGCTGCTTGCGCGTTGCGGGCCTGTTCGACGGCTTGATCCAGTTGCTGCTGCCATTGCTCGGCGCTGGCGTGTTCCCCCAGTAGCTGAAGCAGTTTCTGCTGACAGGCTTGCTGCTGATCGGCGAGGGCAGCGAATTGCTGTTGCGCGGCCTCGAACTGCTGCACGCGAGTCTGTTGCCGATCCTGTTCCTTCTCCAGGGTCTGCTGACGTTGTTGCTGTTCGGTGCGTTCATCGCGCTGCTGCTCGAGTTGTTCGAGACGCTGGGCGATGCGCTGATCGAGTTGCATAAAGGTCGCGGCAGGCTCGCTGCGCAAACCTTCGAGGGTTTCGGCCGGGAGCAGGGTGGTGAACGCCGACAGTTCTTCTTCAAGACGCTGGCGATCACCGGCCAGCTCGCGCTGCTGATTGGCCAGATGTTGCGCGGCTTCTTGACTGGCTTGGGTGGTGGCGTGCAGTTGCTGCTGCAGGCGCGCGGCGTCTTGCTGCAAGGCGAGCAAGGCCGTTTGCCGTTGCTCATCCTGGGCGATGTTCTGGCTCAGCTGACTCAATTGCTGGCTCAGCCAACCGTCCCGCTTGGCGGCGTCCTGTTCCAGCAAGGGTGCTGACAACGGATGGGCCTCAAGGCTAGGGGCGAGGGCTTGCTGCTGGGTCGCAAGCAGCTCTTGTTGTTGCAGGAATTCCTTCTGCTGAGCGATCAACCCGCCCAACTCAGTGCGCAGATCCGCCAGTTGTTCCTTCAGTGTGTCCACGGCTTTCTGGGCGTTGGCTTCTTCGCTTTCATCATGTCGGCCCAGACTCTGCAGAAGTGCTTCGGGCTGATGATACGGATGCTCGTGACTGCCACAGACCGGGCACGGCTGGTCGTCTTGCAGTTGCTCACGCAGTTCTTCGACGCTGGCGCTGCGGGCCAGACGCTGGCGTTCCAGCAGTTGCCGGGTGACGGTCAGGGTTTGCTCGGCGACGGTCAGCTCGGCTTTGGCCTGGATTCCCTTACGGTTGAACTCGTCTCGCTGCTGCTGGGCTGTGTGCTGTTTTTGCGTAAGCTCCAGCGAACGCTTGTCCAGTTCCTGCTGACTGGCCCACAGGCGTGCAAGCTCTTCGAACGCTCGCTGCTGTTTGCGGTTGTCCTGCAACAGACTGCCGAGGATCTGGATTTGCTCGGCCACCGCTTCAGGTTCGGCACCGGCTTCGCGGTACAGCAGCTCAAGGTGGTTGCGTTGTTCGGTGAGTTGTTGCGCCGCGCGGACTGCACGTTGCTCCAGTTCGGGCAATTCGGCCTGGCCTTTGTTCAGCCGATTGCCGATCAACATCAGCTGTTGCAAGCGATCGCGGTAGGCGTTCCAGGCCTCGCTGAGGGGCGCCAGATTCGCACTGTGTGCAAGCGCACTGGCAATCCGCTCCAGGCGTTCGGCGACTTGTTTTTGTTGCTCGAGCAAGCCTTGAATCGCGCTCTGGCCTTGAGTGCAGGCCAACTGCGCTTGTTGCTTGAGCGCTTCGCTCTGGCTCGATTCCCTGGTCAAGCGGGCAAGGCTGCTTTGCTCTTCAAACGCCTGGCGCAGCAACGGCGCGCTGGTGGTGTGTTGGCTTTGTGCCTGAGTCAGCGCCGTCTGGGCAGCTTGCAGGCTTTGCTCCAGTTGGCCCTGACGGCTTTGCAGTTCGCTTTGCTGCTGGGTGTGGTGCTGAATCTGCGCGCTCAGCGGACTCAGTTGCAGGCTCAGCTCGGTCTGCCGGGCGAACTGATGTCGCTGCGGTGCCAGTTGTTCCAGACGCGTCAGTTTGACCCGTTCATTACCTTGAATGTCCCAGTGCTGCTGGGCCTGTTGCAGCTGTTCGGCAGCGCTGTGCTGCTCATCCTGTAACTGCCGCAGGTCCTTGAGCCAGGTGTGCTGAAGTTCGAGCTGCTTGAGTTGCGCTTGTTGAGTTTTGAGTTGCTGCTGAGCGTCGTTAAAGCGCTGATCGAGCTCGGCTCGGGCCTCAGGCTCCAACGGCGTCACGCCACTGGCCTGGGCTTTCAGTTCTTTGTGGACTTCTTCGGCTTCCTTGCTTTTGCTGTAAGCACGGCGGCCTAACTGGCTGTAAATAGCGGTGTTGGTCAGCTTCTCCAGCAGCTCGCTGCGATCCTTGTCGTCAGCCTTCAGAAAGGCACTGAACTCGCTTTGTGCGAGCATCACGGCGCGGGTGAACTGTTCGAAGTTCAAGCCGAGTTTGGCTTCGATCAGTTGCTTGTATTCGCTTTTGCTCTGGTTGCTTAGCAGTTGCGTGCTGTCCAGATCGTGCAGGCTTTGTTTACTGCCCTGGAGCTTGCCATTGGCCTTGTCGCGGGCGCGATTGGCTTCCCAACGAGCGCGGTAGCGGTGGCCGTCGATGCCAACAAAATCGACCTCGGCAAAACCGCTGCCGGTGCCGCGACGCAGCAGGGTGCGCGGGTCGTTGGTGAGCATTTCCGTATCGACTTCCGGCACTTTGGTTTCGCGGCCAACGTTGTTCAGCCGTGGCACCGCACCAAACAAGGCCAGGCACAACGCGTCGAGCAAGGTGCTTTTACCGGCGCCGGTCGGCCCGGTAATAGCGAACAGGCCAGCGCTGGCCAGAGGCTCGGCGGTAAAGTCAATTTCAAACGGCCCGGCCAGAGAGGCGAGGTTTTTCAGGCGGATCGCGAGGATCTTCATGGTTGCTCGCTCTCCATCTGGACGTCTTGCAGCAGCACGGCAAAGTCATTGAGGGTTTGTTCATCGACCTCGCTGCCGTAGCTTTCCTGCCAGGCGCGGCTGAACAGTTCCTGGGGAGTGAGTTGGTCCAGTTCGATTAACTGCTCACTGCCATCGACGCCTTCACGGCTGCCATTGCCAGCGTATTCAGCGGCGATGCGCACCAGACGCACGGCTTTGCCTTGCAGCGCGGTTTCCACTTGCTGGCGCAGGTCAGGCTGTGGCTCGTCGAGGCGCACTCGCACTTCCAGCCAGGGTTGACGCTGGATGTCGGCCAGCAGGTCGATATTGGGTAGTTCGGCCAATTGGCTCAAAACGTCGGCCAGCGGCGCCGGGCCCAGTCGTTGCAGGTTGACGGCGCGGGGGATCAGCCGTGGTTCGACGCTGAGCAGGGACTCACCGTCGAGTTCGATGTCGAGAATCTGATGCTGATAGCCAATCTCGGAAAACGACAGTGGAATCGGCGAGCCGCAGTAGCGAATGCGCTCCTCGCCGTTGACCTTCTGCGGTTTGTGCAAATGGCCGAGGGCGACGTAACTGATGCTTGGTCCGAACAGGCTGGCGGGCAGCGCTTCGGCGTTGCCGATGATCAGGCTGCGCTCGGAATCTTGCGAAACCGAGCCGCCGGCCATGTGTGCGTGGCTGATGGCGATCAACGCCTGACCCGGTTTGCGTTTGGCGTTGGCGGCGGCGATCAGCCATTCATGGACCTGACCGATACCGCGCAGGTAGTCATCACCCAAATGCGCACCAGTGACTTCGGCGGGCCGCAAAAATGGCAGCGCCAGGCACCAGCCGGCGATTTCGCCGCTGGCGTCGGGCAGGGGAATCAATAGGCGTTCGGCATCCAGTTGGCCGTCATCGAGCCACAACACCCGGCCCAGGGCATGGGTGCGCAGGCGCCGCATCAACGGCGCAGGCAACTCGATGCGTGAGCCGGAATCGTGGTTGCCGGCGATCATCACGATGGTCAGCAATGGCTGCTGCTCGTGGGCGCTGACGATGAAGTTGTAAAGGCGTTCCTGGGATTTGACCGGCGGGTTGACCGTATCGAAGATGTCGCCGGCGATCAGCAATACATCGGGTGTGTGCTGAGCCAGTTGCCGTAGCAGCCAGTCGAGGAAGCAGGCGTGTTCGAAGTCGCGTTCCTGGCCGTGCAGGTTCTGTCCAAGGTGCCAGTCGGAGGTATGAAACAGACGCAAGGCAAACTCCGCTTGAAAAATGAGGTGTAGCCGCGGGGAAAATGATAGCGGCGAAAGGGGAGAGAGTTTACTGGCAAAAAACGCTGAGGGCGATGAAGAACCTGTGGGAGCGGGCTTGCCCGCGAAGCGAATACCGCGGTTTTTCAGGCATTGCGCGTCATCGTTCTTCGCGGGCAAGCCCGCTCCCACAGGGGGCCGCGCCCGACCTGAAAAGGTTTATTTCGGATAAAGCGGCGGCAGGCTGCCGCTGTCGCCAACCGGGTCCTGGGCGCGTTCGGTGATGGGGATCGCGCGGATCACACGCCACAGTTCCTCGCCTTGCCAGTGTTGACCGGTTTCGCTGTAGAGCGCGCCGTTCAGGCCGTCCAGTGCGTCGGACAGCGGTACGAAGCGGGCCGCCATGTCGGCGAGCGTTTCCGGTTGTTGCCGGGCCCAGGCATCCAGTGCTTGTCGGGTCGCTTGCGGGTCGTTGGCCAGGCTCGCGCGTTTGATGTCGTCGAGCAGGGTCCGTGGGCTCGGGCCGGTCTGTGCCACCCGCAGGATCGCCGGCTGCCAACGGGCACGCCACCAGAGGCCGAAGCCGAGCAGGGTGGTGCAGGCCAGAATCAGGGTGCTGAGCTGCCAGCGCCAGAGTTCGGGGCTGCTGGCCGCAGAGGTGGCTGGCGTGCCACCGGCGGGGGGTTCAACCATCAGGCTCGGGTTGTTCGCCACTTGCAGGGTGCGGGCCGGCAAGCGGGTGCGTTCCAGGTGATTCTCAAAGGTGTTCCACCAGACCACTTCCACTGCGGGTAGCTCAATCGGGCCGCTGCGGTTCGGCACCAGGGCTTCTCGTTCTTCGCGACTGCCAATCAGCCCTCGCTCACCGTTCTGGTTGCTCAGTGCCGGTTGGTCCGGGTACCGGCGCAGACCATTGACTTCAGTGGCGGGCAGGGGGGGCAGTTGCGCGCTGGACAAACCTTCAGCCTTGACCGTCAGGCTGCGGGTCAGGGAATCGCCGACCTGGCTGCGATCCGGTTCCGGACTCCAGCTTTCGCTCAGGCTCAGGCTGCGTGCCGGCAGCCAGGGTGCGTCGGCCGGATAATCGGCAGGTTTGGCTTTGACCGTCAGCAGGATCTCGGCGGAGCTGATTCGCATCAATTTGCCTTGCTTGGGCCCCAAAGATGTCGAGTCCTGGGAGGGCTGGGCGTCGACCAGGGTCGCGCTGAACATCTGCGGTGGAATCTTCAGCTCACCGCTGTGCTGCGGATAGACTGCGTAACGTAGTTCGATCACGCCATGGCGCAGGCCATTGATGACTTTTTCGTAAGTGCGCGACTCGCCCAGCTGTTCGATACGGGCATCGGGAATTTGCAACGGTGTCAGGCTGCTGTCGTCATACAGCGACACCGAATGGTAGATGCGCAGGGTCAGGAGCGCCTGGGCCTGCACATAGACGCTCTCCTGATCGAGGCTGACATCGATGAATACCGGGTCCAGTTTTTTAATGCTGTCCTGGCTTTCACTCTCGACCACTTGCAGGGTGATCGGCTGGCTTTTGACGTCGCCCAGTTGCAGCGGCGGGATCTCAATCGTGCCATTGCGTTTGGGCAGCAGGGTGATAATCCAGCGGGTGGTGGCGCGGTTGTCACCGTTCAACGAGGTGAGTTGGTTGACCTGGCGGGTTCCGCGTACTTCAAACAGGTCATCCAGTGGGGTCAGATCGGGTTTGCCAAACAGTGTGACATCGTTCGATTCGAGGGTTAGTTCGACCGTCTCACCGGAGTTCAGGTGGCTTCGATCTACGCTGGTGACCAGCTCCACAGCCTGGGCCTGACAGGTCCAGAGAAGGAGTGCGAGCAAGAGGGCGGTGAAGCGGGTCATCGAATTTTTCCCTGATCCTGATGTTGTTGCTGTTCGTACCAGAATTTGCGTCTGAGCAGTTCACCCGGATCATCCGGAATTTGTCGCAGCCATTGCTCCAGCGCCTGCCGGTGTTCGCCGTCGAAGCTTTCCTTGGCGGAGCGCAAGGGCGGTGTGGTGGTGTGTTCATCGCCCAGTTCGCTGCCTGGCACTTCATTACTGCCCGGCTGCTGTGTGCCGTGTGTCTGAGGTTCGCTGGTCGACGACGACGGGTTCTGCGTCTCGGGTTTCTGTTCGTCACCTGGCGAGGGTTGAGTCGCTGCACCGGGTGGCGGGTTTTGTGTGGCTTGCTCGGCCTCAGAGCCTTCGGTCTTGCCCTGTTCGTTTTGTGCCGATGCCTGTTTTTCTTTAAGCAGACTTTCCACCAACGCTTTGTTTTTCAGTGCGGGCCGTAAATCCGGTTGGCGATCCAGTGCCTGTTCGTAGGCATCCAGCGCAGCTTCCAGCTCCCCGCTTTTGGCCAGTGCATTGCCACGATTGTAGTGGGCATAGGCGTCGTTGCCTTCGGCGAAGCGCTGAGCGGCAGCGACATAATTGCCAGCTTCATAGAGCGCAACGCCTTGCCATTGCGGCTCTTCAAAATGCCTGGCGGCATCGGCCGGGCGTTGTTGCTCGAGCAACTGTTGGCCCTGTTGATCCGGGCGTAGCCAGAGGTCGTTGAACTCGAAGGCGTAAGTCGGTTGCGGCAGCATGAACAGTAATGGCAGGCAAAATAGCCAGCCTCGTCGCCCGGCACAGGCGGCGAGCAGCAACAGTGGCAATAGCAGCCAATAGCCCTGATCGGCCCAAGTATCCAGGCGCAGGGTCCGGCCGTCATTGCGCAAGCTTTGCGGGCCGCCGAGCAGGCCGAGGCCGTGCAGATCGTTATCGTCCAGGCGTGCTTGTCGGTAGCGTCCGCCCAGTTCATTGGCAAAGGCCTTCAGGCTCGGCCCGTCCAGGCGCGAGACGAGAATCGCGCCTTGGTTATCCTTGAGAAAAATGCCATCTTCCTGAGCCACCGGCGCGCCTTCGCTGCTGCCGATACCCAGCATCAAAAACTGTTGCGCCTGGCCGCTGAGGGCCTGACGAATCCCCTGACGCTCCTGTTCGGTGAGGGATGAGCCGATCAGCAATATCCGGCCCTGACCAAGGGCGCCGCGCTTGAGCAGCGTCAGGGCCTTTTCCACCGCCAGATCGGCGCGATGGCCCGTTTCAGGCATGATCGACGGCTTCAATGCTTCCAGCAGGTTGCGACTGGTGGCTAAGTCGTCTGATAACGGCACCAGGGTATGAGCACTGCCGGAATACACGACAATCGCGGTCTGCGCATCGCTGCGGTTTTGCAGCAAGTCGAACAACTTGCGTCGGGCCTGCTCCAGGCGGTTAGGCACACTATCGGTGGCGAGCATTTCCGGGGTCAGTTCCAGTAGCACCACCAACGGATCGACCGGTTTCTGACTGGATTGCTCGACCCGCTGCCAGCTCGGACCGATAAGTGCCAACACTGCCAGAGCCCAGGCCAGGCCAAGGGCGACCCACGGCAATTTGCTTTCGCGGCCGTTACCACCTCTGAGCAACACCGCGTGAAAGGCCGGGGGCAGGATCATCTGCCAGCGTCCGGCGCGCTTTTGCCGGTGCCAGAGTTGCCACAGCAACCAGCCAAGCAAGGGTAAGACCAGCAGCCACCAGGGGCGAAACCAGTGCGGCCAGAGCGCAATCATCGGCGCCTCCGCAGGCGCAGGCGTTTGAGCCGCTGGCGCCAGTCAGGATGTTGTTGCAGAAAAAGCTCCTTGGTGAATAAACGCCGTACTGGGTTGTCCGGCCAGCGTTCGCGGATCACCAGCAGCATGCTCAGCAGCAACGCGGCGGCCAGTGGCCAGCTGTATAACGCTTGGGCGGGACGCGCCTGGGTCGGTTGTTGCGTAACGGGTTCAAGCTGATCGAGGGTTTCCTTGATTTTCTTTAACTCTTGGCCATCGCGGGCACGGAAGTAGCGTCCGCCGGTGACCTCGGCAATTTCCTTCAACGCCGGCTCGTCGAGGTCCAGGCTGGGGTTGAGTCCCAGAAGACCTTGCGTGCTGCTCAGCTCCGGGTCGGCGCCAATGCCGATCGGGTAGATCGTCACGCCTTCTGCGGCGGCCAACCGCGCCGCGGTGATCGGGTCGATCTCGCCACCATTGTTCGCGCCGTCGGTGACCAGAATCAGTATTCGGCTTTGCGCCGGACGCTGACGCAGGCGTTTGAGGGCCAGGCCGATGGCGTCGCCAATGGCGGTGTTCTTGCCGGCGATGCCGATCCGCGCTTCGTCGAGCCAGATGCGTACGGTGCGTCGGTCAAACGTCAGCGGTGCTTGCACGTAGGCCTTACTGCCAAACAGGATCAAGCCGACGCGATCGCCTTCGCGGCCTTCAAGGAAATCACCGAGCAGGTGCTTGACCAGCGTCAGGCGGCTGACGTCCTCGTCCTGCCATTGCATGTCGGGGAAATCCATGGAGCCGGACACATCCACCGCCACCAACAAGTCGCGACCACTGGCGGCAATCGGCAAGGGTTCGCCCAGCCAGTGCGGGCGGGCGGCGGCGATCAACAACAGCAGCCAGAGCAGAATAAACGGCGCTTGCTGACGCCAGGCCGGCAGATTGGCCCGGGCGCGACGTCGGGCCAGACCTTCGAGGTCGCTGAGAAAGCTGACTTTGAGTGCCGGTTCGCCGCTGTCTGCTACCGGCAGCAATACCCGCAGTAGCCAGGGCAGCGGCAGCAGGGCGAAGATCCACGGCCAGGCGAACTCAAACATGTTTGCGGATCCAGGTGTCGACCGCTTGGGTCAGGCCAGCGATGGCCTTGTCGTCGAGTTTGCATTCGGGTTTGTAGGCGCCTTCGACCAGCACCATCCAACGGGTCAGGCCGGCAGCGGGACAGCGGTTGTCGAGAAACGCCAGCCATTTGCGGCCATTGAGGGTGTGGCTCTGGCTGTAGGGATAATCGTTGCGGCACAGGCGCTTGAGCAGCCCGTTGAGCTGCTGCAACCAGGCACCTGCGGGCGCACCGTCATAGGGTTTTGGCATCTGGGCCAATTCAGCCAGAGCCGCCACCCGCAAGGGGTCAAGCGGTTGCTCGGCGCGGGCCAGCGGGCGTTTGCTCGGTAAAAAACGCCGGAGCGTCCAAAGACCGAAACCGATCAGCGGCAACAGGATCAACAGCAGCCACCAGCCTGGCGCAGGTGGCCAGAAGCCAATCGGCGGTGGGACGATAAGGGGTTGTAGTTCTTCCAGGCTACTCACTTGGTTTTCCCCGGGCGCTTGGGGTTCAGGTATTCGCGCAGCTGCTCGACCATTTCGCTCTGGGTGCTCAAGGGCATCAACGGCACCCGCAGCTTTTGCGCGAGCAACTCCCAGTGGGCGATGCGCGCTTCCCCTTGAGCACGATAGGCCTGGCGCAGGTCGTAGTTCAACGTGTCCAGTTCCAGCTGCGCGCCACGCTCGGCGAAACGCAACAGGCCCGCGGCAGGCAGGGCATGGTCCAGCGGGTCGGACACTGGCAGCAACAGCAGGTCGCAATGCCGTGACAGCAGGCTCAGTTGTTGCTCGACGCTATCGGCCAACGCGCGCTCATCGCAGATCACGATCACCAGACTGCCTGGGCGCAATACTTCCCGGGCGCGGCGCAGGGCGATGCCGAAGGCATCACGGTCTGGCTCACCTTCGGTATTGAGCGACTGATTGACGCGCACCAGGCGGTTGAGCAGTTGCAGCAGGCTTTGCTTGCTGCGCCGTGGCTTGATCTCGTAGTGCTGGTTGTCGCCGAACACCAGGCCGCCAACCCGGTCGTTGTGCCCCAGCGCGGCCCAGCCGATCAGGCTTGCGGCCTGGGCGGCGAGAACCGATTTGAACATCAGGCCTGAGCCAAAGAACAGTCGGCGGCTCTGCTCCACCATGATGAAAATCGGCCGTTCGCGCTCTTCATGGAACAGCTTGGTGTGTGGTTCCTGAGTGCGCGCAGTGACGCGCCAGTCGATGGTCCGCACATCGTCGCCGGCCTGATAGACCCGCACCTGATCGAAGTCCACTCCGCGCCCACGCAGCTTCGAGTGATGCAGGCCGATCAGCGGGCTGCGCTGGCTGGGCGTAGAAAACAACTGCACTTCACGCACGCGATGGCGCATCTCGATCAGCTCGGCGAGGCTGACGCGGATGCCCGGTTCGGGCGGCAGGCTGGCGTTCATCGGGGTCAAGCGACGGCTACGACGTCGAGAATCCGCTGGACCACCCGGTCCTGATCGATGCCCGCGGCTTCGGCTTCAAAGGAAAGAATGATGCGGTGACGCAACACGTCGAACAGCACGGCCTGGATATCTTCCGGGCTGACGAAGTCGCGGCCGGCCAACCAGGCATGGGCGCGGGCACAGCGATCGAGGGCAATCGAGCCTCGAGGGCTGGCGCCGTAGGCGATCCACTCGGCCATCTCCGGGTCGAACTTGGCCGGGGTGCGAGTGGCCATAACCAGTTGCACCAGGTATTCCTCCACCGCATCGGCCATGTACAAGCCAAGGATTTCCTTGCGTGCGGCGAAGATCGCCTGTTGGCTGACACGACGTTCGGGCTTGGTTTCACCGTTCAGGGCTTCGCCCCGAGCCTGTTGCAAAATGCGCCGTTCGACGGCGGCATCCGGAAAGCCGATTTTGACGTGCATCAGGAACCGGTCGAGCTGCGCTTCAGGCAGCGGATAGGTGCCTTCCTGCTCGATGGGGTTCTGGGTCGCCATCACCAGAAACAGTGGCGACAGCTCATAGGTGCTGCGGCCGACACTGACCTGACGCTCGCCCATGGCTTCGAGCAAGGCGGACTGGACTTTGGCCGGGGCACGGTTGATTTCGTCGGCCAGCACCAGGTTGTGGAAGATCGGTCCTTGCTGGAACACGAAGCTGCCGGTTTCCGGGCGATAGATCTCGGTACCGGTAATGTCGGCGGGGAGCAGGTCGGGGGTGAACTGGATACGATGGAACTGTGCTTCGATGCCTTCGGCGAGCTCTTTGATGGCCTTGGTCTTGGCCAGACCGGGAGCGCCTTCGACCAGCATATGGCCGTCAGCAAGCAGGGCAATGAGCAAGCGCTCGATGAGTTTTTCCTGGCCTAGAATCTGCGTTGAAAGAAAGGTTCGCAGCGCAAGCAGCGCTTCACGATGTTCCATCGATGACTGTTCCTGGAAAGGGTGACCGAAGACGTTCGAGTAACGCCAGGGCTGGGGGCGTTACTTTAATGCATCGCAGGGGGTGACGACCAACGGCGATCAGGGATTTTTCGGGATTTGTCAGGGTTATGGAGGTTTTTTTGTGCATATAAGGGGATCGTTCCCACGCTTGCGCGTGGGAATGCAGCCCGTGACGCTCCGCGTCACCGCAGAAGCGGACGCGGAGCGTCTAGTGAGACATCCCCACGCAGAGCGTGGGAACGATCAAAATTCGGGTGGGACGCGGTCTATGTAGGAGCTGGCGAAGCCTGCGATCTTTTAGCGATGACTCAGGCGAGCTGGCTTACATAGGTGCCGGTGCCTTTGAGGATGTTTTGCAGGGTTTCTTCGACTTCGGGCAGGTCCGAGGCCGCGGTGCTATGGTGGATTTCCAGATGGTCGTCGCCATTGAGCACATCGGTATCGCCAGCGCCGATTTCGATCAGCAGGCGATCGGCGCTGAGGGTGACTTTCAAACCATCAAGGGTAGAAGGTTCGCCATCGAGGGTGATCTCGACTTCATCTTCGTCGGGGTAGCGAGTCATCAGGAACATCTCGCCCTTGTCACTGTGGCAGCAGAGCATGGCCATGTTGTCTTCTTCGTCATCGCACGGGTTGGCGATCAAATGAGCGGTGGTCAGTTGCATGGGACGGTTCCTCGCTCCGGGAGCGCTGTAAAGGCAAGCAAAGTGCAATTCTGCCAGCCCGAAGAATTTTCTGCTGGTCTGTGTTGATCGAGTGCCGGGCAAAAAGCCGGAATTTCTTTTATGAGTCTGGTGAATGATTGGCTGACAAAATATTAAATACTTGAATGAAGTGGGATATTTCCTTGTGGGAATTCCTATCGTTAGTCTTGAAATATCCTATGGGGTTGTAGGGTAACCAGAGGCCGTGAAAATAATAAGATTTAGTTGGGTTTTTTCTTGTTTTGTTCGTTCGTTATAACTTAGTTTACCGTTTCGAACGCAAAGGAGTGCGAAGGCAAAAAACTGAAAAGGAACTTTTTAGATGAATCAGCATTTTGAGTTGGCGGATGAGGTGAAGCATTTATCCGAAGCTGAAATCGAGGTGCTTTATGAGCGTTATCTAGCCGGTGAAAAAAGTAGCGATTTGATTGTCGAGTACAAAATCCCCGTGACGACTCGCAGTCTACTGAAAGTGTTGCCGCCGATTCTCAGCAAAGACTTGAAATGCCCCTATTGCGATCTACCCATGTGGGCTAGAAGGCACGCAAAGGGGACTTCTGCAGCTGGCCGGCACCTCTTCAAATGTGTACGCTGCGAGCACAAGTTTTATCCTGTCGGGTACTACGGTCGACGCTCTGCGTGCACTTGCATTGAATGCTACAAGGTCAGGCAGCAAGAGATCGCCGCGCAAGCGCAACTGGACCGCAACGAGCTGGAGAAGAGGTATGGGGTGTTTTGCCGACCGGTACCCTACGCCAGTCTTGGCTTTGTTCAAAAGCTCTCACTGCTCGCGTTGCTTGAAGGAGGTAAACCCGGCACAGAGGGCATCGCGCCGCTTGATGCAACGTCAAGAAACGAAGCCTTGGCGCCCAGTGAAGGCGCTTGTGAAGACTTGCTGAAAAAACTTCATGAGGCTGGCGTTCTGTTGGTTGATCTTGATTCGGAAATCAAGGCATTCGATCGAACGGCGGGCTGCAAGATCTGCAACTTTTGTTCGGTGCGCTGGCTACCCAATGTGGCACTTGAAACTGGCGAGCGAAGCGCTCGCGATGCTCTTTATCTGACGCTGTATCAGGACTTATCGGGATTTGTTCAACCCGCTTGGAAAAGTGAGCTGTATGCCTTGATGTTTGGTTTGGCCCGGGATGAGTCGATTCAATATATTCATGTGTTGGCCAATGAAGTGAGTTTTGTCTTCGGTGCCGAAAGTCGCGCCGAGTCCGTAGTGGGACAGTTGCTGCAAGACTTCTCTGTGAGTGAGATCTATTACTTTGCCCGGCTTGCAGTAAAAAACGCGGCGCATTTTTATGCGACGGGCACCTCCAAAGGGCGAAGTCATGCGTCCAATACCATTCCGGGCAATATGTTGGGTACGGCCCAGGATGCATTGGCCAAACATTGGCGCAAACGCGGGTATCGAGACTCACGTGTTCCGCAGTCGGCGCTGCATCGGTTGCTCTATGACGTCGTACTCAAGGACAGTGGCGCCGGGTTTACGAAGTCTCCTGGGGTGTATTGGCGTGATGAGCTGGTGCCGCAGTTTTTTTCTGGTTCGGCCTTTGGAGCGGATATGTCGGGACATCTGCAACTGTTCTGTCGCGAGTGCGACTCCAGCAACATCGACGCCAGAATGGATAAGGTGACGGTAGAAATGATGTGTTACGACTGCTCGACCGTCAGTAAATTTCAGGCAGTCCATGATGTGATCGACTGACTTGATCTTCACCTATTCAACCTGGTTCCAGATCAGCACCCATGGTCAGTTCATCGATCATGGGTGTTGGCGTATCCGGATTGCACAGGATACAGCCCCCAATCCGAAGGTTTTTCTGCTGGTTTGTGTACCTGATAGTTACGCGTCGTGGATTCCCTTTAGCCTATTTTTTATGGGGACAAACTGAGCACGAATCCAACCCGTCATGCATGGGACATGGACGCTTAACCTTGGTTGCCGTTGCGACGCGCGCGATATCCGCGTGGTCCGAACCAACCCCGATCATTCGGGTTCGCAGCATGACCGAGTACCTGTGTCCGGCGCTCGTCGTAGAGCGATTCAAACTGTCGTCGCTCAGCATTCGTGATGCGTCGCGCGGAGATGACGCGGATAACCTCCGTCCCGTCGAAATTCTCTTCGATCACGTGCACGACGAGCAGTGCTATTGCACCGTCGACTGTGCCGATGGTTTGCCAGCGAGGCTCACCTTTCTCGAAGGAGACGAGCGATGTGACGTTCAGCGGGTCGTCGATCACTCGGGCGGCGGTCTCGAAAGTCACGCCATGTTTTGTTCGGTTGCTCTCGTTCTTCTGTTCATCCCACACGAACACGGTTTTCTCCTCCGCTCTCGGCCCGTCGGCAACCAGCGTAATAGAACAACAAGCCAATTAACGTCATGCTGATCAAGGCGTAGAACATTGCACCAGGCATTGCATACTTCAATGCTATTCCACACACGATTGGTCCAATGGCGACTCCCATGTAAACGAGGTTTTGCATGCCAAAGTAGATGCCGCGCAAGTGGTTAGGGGCAATCTTGTCGATAAACATATATTCGGCCGGGACGATGATGATCTCCCCAATAGTGAAGATAATGATTGCGAATACCCAGATCCAAAGTTCCTGCGATAGGGAAAGGCCGATCAGTCCCACTACGAAGGCGGCCGATCCTAGCGACACCCACGCCAGGAGTTTCTCCTCCTTGATCCAGCGGCCAAATAGATACTGCAATGATATGACGACGACGGCGTTCGCGGCTGAGAGGTAGGCCACCGTTTCGTAAGCGACACTGGCCGTTTCCACGACGATGAGATATTGCGACAGGTAGGTCAGCAATGGTCCGTAGACGGCCATGCTGAAAATGCCGCCGAGGGTGAATAGTAAAAGGCGTTGGTCCCCCCGTAACACTGCAAGGGTTCCTGCGAATTTCATTCGTTCGGTATCGGCGGGGGCTACGGACGTGACGGGCGTGAAGGCGCTACGAAAGAACAGAAGGAGTAGCAGAATCAGCAGCGTGAAAGCTGCTGCTATCCAGAAGGGGGCGTTGAATACGTAGCGTACCGCCCACGCGCCCAAAAAGGGTCCAATCGCGGCGCCAATGTTTTGGAGCGCGTAACGCAAGGAGTAGGCCTTGGCGCGAACCTCTTGGGGCAGTTGCTCCGACAGTAGGGCGTTGCCTACTACGGTGATCGTGGCCGAGGCCGTATTGAGGAGAACGAGCAATACAAGAAATACGATCGTATTCTGAGTTGACGGGAGTACCAGATACAGTAACAACAGTCCCAGGTCCAATGCGATCAAGAGTTTAACCTTATCGATCTTGTCCGCGAGATAGCCACCATAAACGCTGGAAATCGTGCCGACCAATAGGCAGAGTCCGAGCACATAGCCAATCTGCCCTATGTCGAATCTAAGCACCTCATGAAGATAAATCGGCAGGAATGGTAGCAGTGCAAAAAAGCTTACGGACCGTGCCAGTGAGAGAGTGAGCAAGATCTTGACCGACAGGGGGAACTCGTAGATGGTCTCTAGCAGTGATTTCATTCAAGGCATAGTCCGACCAACTGATCACGCTTCACGCCGACATTACGTAAGGATATCGCCAGCTTTTCCGCGCGTTCGTTCAGCTCCCGATAGGTCAGCTGTGTCTGGCCATCGGTAACGGCTATGTCGTGAGGATACTGTTGAGAAACTCTCGCAAAGACGGCGTGAAGTGTCGTCGCGTCATTGAATTGGGTCGGTAAGCTAACTGTTTTCGTCGGCATCGCGGACACTCGAGGAAATGAAATAACTTGATGGACATAGTGTCTTGAAAAGTTTGAATAAAGCGATCCAAAATCGAGTAGGTGTTTGCCCAAAAAAGCGTAGGAATTTTCCATGGTTTATTGGTGTAAGACGGATAACAACGCATTTGCAATGCGCTGTCTCAGGGGTAAGCCTTTATTCGCGCATCATCGCGATCTACACCGACAATGTGAGGAGTCGGTCAGCAACGCCTGCGAAAAGTGATAAAAAAGGATGGGGCCCCTGAATCGCTTCGCTATTCAGTTAGAAGATCGGTTTTTTCGTGGTGTACAGGGGCTTGACTCGAAGAAAGTCCGATGCTTTTTCAGTCGGGTACGTACCGATGTTCGAAAATGTCGCAGCATCGCAAGCAGGGGCCTGCCGCTCTGGTTGGAAAGTGTGCTGTGAACAGAATCAGGCTTGTCGGTCACTTCTGGCACGCATGTACCGCAAAAAAACTGCTTAAAACAGCGGTTTTCGCCGGCGACTGCTAGTGTTGTTCGATGCGCAGCGCTCGAGTTACGTACCGATGACCGAATATGTCGCAGCATCGCAAGCACTGGCCTTGCCGCACTGGTTAAGCTGCGCAACTGATGGACACCCGTAAAGACAGTGTTTGTGCGCTCGACAGTGGTTTTTGCAGATGCCCATTTCTTGGAAGGTGAATGTGACCTGAGTGTCTCGTCCAGCTTCACCCACCTGTCATCCTGTTTCCTCTGCCCGAGAATCAGGAACAGGGTGACGGATCGCCCCGAAAGGGGTTTGCACGCGACGCTTCCATCAATAACAAGCCCAAGCGGAGTACCACAGATGGCGTTCTTCACCGCAGCCAGCAAGGCCGACTTCCAGCACCAACTGCAAGCGGCACTGGCGCAGCACATCAGTGAACAGGCACTGCCACAAGTGGCGCTGTTCGCGGAACAATTTTTCGGCATCATTTCCCTGGATGAACTCACCCAGCGTCGGTTGTCTGACCTCGCCGGCTGCACCCTTTCTGCCTGGCGCCTGCTTGAGCGCTTTGACCACGCTCAACCGCAAGTGCGCGTGTACAACCCCGATTACGAACGTCACGGCTGGCAGTCGACCCACACCGCGGTCGAAGTGCTGCACCACGATCTGCCGTTTTTGGTGGACTCGGTACGCACCGAGCTGAACCGTCGCGGTTACAGCATTCACACGCTGCAAACCACCGTGTTGAGCGTGCGTCGCGGCAGCAAGAACGAGCTGCTGGAAATCCTGCCAAAAGGCACCCAGGGCGAAGACATCCAGCAAGAATCTCTGATGTACCTGGAGATCGACCGCTGTGCCAATACTGCTGAACTGAATGTACTGAGCAAGGAACTGGAACAGGTTCTCGGTGAAGTCCGCGTCGCGGTCGCCGATTTCGAGCCGATGAAAGCCAAGATCCAGGGTTTGCTCGAAGACCTCGACAACAGCCAGTACGCGGTGAATGTCGACGAAAAGGCCGAGATCAAGAGTTTTCTAGAGTGGCTGGTGGGTAACCACTTCACCTTCCTCGGCTACGAAGAATTCGTGGTGTGCGATGATCAGAATGGCGGTCATATCGAGTATGACCAGAACTCCTTCCTCGGTCTGACCAAACTGCTGCGCGCCGGCCTCACTGCCGATGACCTGCGTATCGAAGACTACGCCGTGAATTACCTGCGCGAACCGACCGTGCTGTCGTTCGCCAAGGCTGCACACCCAAGCCGTGTGCACCGTCCGGCTTACCCGGATTACGTGTCGATCCGCCAGATCGATGCCGATGGCAAAGTCATCAAGGAATGCCGCTTCATGGGCCTGTACACCTCTTCGGTGTATGGCGAGAGCGTGCGCGTGATTCCGTACATCCGCCGCAAGGTCGAGGAAATCGAAAGCCGCTCCGGCTTCCAGGCCAAGGCTCACCTGGGCAAGGAACTGGCTCAGGTACTCGAAGTACTGCCCCGTGACGATCTGTTCCAGACCCCGGTCGACGAGCTGTTCAGCACTGTGATGTCGATCGTGCAGATCCAGGAACGCAACAAGATCCGCGTGTTCCTGCGCAAAGACCCGTACGGCCGCTTCTGCTACTGCCTGGCCTACGTGCCGCGCGACATCTACTCCACTGAAGTGCGTCAGAAGATCCAGCAAGTGCTGATGGATCGCCTGAAAGCCTCCGATTGCGAGTTCTGGACCTTCTTCTCCGAGTCCGTGCTGGCCCGTGTGCAACTGATTCTGCGGGTCGATCCGAAGAACCGTCTCGACATCGATCCGTTGCTGCTGGAAAAAGAAGTGGTGCAGGCCTGCCGCAGCTGGCAGGACGACTACTCAAGTCTGGTGATCGAAAGCTTCGGTGAAGCCCACGGCACCAACGTGCTGTCCGACTTCCCTAAAGGTTTCCCGGCCGGCTACCGCGAGCGCTTCGCTGCGCACTCGGCCGTGGTCGACATGCAACACCTGCTGAGCCTGAGCGAAGCCAACCCGCTGGTCATGAGCTTCTACCAGCCGCTGTTGGGGCAAACCGCCGGTCAGCAACAGCTGCATTGCAAGCTGTATCACGCCGATACCCCACTGGCATTGTCCGATGTGCTGCCGATCCTGGAAAACCTCGGTCTGCGCGTGCTCGGCGAGTTCCCGTATCGCCTGCGTCACAGCACCGGTCGCGAGTTCTGGATCCATGACTTCGCGTTTACCGCAGCCGAAGGCCTGAACCTCGACATCCAGCAGCTCAACGACACGTTGCAGGACGCTTTCGTCCACATCGTTCGTGGCGATGCCGAGAACGACGGGTTCAACCGTCTGGTACTGACCGCCGGCCTGCCATGGCGCGACGTGGCGTTGCTGCGTGCTTACGCCCGTTACCTGAAGCAGATTCGCCTGGGCTTCGACCTTGGCTACATCGCCAGCACCCTGAACAACCACACCGATATCGCTCGCGAGTTGACCCGGTTGTTCAAGACCCGTTTCTACCTGGCCCGCAAGCTGACCAGCGAAGACCTCGACGACAAGCAGCTGCGTCTGGAACACGCAATCCTGGCCGCGCTGGACGACGTTCAAGTACTGAACGAAGACCGCATCCTGCGTCGCTACCTCGACCTGATCAAGGCCACGCTGCGGACCAACTTCTACCAGACCGACGCCAACGGTCAGAACAAGTCCTACTTCAGCTTCAAGTTCAATCCTCACCTGATTCCAGAACTGCCGAAACCGGTTCCGAAATTCGAAATCTTCGTTTATTCGCCACGGGTTGAAGGCGTGCACCTGCGCTTCGGCAACGTCGCGCGCGGCGGCCTGCGCTGGTCTGACCGTGAAGAAGACTACCGCACCGAAGTGCTGGGCCTGGTAAAAGCCCAGCAAGTGAAGAACTCGGTGATCGTGCCGGTTGGCGCCAAGGGCGGCTTCCTGCCACGACGCCTGCCATTGGGCGGCGGTCGCGACGAAATCGCAGCAGAAGGCATCGCCTGCTACCGCATCTTCATTTCCGGCCTGCTGGACATTACCGACAACCTGAAAGACGGCGGCCTGGTGCCTCCGGCTAACGTGGTTCGTCACGACGGCGATGACCCGTACCTGGTAGTGGCGGCGGACAAAGGCACTGCGACCTTCTCCGACATTGCCAACGGTATTGCCATCGACTACGGCTTCTGGCTCGGTGACGCGTTCGCCTCCGGCGGCTCGGCCGGTTATGACCACAAGAAAATGGGCATCACCGCCAAGGGCGCGTGGGTCGGCGTACAGCGCCACTTCCGTGAGCGCGGCATCAACGTTCAGGAAGACAGCATCACTGTAGTGGGCGTCGGCGACATGGCCGGTGATGTGTTCGGTAACGGCTTGCTGATGTCCGACAAGCTGCAACTGGTCGCAGCCTTCAACCACCTGCACATCTTCATCGATCCGAACCCTGCGCCTGCCAACAGCTTCGCTGAGCGTCAGCGTCTGTTCGACCTGCCGCGTTCGGCCTGGTCGGACTACGACACCAGCATCATGTCCGAAGGTGGCGGGATCTTCTCCCGTAGCGCAAAAAGCATCGCGATTTCCCCGCAGATGAAAGAGCGTTTTGACATCTCGGCCGACAAGCTGACCCCGACCGAGCTGCTGAATGCCTTGCTCAAGGCGCCGGTGGATCTACTGTGGAACGGCGGTATCGGCACTTACGTCAAAGCCAGCACCGAAAGCCACGCCGATGTCGGCGACAAGGCCAACGATGCACTGCGCGTGAACGGCAACGAACTGCGCTGCAAAGTCGTGGGCGAGGGCGGTAACCTCGGCATGACTCAACTGGGTCGTGTGGAATTCGGTCTCAATGGCGGCGGTTCCAACACCGACTTCATCGACAACGCCGGTGGTGTGGACTGCTCCGACCACGAAGTGAACATCAAGATCCTGCTGAACGAAGTGGTTCATGCCGGTGACATGACCGACAAGCAACGTAACCAGTTGCTGGCGAGCATGACCGATGAAGTCGGCAACCTGGTGCTCGGTAACAACTACAAGCAGACCCAGGCCCTGTCCCTGGCGGCCCGTCGTGCCTACGTGCGGATCGCCGAGTACAAACGCCTGATGAACGACCTTGAAGGCCGCGGCAAGCTGGATCGCGCCATCGAGTTCCTGCCGTCGGAAGAGCAACTCAACGAGCGCGTCGCGGCTGGCCATGGCCTGACCCGTGCCGAGCTGTCGGTGTTGATCTCCTACAGCAAGATCGACCTCAAGGAAGCGCTGCTCAACTCTCAGGTGCCGGATGACGCCTACCTGACGCGCGACATGGAAACTGCGTTCCCGCCGACCCTGGTCAGCAAGTTCGCCGAAGCCATGCGTCGTCACCGTCTGAAGCGCGAGATTGTCAGCACCCAGATCGCCAACGATCTGGTCAACCACATGGGCATCACCTTCGTTCAGCGCTTGAAAGAGTCCACCGGCATGAGCCCGGCGAACGTCGCTGGCGCTTACGTGATCGTGCGTGACATCTTCCACCTCCCGCACTGGTTCCGTCAGATCGAAGCCCTGGATCACCAGGTTTCGGCGGACGTACAACTGGAGCTGATGGATGAGCTGATGCGTCTGGGCCGTCGGGCTACCCGCTGGTTCCTGCGCAGCCGTCGCAACGAGCAGAACGCTGCTCGTGACGTCGCACACTTCGGTCCGCATCTGGCGGCGTTGGGCCTCAAGCTCGACGAATTGCTCGAAGGCCCGACCCGCGAAGGCTGGCAGACCCGCTATCAGGCCTACGTCGAAGCGGGCGTACCTGAGTTGCTGGCGCGCATGGTTGCAGGCACTACTCACCTGTACTCCTTGCTGCCGGTGATCGAAGCTTCGGACGTTACCGGTCAGAACCCTGCCGATGTAGCCAAGGCGTTCTTCGCTGTGGGCAGTGCGCTGGACATCACCTGGTACCTGCAACAGATCAGTGCTCTGCCGGTGGAAAACAACTGGCAGGCGCTGGCTCGTGAAGCCTTCCGTGATGACGTCGACTGGCAGCAACGGGCGATCACCATCTCGGTTCTGCAAATGGCCGATGCCCCGCAAGAGGTGGAAGCACGTCTGGCATTGTGGCTGGAACAGAACCACACCATGGTCGAGCGCTGGCGCGCCATGCTGGTGGACATCCGTGCCGCCAGCGGCACTGACTACGCCATGTACGCGGTGGCTAACCGCGAACTGCTTGACCTGGCGATGAGTGGTCAAACGGTGGTTGCTGCCACGCCGGACCTGGCGATGAGCGGTCAAAAGGTGGTTGCTGAGACTGCCTGATTGAGTGCTGAATGAAAAAACCCCGCATCGAAAGATGCGGGGTTTTTTTTATCCTCAGATTCTGTGTCGTCTGCGCTCGCGATGAAGCCCTGACAGACACCACACATTGATGTCCTTACTTCTTCAGCGGCGTCAACAACTCATCCTTGTCATCCATCAGCATGAACACCAACAACTTCGCCGGTTGGGTGGCGCTGGCATTGGCCGATACCAGGTGTTTGGAACCCGCCGCTTCGTACCAGGATTCGCCGGCCTTGTAGGTGATGGCTTTTTCGTCATTGACCTGGGAGGTGATCTCGCCTTCCAGCACATAAGCCATGGCCGAACCCTGGTGCATATGCGGCACCGTGGCCTGGCCCGGGGCGTACTCGACGGTGAGCATCAGGGCTTTTTTGCCCGGTGCGTTGGTCAGTTCATGTTCTTGCAGGAGGTTGCGTTTTTCCTTGCCATAGACCGGGTCATGAGCGAAGGCACTGAGGGAGGCCAGCATGGCCAAACCAGCGAAGATCGAGGTCGCGAGCTTAAGTGCTTTCATGAGGGTTCCTTTTGCGTGATTGGGGGTGTGATTCACCCTAAGCCCTGGCTGCGGACCGACCAATAGCCAATCCCGGGAAAGAACAAGAGGCCAATGGCTCAGTGATTGAAGTCCAGTCTGCAGGCCAGGTGATTGCCGATCAGCTCGATATAACCCTGCAGCGCCGGCAGTGTGAAGTGCGACTCCATGCATTCACGGGTCTGCCAATGGCCATTGACGGTCCACAAGCCTGGGGTGCTCGGGCACTCCTGCACCGCATAGTCGAGACAGCCCGGTACTTCACGCAGCGTGTCGGCAATCCGCGTCAGGTGCAGGCCAAGTTCATCCGAACGACCTTGAGCGGCCTGGATCTGGACGGTATTGATCGCGGTGCTGGACATGGCAGGTTCTCCGGGTGATGTGCGGGGGAGTTCGTGAGGAGAAGAGTAGGGCCGGACCCTTTCAACACAAATATCCAATCCGCAGGAAAACCACTGAGCCAATCAGGCGATCTGTTTGAGAATATCCCTGACCTTGTCCAGCGCCGGGTCGATGTCCAGTGTTTCGATCGCCCCGAAGCCGATGATCAATCCGCTTCTGATCGGTGTGTCGTGGAAGAAGCCGTCCAGGGGGTACAGCCCGACTTCGACTTTTTTCGCCAGTTCGACCAGCAACGGGATATCCACTTCCACCTTGCACAGCGCGGCCATGTGGAAGCCGGCAATCGATGGCACGACCTCGAACCAGGGCGAAAGATCACCGTGCAGACGGTTCAGTATTCGTTCCCGGCGCCCGGCATAGACCGTGTGGCACCGGCGGATATGCTTGAGCAGATAACCCTCGGAAATGAACTTGGCCAGCGCCCATTGCGGCAGAGTCGAGGTGTGGCAATCGGTCAGTTGCTTGGCCTTGACTACCGCGCTGTAGATCGCCGGCGGCAATACCGCATAACCGAGCCGCAACTCCGGCAGCATGGTTTTTGAAAAGGTTCCGACGTAGGCGACCAAGCCCCGGGTATCCATACTTTGCAGGGAGTCGGTGGGCCGGCCCTCATAGCGGAATTCGCTGTCGTAGTCGTCCTCGATCACGATCGCGCCCAGCACTCGGGCGCGTTCCAGCAGGGCTTCGCGACGTGCCGGGCTCATCGGCATGCCGAGGGGGAACTGGTGCGACGGGGTGACGTAAATCAGCCTTGCGCCGTCGGGAATCAATGCCACCTGGAGACCTTCGGCGTCCACCGGCACACCGACCACCGTCGCGCCCTGGGCGGTGAACAGCAGCCGCGCCGGGGTGTATCCGGGGTCTTCCATGGCTACGATGCTGCCCGGTTCGATGACGACCCGGGCGATCAGGTCCAGCGCCTGCTGGGCTCCGTTGCAGACCACGATGTCGTCGTCATGACAGGCCACGCCACGGGAGAACGCGACATGCCCGGCGATGGCACTGCGCAAGGCTGGCAGGCCTTCTGGCTGGCTGTAGAACCCCCCATAGATAGCGATTCGGCGTAGCGCATCCTGAGTGCAGCGTCGCCATTCTTCCTGGGGGAATTGATTGCGCGTCGTTGCGCCGCCGATGAACTCACAGCGCAAGGTGCCTTCCAGGGTTGGATGGCGCAAAGGCGCTGGCAGGTTCTGCCAGTTTTCCAGGCTGTGTGCGCAGGCCAGGTCCGCCGCGCTTTGCTTGCGCTCGGCCTTGGCAGCCCGAGCATTGACGAAGGTGCCGCGACCGATCTTGCCGATCAGGAAGTTTTCATAGGTCAGCAGCGCATAGGTGTCGGAGACCGTTTTGCGCGAAACGCCCAGTTGCTCGGCGAGCAATCGGCTGGGTGGCAGCTGTGCACCGGCGGCAATCCGGCCAGACTCGATGGCTCCCCGCAGTTGCTGGTACAGCTGCTCGGCCAGGTCCTTGCGGCCATTGATGACGACATGAAGTTCCATGGGGAGTCCTGAAGGCGATCGGTCGTGTGCAAGGTTACTCGTAACCCTGCGTTGCGTGTAGATAGCGGCGTTTGGGTGGTCTGCGTAAAAAAACGGCAATTGGGTATAGGGCCTTGGCGCCTCGGGTCTTAGGCTTTGACTGACCGAATGTCAGCCAAAGGTCACGTCCATGGAACCTCGTCTGGATTACTACACGGCTTCGCCGCAAGCCCTCAAGGGGATCCTCATGCTCGAGGCGGCGACCTTTGGCCTGTCTATTGAAAAACCCTTGCTGGAGCTGATCAAGATCCGCGTCTCGCAGCTCAATCAATGTTCGTTCTGCACCGACATGCACGCCATCGAGGCCCGCCGCCAGGGCGAGACCGAACGCAGGTTGTACGCGATCAGCGTCTGGCGTGATTCACCGTTCTTCAATGCACGAGAGAAAGCTGCGCTGGCCTGGAGCGAGTCGGTGACCATGCTGCCCACCTCCAATGTGCCGGATGAGCTGTATACGGCAGTGCGTTCCGAGTTCAGCGAGCGAGAGATGGTCGATTTGACCGTGGCGGTTGCCACCATCAATTGCTGGAATCGATTGGCGGTCGGGTTTCGGCAGCAGCCCAGTCATTGATGGCGACTGAACCGACGCCATCGCGAGCAATCGAGCGTCGACCGGCTGCTCCCACAGGTCATGCGCAAGACCTGTGGGAGCGTGGCTTGCCCGCGATCGGCTGCGAAGCAGTCGTAAACCCGACTGATGAGTTCTGCCTGAGGAAACGCGGTTGCTGATTTTAGGACCGCTTCGCGATCCAGCGCGAGCTTGCCCCCTCGCCACAAAGAGGATCAGCGCATTACACTCGGTGGTCACTCTACCTTTCCAAGGAAGAACCACCATGCCCAGCACCGACCCCATGATTGTCATCAAACGCTTCACCGAAGCCCATGTCGACGGCATCACCGCGCTCTACAACGACCCGGCGATCGCTCGCCAAGTGCTGCAGATGCCGTTTCAGACCACCGATCTGTGGCGCAAACGCCTCGAGCCAGACAACGAGCGGCAGATCCAATTGGTGGCCTTGCATCAAGGCACTGTGATTGGTAATTGCGGCCTGGAGCAGTTTTCACGCATCCGCCGCAGCCATAGCGGCAGCATCGGCATGGGTGTGGCGGTCGCCTGGCAGGGCCAGGGCGTTGGCTCAAAATTGCTGGCCGCGGTGCTGGACGTGGCCGACAACTGGATGAACCTGCAACGTGTGGAACTGACGGTGTACGCCGACAACGAAGCCGCCCATGGGCTGTACCGCAAGTTCGGCTTCGAGACCGAAGGTCTGTTGCGTGACTACGCGATTCGCGACGGCGGCCTGGTCGATGCATTGAGCATGGCGCGTCTGCGTCGCACGCGAACCGCCTCTTGAGTCAGTCGCCCAAGGCAAACGCCACGGCAGCCTGGGCATGCAACTCGGTGGTGTCCAGCAGCGGCAGCGAGCTGTGTTCCGGCTTGATCAGCAGACCGATTTCAGTGCAACCAAGGATAATCGCCTGAGCGCCGCGAGCGGCCAGGGATTCGATGATCCGTTGATAGGTTTCCCGCGAGCGGTCGCTGATCATCCCGACACACAGCTCGTCATAGATGATCCGGTGCACGGCGTCGCGCTCGGGGGCGTGTGGCACTAACACTGTCAGCCCTTGGGCTGCGAGACGATCCTTGAGGAAGTTCTGTTCCATGGTGAATGCGGTGCCGAGCAAACCGACAGTCATGGCGCCGGCATCCACTGCGGCCTGTCCTGCAGGGTCGGCAATGTGCAAAAAAGGTACCGATATCGCCGCCTGAATCTGCTCGGCCACCAAATGCATGGTGTTGGTACAGAGCACGACGCATTCGGCGCCACCGGCCTCCAGACGACGTGCCGCGTCCACCAGAATCAGCGCTGCGTCGTCCCAGCGTCCGGCATGTTGGGCCTGTTCGACAGGGCCGAAGTCGACGCTGTACATCAGCAACTTTGCAGAACGCAGCGGCCCCAGCCGGTCGCGCACTTGCTGGTTGATGATGCGGTAATACTCGGCGCTGGACTCCCAGCTCATGCCGCCGATCAGGCCGATGGTGCGCATGCTGTTCTCCTGTTGAGGGCAAAACGTTTTCGAAGAAAATGCCCCGCAGGGCAAAAACTGCCGTGGGCTGCTTACAGTGCCCGTGATTGCCGATCAATTCCATCTTCGGTTAATGCCCGAGCTGCCGGGCACTGGCTGACCAGGTTTTAGTCATACGCAGCTTGTCGGCATCTGCCATGATCAATACCTTGCAGTCATGCTTCACCCAAGGAACATCGCGATGGACGACGTAAAGCAACTGGGCGAGATGCTTCGCCACTACGCAGAAAGCGAAGCGCACAAAAAGCAGGTGTTCGAGACACAATCAGCCGATTGGGCGGTGCGCATCGGCGAACTGTTCAACCATATCGAACAGTGGCTTGAACCCGTGAAAAGTCCAAACCTGCTTGAGGTGAGCCGTGAAGCCTATGTCGCTTCAGGCCCGAGCGTTCCTGTCGAAACCTCACCCTTCAAAACCGAGAAACTGACGATCCTGATTGCCGGCAAACCCGTGGAGTTCGTGCCGGAAGTGATGGGTGCAGGTGGTTTGATCTCTGTTGCAGTGATGGGCCTGACCGCAGCGCGTTACGGCAGTGTCTCACTGGTATGCCAACCGCCGTCGACCGACTGGCAGTGGCGCAAGACCAACGGCCTGAAAGACCCGGATATCTTTGCCTTTGATGCGGATTTCCTGGCGCAGCAGTTGCAGAGCCTGATTCCGCGCGAGCGGGGTTAAGTCCCCCGAGGATCGTTCCCACGCTCTGCGTGGGAATGCCGCCCCGGACGCTCCGCGTCCGCTCTGGATGTGACGCGGAGCGTCACGGGATGCATTCCCACGCAGAGCGTGGGAACGATCATCAAACCTCCAAATTCCCCCACCCCGGCTTCACCTCTTCAGGCGCCACGGCCCTGACGGTCTTGCCCGTCGCCAATTCAACCCGTCGCGCCACTTGCGGGTCATCGGCAAAGGGAATCAAGCTCGCATCGTCGAGGCTCTCGGCCGTCTGATTCCTCAAGCAATACTCCACCGACAGATACAGACACACCACGCCCAGTACATCCAGTGCGATTTCGATCATCTCCAGCTCCTGGCCTCAGGCGAATTGCGCTTCACTGTGGGCCATTTTCAGGTCCGCGACCCGCACCGTGCGCCAGGTGTTGTAGGCCATCAGCAGCATGCCGCTGAGGAAGAACACGCCACCGGCAAAGCGCACCACAAACCCGGGATGGCTGGCCTGCAGGGTCTCGACGAAGGAGTAGGTGAGGGTGCCGTCGTCGTTGATCGCGCGCCACATCAGGCCTTGGGTGATGCCGTTGACCCACATCGACGCGATGTAGAGCACGGTGCCGATGGTTGCCAGCCAGAAGTGCAGGTTGATCAATGGGATGCTGTGCATCTGCTCGCGTCCGAAGACTTTCGGGATCATGTGATAAAGCGATCCGAAGGTGATCATCGCCACCCAACCGAGGGCGCCGGCATGCACATGGCCGATGGTCCAGTCGGTGTAGTGGGAGAGGGCATTGACGGTTTTGATCGCCATCATCGGCCCTTCAAAGGTCGACATGCCGTAGAACGCCAATGACAGCACCAGAAAGCGCAGGATCGGGTCGGTGCGCAATTTATGCCAGGCGCCGGAGAGGGTCATCATGCCGTTGATCATGCCGCCCCAGCTTGGAGCCAGCAGGATCAATGACATGGCCATGCCCAGCGACTGTGCCCAGTCCGGCAGTGCGGTGTAGTGCAAGTGGTGAGGGCCGGCCCAGATGTACAGGGTGATCAGCGCCCAGAAGTGCACGATGGACAAACGGTAGGAATACACTGGCCGTCCGGCCTGTTTCGGCACGAAGTAATACATCATTCCGAGGAAACCGGTGGTCAGGAAGAAGCCCACGGCGTTGTGCCCGTACCACCACTGGACCATGGCGTCAGTGGCGCCGGAGTAGACCGGGTAAGACTTGAACCAGCCCACCGGGATCGATAGGTGATTGACTACGTGCAGCATGGCGATTACTACAATGAACGCGCCGAAGAACAAGTTGCCGACGTAGATGTGCTTGGTCTTGCGCTGCACCACGGTGGTGAAGAACACAATCGCGTAGGCGACCCAGACCACCGTCATCCACACCGCGCCGGAGAATTCGATCTCGGCGTATTCCTTGGTGGTGGTATAGCCCAGCGGCAAGGTGATCAGCATGATCGTGACCACCGACTGCCAGCCCCAGAAAGTGAAGGCGGCGAGCTTGTCGGAATACAGCCGCACCTGGCAGGTGCGCTGTACCGCGTAATAACTGGCGGCAAATTGCGCGCTGCCGGCAAAACCGAAAATCACTAGGCTGGTGTGCAGCGGGCGCAAGCGGCCGAAGGTGGTCCACGGCAGGTCCAGATTCATTTGTGGCCAGACCAGTTGCGAGGCGATCCATACGCCCATTGCCATCCCGATAATGCCCCACACCACTGTTGCCACGACAAATTGGCGGACGACCTTGTAGTTATAGGCCTGTCCGATTGCTGCTGTGCTCATGGTCAATTCTTCCACGGTTGCAAAGTCTTGCCAGGCCACCCGGTCTGGCATGCCGTGAACTGTAGAAAGCATGGGTGAAACAAAACAGACTCAGAAAAACTTCATTAATACGGATCAGATAAAAGCGCATGCCAGTGGCGGTGTACTCAGCGCTGATATGGTTTTTTAGTGTTCACCTGAATCTGTAACGCACTGAGCTGCAGGTCCATAGTCGTTTTCTCCAGAACCAGCCGATAGAGCGCGGTCAGCCCTGATGATGAGGTAGCGACATGTATCACTATGACGACTATGACCGTGCCCTGGTCTTTGAGCGGGTCGCGCAGTTTCGCGATCAGGTGGAACGCTTTATGGGTGGCGAACTGAGCGAAGAAGAGTTTCTGCCGCTACGCCTGCAAAACGGTCTGTACATGCAAAAGCACGCCTACATGCTGCGGGTCGCGATTCCCTACGGCACCCTCGGTGCGCAACAAATGCGCACCTTGGCGAGTATCGCCCGGGATTACGATCGTGGTTACGGCCACTTCACCACCCGGCAGAACATGCAATTCAACTGGATTGAACTGGCCCAGGTGCCGGACATCCTCGAACGCCTGGCCCAGGTGGAAATGCACGCGATCCAGACGTCCGGCAACTGCGTGCGCAACATCACCACCGAAGCCTTTGCCGGGGTTGCCGCCGACGAGTTGCTGGACCCGCGCCCGCTGGCGGAGATCCTGCGGCAGTGGTCGACCATCAACCCGGAATTCCTCTTCCTGCCGCGTAAATTCAAGATCGCCATCTGCTCGGCCAAGCAGGACCGCGCGGCAATCATGATGCATGACATTGGTCTGTATCTTTATCGCGATGCCAACGACCAGATGCTGTTACGGGTGATCGTCGGGGGTGGTCTGGGGCGTACGCCAATTCTTGGTTTGCAGATTCGCGAGGGGTTGCCGTGGCAGCACCTGCTGTCCTATGTCGAGGCCGTGTTGCGGGTCTACAACCGTCATGGCCGACGCGATAACAAGTACAAGGCGCGGATCAAGATTCTGGTCAAAGCTCTGGGCATTGAAGCTTTTGCCAAGGAAGTGGAGGAGGAGTGGCAGCACCTCAAGGACGGCCCGGCGCAGTTGACTGACGTCGAATACAAGCGCGTAGCCAGTGCCTTTGTGCCGCCGGCCTATCGTACGCTTGCGGATACTGATCTGGATTTCGGTACCTGTCTGAGCGAAAACCCGGCCTTCGCCCGCTGGGTCTCGCGCAATGTGCAGCCGCACAAAGTGCCGGGCTACGCCAGCGTGGTGTTGTCGACCAAACCCGGCATCAGCTCACCACCGGGTGACGTCACCGCAGAGCAAATGGAAGCGGTCGCCGACTGGTCCGAGCAGTTCGGCTTTGGCGAAATTCGCATCGCCCATGAACAGAACATCGTGCTGCCGGATGTGCCCAAGGCCGATCTTTTTGCACTGTGGTGCCTGGCCTGTGAGCAGGGGCTGGGCTGCGCCAATGTCGGCTTGCTGACCGATATCATCGCCTGCCCCGGCGGCGACTTCTGTGCCCTGGCCAACGCCAAGTCGATCCCCATTGCTCAGGCCATTCAAGCGCGTTTCGACGATCTGGATTACCTGCACGATCTGGGGGATATCAGCCTCAACATCTCCGGTTGCATGAACGCTTGCGGTCACCACCACATCGGCAACATCGGCATCCTTGGCGTCGATAAAAACGGCAGCGAGTGGTACCAGATCACCCTCGGCGGCTCCCAGGGCAAGAACAGCGCCTTGGGTAAGGTGATCGGCCCGTCTTTCAGCGCTGCCGAGGTACCGGACGTCATCGAGCGGATCATCGCCACCTTCGCCCGGTACCGGGAAAGCGAAGAGCTATTTGTCGACACCTTGCAGCGCATTGGCCTGGAGCCGTTCAAGGAGCGAGTCTATCCGAAGGTTCTGGAGGTCTCGGAATGAACAATCTGCTGCGATTGCGAGAGGGTGTCGCCGAGTGGATGCGTGACGACTCCTGGCAGTTGGTTCGTGACGCGGCAGATGAATTGCCGACGGGACAGCTGATTCTGCCGCTGTCCCAGTGGCTTGCGCGCAGTGCCAAGGCTACGACACCGCGCGAAGGCGTCTGGCTCGGCCCTGACGACGAAGTGGAAAACCTGACCCCGTGGCTCACCAACCTGCCGCTGATTGCCCTGGATTTCCCGAGCTTTCGCGATGGTCGCGCCTACAGCCAGGCTTATCTGCTGCGGACCCGATTGGGCTGGAAGGGTGAGTTGCGCGCGATTGGCGATGTGCTGCGTGACCAGCTCAGCCATATGCGCCAATGCGGTTTCGATGCCTTTGCGGTGCGTGAAGACAAATCCGCCGAAGACGCGCTCAAGGGCCTGGCCGGGATGAGCGTGTTGTACGGCCGCTCGGTGATCGAGCCACGGCCGTTGTTTCGACGGCGTTGAGTGGCGCAGGAGCAAAGCGAAAAGATCGCAGCCTGCGGCAGCTCCTACGGGGAGTGTGTACACCAGAATGTTATCGATGGCTGGGCTGCGGACCTGAATCAGTCGTTTTTGAAGCTGAAGGCGATGTGAGGCAGATTGATTGTCTAGGCAATGATCGTTCCCACGTGGGAGCGCGGGAACGATCAATCTTGTCTATCCCCTGGGCTTCGACCGGTGTGTCGGAGGCAGCCGACGCCGCATGACTCTGCACAGTCTGAGCACCGACACCACAACTTGCGAAAAGCGCCATCAGGCTGAATCCAGCAGCGCGAAGTAAACCATTCATAGGAATTTCCTCATTTTCCGAAGGTGACATTCAGTCCGGCCAACAGCGTGAACTGCGGCTGGCCATTGCCGTTGCGTTCCACTGTCCATTGCGGTTCGATGAAGGCGTTGAGCACGTTGTCGCCGGACTTCCAGACCTTGCCGCCACCAAAACCAAGGGGGATGTAATGGGTGTCGTTTCTCAGGTCGAACGTCCAGATGGCGGTAGAGCGTAGATACCAACCCTTGGACAGGTTGTGAGTGATGAACGGCTGGAAGGTCGCCGTTTCAACATGCTGGCGATCGCTGTCGCCGGCAAACGAGCTTTGGTACTGCACCTGTGCACCGAGCAAGCCGCGGGGAGAGGAGTCGATGGCAATGGCCACCAGACCTGCCTGCCACTTGCCTGTCCCGAGTTCGTCCTGGTCGGCGAACGGAATGGTGATCTGCGGGCCGATGCCCAACTGCACGCCGTCGGTCTTGAGCAGGAAGATATCGAACAGGTTCAGATCACCTTCGCCAGTGGTGTAGCCCCCATGGGGATCGGGGCGCGTGCTGATCGGCGCAGTGGCCCGTATCAACTGTGGGGCAGGGACGAAATCATTAGGTGCAATCGGCAAGGTGCCGCGCACCAGCAGGTCGTTGGTGTGGGCGCTGGTGTCGTAGATTCTCGGGGTGTAGTAGTCCTGCAGGTCCATTCCGGGCGCGAAGTTCAGAGGGTTGTTGCTCTTGTTGGCCTCCTCAGCGTTGTCCGCAAGGACACAAAGCGCAGGCCACAATGTTGCGGCCAAGAGCATGGCGGGCATGTAGTATTTTATCGACATGATTCCCCGATTCCCTGGCTCAGTGGACGACTCGGCACTTCATGGCCGATTGATAAGGCTTTTCGCTCTAGCAAGCCTGTAGGACGCTTCAGATGAAATTAGCAGGGAACGGCGGGTTAGCCAGTCGGAAGCATTCATTTGATGGTTTTTGGGCGCGGGTTCGCTGCTTTTGTGTCCACAACGATGCAGGAGGGAGGGGACGCTTGCGGTCTGCACGGGCAAGCTCTTCGTAGCAGCTACCGAAGGCTGCGTCCGGTCTGGGCCGCATTCGGACGTAGCGGTCGTAAAACCGGCTAACGCTTTCTCCCTGAAAATAGGTGGTTCACCCGATTGCGATTGCTGCGTACTCGAACGCAGGCTTCGCCAGCTGCTACGTTTGTGCTGTGCTGATCACACTATCGTGGGCTGATGCAGATCACGCGTGTGGGTGGGATTCTTCTCACAGGATTTCGGGGTTGCGTTGAATACGGTGCGCGGCTAACCTTCGCGGGTCGCTGCAAAATCAGCGAACGGGCTTGGCGGTCCGACATTCGAAAGGCGCAACAGCGCCCCCAACACGATTGCAGGCGTTTTTTTTCGTCCGCATTCTTGTGTCATGGCGGGTTGCGCAAGGACCCCTTCGGGGGTGCCGGGTGCCTTTCGTACCGGTCCGCCAACCTTGTGCAATCCGCCACCCAAATCTGCTTGGCGGCAGACGGTGGCGGCTCCCCAACGAAAGGAGCTTCACCATGATCAAAGTCACCCCCGATCCACCTGAAACCGAAAACATTTCGCCTTACGACTCCCTGGATCCCACCAAGCTTCACGAGGCCGCCGAACGGGCCCTCGATCACCACTTTGCGCCGCCATTGGACAAATCCAGGCTCGCTGACACCCGTCCAGTGAACATCTTCGCCGTCGTCCCTGGTCTTCACACCGAAACCCTCTTGGCCAACGCCTCCGAGACGCTCGCCAGTGTCAATGCCATCGCCAGCGATTTGGCCTTTGAGCTCGAAGGCTCGCGGCGCAGCGTTGCGCTGGCGATTCAGCAGATGATTGAGTTGAGCCAGCTGTTGGTGAATCAAGCCCTGGAGCAGGTCGCTCCGGCAGGTTGACCGCGTCAGTCGAGCGCGCCCCCGGCGTATCGCGGGCAAGCCACGCTCCCACAGGAGACCGAGATCTAATGTGGGAGCGAGGCTTGCCCGCGAAAGCAGTCTGTCATTCAACGCAGCAAGCAGGACAATTCAGGTTATGGATTCTGAGCGATCTGTCAGCATTCCGGGATAGGCTGCAAGGCGCTTTCGTGTTTAACTTCGGCTCCGCGAAACGCTGAATATTTTTCACAAAAACCCTGCTTAAAAGGACTCCGTTCATGGCTCAAGTCACTCTTAAAGGCAACCCGGTTCAAGTCAACGGCCAACTGCCACAAGCCGGTTCCAAGGCCCCAGCCTTCTCTCTGGTGGCAGGCAATCTGTCTGACGTTACCCTGGCCAGCTTTGCCGGCAAGCGCAAAGTGCTGAACATTTTCCCAAGCATCGACACCCCGACCTGCGCCACGTCCGTGCGCAAGTTCAATGCCCAGGCCAACGACGTGGCCAACACCGTTGTGTTGTGCATCTCGGCTGACCTGCCGTTCGCCCAGGCACGTTTCTGCGGCGCCGAAGGTCTGGAAAACGTCCAGAACCTGTCCACCCTGCGTGGCGCCGAGTTCATCGAGAACTACGGTGTGGCCATTGCTGACGGTCCACTCAAAGGCCTGACTGCCCGTGCCGTTGTTGTCCTCGACGAAAACGACACTGTGTTGCACAGCGAACTGGTTAAAGAAATCGCTGAAGAGCCTGACTACGAAGCTGCGTTGGCCGTTTTGAAGTAACAGGTTTTACCGTTGTTAACGGCCTGGCCCTGTCCAGGCCGTTTTTATTTGCGCTTCAGTGCTTTACCCAAACATCCAGTTACGTAAACCCAAGGTAAATTGCCGGTAAAGGCGCTTTGCTAAATCCCCGCCAGTGCTTATCTTTCAGTCTTCCGTAGAAGATGCTCACGCGCCCAATGGTTGATCACTCCATGCAATCCTCCGCTTCCCGTAATCCCCGTCGCTGGCTGTTCGGCCTGCTTGTCCTGTTGGTCATCGCGGGTCTGTGCTGGAAGTTCTGGCCAACTGACGTTGCTCATAAAGACGCAGCAGGGCAGAAGGCCGCCAGCGGGCATACCGGCAAGTCCGGCATGATGCGCCCGGGTTTCGGTGGGGCAGCCGGACCGGTTCCGGTGCGCGTGGCGCCGGCAACACGCGGGGATTTCCCGGTGTACTACAAAGCGTTGGGCACGGTCACGGCGCTGAACACCATCAATGTGCGCAGCCGGGTGGCCGGTGAGCTGGTCAGGATTGCGTTCGATGAAGGGCAGATGGTCAAGGCCGGTGACTTGCTGGCCGAAATCGACCCGCGTCCGTACCAGAATGCCTTGCTTCAGGCCGAAGGCACCTTGCTGCAGAATCAGGCGCAACTGAAAAACGCCCAGGTCGATATGGAGCGCTACCGTGGTCTGTACGCCGAAGACAGTATCGCCAAGCAGACCCTGGACACCGCCGCCGCGCTGGTGGGCCAATATCAGGGCACGGTCAAGACCAACCAGGCCGCGGTCAATGACGCCAAACTCAACCTGGAGTTCACCAAGATTCGCGCACCCATCGCCGGGCGCCTGGGCTTGCGTCAACTGGACGTCGGCAACCTGGTGGCAGCCAATGACACCACGGCACTGGTGATCATTACCCAGACCCAACCGATCAGCGTGGCTTTCACCTTACCGGAAAGCAACCTGGCGACAGTGCTTGAGCGTTATCGCAGCGGCGCCAAATTGCCGGTGGAAGCCTGGGACCGTGGCGACGTGAAGTTGCAGGCTACCGGTGTGTTGCAGAGTCTGGATAACCAGATTGACATCACCACAGGCACCCTGAAATTCAAGGCGCGCTACGAGAATCGCGATCAAACACTATTCCCCAATCAGTTCGTCAATGTGCGCTTGCTCGCCGATACCCTGAAAGACGTGGTGCTGGCGCCGTCGGCGGCAATTCAGTTTGGCAACAACGGCACCTTCGTTTATGCACTGGACGGCGACAAAAAGGTCAAGATCCACCCACTGAAAGTCGGCGCCAGCGACGGCAATGTAACGGTTATTACCGAAGGCCTGGCCCCGGGCGATCGTGTGGTCCTGGAAGGCACCGACCGCCTGAAGGAGGGCAGTGAGGTAGAAGTGGTCAACGACCGCCTGGAGGTTCCGACCACACCGACTGAGCGCCAGGGCAAACCAGCAAACACCGCGGTTGAACCGGCAGCCACCGACAAGGCGAAAAAGGGCGGCGCATGAACATCTCGCGGCTGTTCATCCTCCGACCGGTAGCCACTACCCTGAGCATGCTGGCCATTATTCTGGCCGGTCTGATCGCCTATCGGCTGTTACCGGTTTCGGCATTGCCCCAGGTCGATTACCCGACCATCCGCGTGATGACGCTCTATCCAGGCGCCAGCCCGGACGTGATGACCAGTGCGGTCACCGCGCCGCTGGAGCGTCAGTTCGGGCAAATGCCCGGCCTGACCCAGATGGCCTCGACCAGCTCTGGCGGTGCCTCGGTGCTGACCTTGCGTTTCAATCTGGACATCAATATGGATGTCGCCGAGCAGCAGGTGCAGGCGGCGATCAACGCCGCCACCAACCTGTTGCCCAAGGACTTGCCGGCGCCGCCGGTGTACAACAAGGTCAACCCGGCGGACACCCCGGTGCTGACCCTGGCCATCACCTCCAAGACCATGCTGTTGCCCAAGCTCAATGATTTGGTCGATACCCGCATGGCACAGAAGATCGCCCAGATCAGCGGCGTCGGCATGGTCAGCATCGCCGGTGGTCAGCGTCAGGCGGTGCGGATCAAGGTCAACCCCGAAGCCCTGGCGGCCAATGGCTTGAACCTCTCGGACGTGCGCACCCTGATCGCTGCCTCCAACGTCAACCAGCCCAAGGGCAACTTCGACGGCCCGACCCGGGTGTCGATGCTCGATGCCAACGACCAGTTGACCTCGCCCAAGGACTACGCCGAACTGATCCTCGCCTATAAAAACGGCGCGCCGCTGCGCCTGAAGGATGTGGCACAGATCGTTGACGGTGCCGAAAACGAACGTCTGGCTGCCTGGGCCAATGAAAACCAGGCCGTATTGCTGAACATCCAGCGTCAACCGGGCGCAAACGTGATCGAAGTGGTCGACCGGATCAAGGCGTTGCTGCCGAGCATCACCGATAACCTGCCGGCTGGCCTCGACGTGACCGTGCTGACCGACCGCACCCAGACCATCCGCGCCTCGGTCACCGACGTGCAACATGAACTGCTGATTGCCATTGCCCTCGTCGTGATGGTGACCTTCCTGTTTCTGCGCCGTGCCAGCGCGACCATCATTCCATCGGTGGCCGTGCCGCTGTCGCTGATCGGTACTTTTGGTGTGATGTACCTGGCCGGCTTCTCGGTCAACAACCTGACCCTGATGGCACTGACCATCGCCACCGGTTTTGTGGTGGATGACGCGATCGTCATGCTGGAAAACATTTCGCGCTTCATCGAGGAGGGCGACAGCCCCATGATGGCGGCACTCAAGGGCGCCAAGCAGATCGGCTTCACCCTGATCTCGCTGACCCTGTCGCTGATCGCGGTACTGATTCCACTGCTGTTCATGGCCGACGTGGTCGGGCGCTTGTTCCGCGAGTTCGCCATCACCCTGGCGGTGGCGATCCTGATTTCTTTGGTCGTTTCTCTGACCCTGACGCCGATGATGTGCGCGCGTTTACTCAAGCGTGAACCCAAGATCGAGGCGCAGGGCCGTTTCTACCGGGCCAGCGGTGCCTGGATTGACTGGTTGATCGCCGCCTACGGGCGCAAGTTGCAGTGGGTGCTCAAGCACCAGCCACTGACCCTGCTGGTGGCCATCGCCACCCTGGGCCTGACGGTGTTCCTCTATATGGTGGTGCCCAAGGGGTTCTTCCCGGTGCAGGACACCGGGGTGATTCAGGGCATTTCCGAAGCACCGCAGTCGATCTCGTTCGCGGCCATGAGCCAGCGCCAGCAAGAACTGGCCAAAATTATCCTGCAAGACCCGGCAGTGCAGAGCCTGTCGTCCTACATTGGCGTCGACGGCGATAACGCCACGCTGAACAGCGGTAGGCTGCTGATCAACCTCAAGCCCCATAACCAGCGTGACCTGAGTGCAACCCAGGTGATTACGCGCTTGCAGCCCGAGCTGGACAAGCTGGTGGGCATCCGCCTGTTCATGCAGCCGGTGCAGGATCTGACCATCGAAGACCGGGTCAGCCGCACGCAGTACCAGTTCAGCATGTCCTCGCCGGATGCCGAGATGCTCAGCCTCTGGAGCAGCCGGCTGGTCGAGGCCTTGGCCAAACATCCGGAATTGACCGATGTTGCCAGCGACTTGCAGGACAAGGGTTTGCAGGTCTTTCTGGTGATCGACCGCGATGCGGCGTCGCGGATCGGCGTGTCGGTGTCGAACATCACGGATGCGCTGTATGACGCCTTCGGCCAGCGGCAGATCTCCACCATCTACACCCAGGCCAGCCAGTACCGCGTGGTGCTGCAGGCGCAGTCCGGCGAGAAGATCGGTCCGCAGGCACTTGAGCAGATCCACGTCAAAACCACCGATGGCGGCCAGGTGCGGTTGTCCAGTCTGGCGCATATCGAAGAGCGTCAGGCACAACTGGCGATCACCCATATCGGGCAGTTCCCGGCGGTGATGATGTCCTTCAACCTGGCGCCCGGCGTGGCGTTGGGGCAGGCGGTCGAGCTGATCAATAGCGTGCAGAAGGACATCGGCATGCCGATTGGCGTGCAGACTCAGTTCCAGGGCGCCGCTCAGGCTTTTGAAGCGTCGCTGTCGAGCACCTTGCTGTTGATTCTGGCGGCGGTGGTGACCATGTACATCGTGCTCGGCGTGCTCTACGAGAGCTACATCCACCCGATCACCATTCTTTCGACCTTGCCGTCAGCGGCGGTAGGCGCCTTGCTGGCATTGATCCTCAGCGGCAATGACCTGGGGATGATCGCGATCATCGGCATTATTTTGCTGATTGGTATCGTCAAGAAGAACGCGATCATGATGATCGACTTCGCCCTCGATGCTGAACGCAATCAGGGCATGGCACCGGAAGCAGCGATCTATCAAGCAGCATTACTGCGGTTCCGGCCGATTCTGATGACGACGCTTGCGGCGCTGTTTGGTGCTGTGCCGTTGATGCTTGCCACCGGCTCCGGTGCTGAACTGCGTCAACCACTGGGTCTGGTGATGGTCGGCGGGCTGCTGGTCAGCCAGGTGTTGACGCTGTTCACCACACCGGTGATCTACCTGTACTTCGACCGTCTCGCTCGACGCTGGCGGCCAGCGCCGGACCGTCTGGAGCCGGTTGAGCCATGAACCTCTCCGGTCCGTTCATCAAACGCCCGGTGGCGACCATGCTCCTGAGCCTGGCGATCCTGTTGCTGGGTGGCGTGAGCTTCGGCCTGCTGCCGGTGGCACCGCTGCCGCAGATGGATTTCCCGGTGATCGTGGTTCAGGCCAGCTTGCCGGGTGCCAGTCCGGAAGTCATGGCGTCGACCGTGGCGACACCGCTGGAGCGCTCCTTCGGCACCATCGCCGGGGTCAACACCATGAGCAGTCGATCCAGCCAGGGCTCGACCCGGGTGATCCTGCAGTTCGACCTCGATCGCGACATCAACGGCGCAGCGCGGGAAGTGCAGGCAGCTATCAACGCCTCGCGCAACTTGCTGCCCAGTGGTATGCGCAGCATGCCGACCTACAAAAAGGTCAACCCGTCCCAGGCACCGATCATGGTCCTGTCACTGACCTCGGACGTGCTGCAAAAGGGCCAGCTCTATGACCTGGCCTCGACCATTCTGTCGCAAAGCCTGTCTCAGGTGCCGGGCGTCGGTGAAGTGCAGATCGGCGGCAGTTCGCTGCCAGCAGTGCGCATCGAGCTGGAGCCGCAGTTGCTCAGCCAATACGGCGTGGCGCTGGACGATGTGCGCAATACCATCGCCAATGCCAACGTACGCCGGCCCAAAGGCTCGGTCGAAGACGACCAGCGCATGTGGCAGGTGCAGGCCAATGACCAATTGGAGAAGGCCAAGGATTACGAACCGCTGATCATTCACTACCAGAACGGCTCGGCGTTGCGCCTGAGTGATGTGGCAAAGGTCAGCGATGGCGTCGAAGACCGTTACAACAGCGGCTTCTTCAACGATGACGCGGCGGTGCTGCTGGTGATCAACCGTCAGGCCGGGGCCAACATCATCGAGACGGTCAACGAGATCAAAGCTCAGCTGCCGGCGTTGCAGGCGGTGTTGCCGGCCAGCGTCAAGCTGAACCTTGCCATGGACCGCTCACCGGTGATCAAGGCCACCTTGCACGAAGCGGAAATGACCCTGCTGATTGCCGTAACACTGGTCATTCTGGTGGTATTTCTGTTCCTCGGTAACTTCCGCGCGTCGTTGATCCCGACCCTGGCCGTGCCGGTGTCGCTGGTCGGTACGTTTGCCGTCATGTACCTCTACGGATTTTCCCTGAACAACCTGTCGCTGATGGCGCTGATCCTTGCCACCGGGCTGGTGGTGGACGACGCCATCGTGGTGCTGGAGAACATTTCCCGGCACATCGACCAAGGTGTGCCGCCGATGAAAGCCGCGTATATAGGGGCCCAAGAGGTAGGTTTTACGCTGCTGTCAATGAACGTTTCGCTGGTGGCGGTGTTCTTGTCGATCCTGTTTATGGGCGGCATCATCGAAAGCCTGTTCCGCGAGTTTTCCATCACCCTGGCGGCGTCCATCGTGGTCTCGCTGGTGGTCTCGCTGACCCTGACGCCGATGCTCTGTGCGCGCTGGCTGAAGCCCCACATTCCGGGCCAGGAAAACCGGCTGCAACGCTGGAGTCAGCGGGCCAATGAGTGGATGGTCAGCGGGTATGCCCGCAGCCTGGACTGGGTGTTGCGCCATCGGCGGCTGACCTTGCTCAGCCTGCTGATCACCATCGGAGTCAACGTCGCGCTGTATGTGGTGGTGCCGAAAACCTTCCTGCCGCAGCAGGACACCGGTCAGTTGATTGGCTTCGTGCGCGGTGATGACGGTCTGTCGTTCAATGTGATGCAACCGAAGATGGAAACCTTCCGGCGTGCGGTATTGGCTGACCCGTCTGTGGAAAGCGTCGCTGGCTTTATTGGCGGCAACAACGGTACCAACAACGCCTTCATGCTGGTGCGTCTGAAGCCGATCAAGGAACGTCAGTTGTCGGCACAGAAAGTCATCGAGCGCCTGCGCAAGTCGGTGCCCAAGGTGCCCGGCGCGCAATTGATGCTCATGGCCGACCAGGATCTGCAATTCGGTGGCGGTCGTGAGCAGACCACTTCGCAATACTCCTACATCCTGCAAAGCGGCGATCTGGGAGCATTGCGCGAGTGGTACCCGAAAGTCGTCACGGCGCTCAAGGCCTTGCCCGAACTGACGGCCATCGATGCCCGCGAAGGGCGCGGTGCCCAGCAGGTGACGCTGGTGGTTGACCGCGATCAGGCCAAGCGCCTGGGCATAGACATGGAGATGGTCACTGCGGTGTTGAACAACGCCTACAGCCAGCGGCAGATTTCCACCATCTATGACAGCCTCAATCAGTATCAGGTGGTGATGGAGGTCAATCCGAAATATGCCCAGGACCCGATTACCCTCAATCAGGTGCAGGTGATTACCGCCGCAGGTGTGCGCATTCCGCTGTCGGGTATCGCCCATTACGAAAACAGCCTGGAAAACGACCGGGTCAGCCATGAAGGGCAGTTCGCTTCTGAAAGCATTACCTTCGACATGGCCGAAGGCGTCACCGTCGAACAGGGTACTGCGGCCATCGAGCGGGCTATCGCCAAGGTCGGGCTACCGGAAGAGGTGATCGCTAAGATGGCCGGTACCGCGAACGCCTTCGCCGCGACGCAAAAGAGCCAGCCATGGATGATTCTTGGTGCGCTGGTGGCGGTGTACCTGGTGCTGGGGGTGCTTTATGAAAGCTACATTCACCCGCTGACTATTCTTTCAACGCTGCCGTCAGCCGGGGTCGGCGCGTTACTGTCGATTTACGCGTTCGGCGGTGAGTTCAGCCTGATTTCGTTGCTTGGGCTGTTCCTGTTGATCGGTGTGGTGAAGAAAAACGCGATTCTGATGATCGACCTGGCGCTGCAGTTTGAACGTCAGCGGGGGATGGCGCCGCTAGAGTCGATCCGCAGCGCTTGCCTGCTGCGCCTGCGACCGATTCTGATGACCACTCTGGCGGCGATTCTCGGGGCCATGCCGTTGCTGTTGAGCACCGCCGAAGGTGCGGAAATGCGTCAGCCGCTGGGGCTGACGATTATCGGCGGGTTGATCTTCAGTCAAGTCCTGACCCTTTACACCACCCCGGTGGTTTACCTCTATCTCGACCGTCTGCGCCACCGCTTCAATCACTGGCGTGGGATACGTACCGATGCTGCTCTGGAAACTCCGCTATGACTGACCATTCGCTTCCCAAAGTTCCCGTGCTGTCCGCCCAACACCTGGTCATGGCCCGCGGTTCGCGTCTGCTCAGTTTAGCCCTGAGCGGGCTGATGCTCAGTGCCTGCGCTATCGGTCCGGATTACCAGCGTCCTGAGTTGAGTGCTCCAGCTCAATACAAAGAAGCTCAAGGCTGGCGTCAGGCTAGCCCCAGCGACTCCCTGGCACGCGGTGCCTGGTGGGAACTGTACGGTGATCAGCAACTCAATGGTTTGATCGAGAAACTCAACAGCGCCAACCAGACCGTCGCCCAATCCGAAGCTCAGTACCGTCAGGCCCAGGCGTTGGTCCGCAGCGCGCGAGGTTCGTTCTTTCCCAGTGTGAACCTGAGCGCCGGGAAAACCCGCTCCAGCCAGGGCACCGGCAGCAGCAGTTCGAGCTTGACCAGTTCCAGCAGCGGCATTCGCGACACCTACAACACCCAACTGGGCGTGAGTTGGGAGGCGGATGTCTGGGGCAAATTACGTCGAGGCCTGGAAGCCAATGAGGCCAGCGCAGAGGCCAGCTTCGCGGATCTGGCGGCGATGCGCCTGAGCCAACAGTCGCAACTGGTGCAGAGCTACCTGCAACTGCGGGTAATGGATCAGCAGAAGCGACTGTTGGAAGCGACGGTCGAGACCTATCAGCGCTCGCTGACAATGACCGAAAACCAATACCGCGCCGGTGTATCCGGCAAAGCCGCGGTCGCCCAGGCGCAAACCCAGCTCAAAAGCACCCAAGCCGACCTTATCGACCTGATCTGGCAGCGGGCGCAACTGGAAAACGCCATCGCCGTGCTGACCGGTGTGCCGCCGGCAGAGTTCAGTCTGGCGGAGACCCAGGACATTCCGGTATTGCCGCAGATTCCCTTGGGCCTGCCGTCGCAGCTGCTTGAACGCCGTCCCGACATTGCTTCTGCCGAGCGCTCGGTGATTGCTGCAAACGCTAATATCGGCGTGGCCGAAGCCGCCTACTATCCAGATCTGACTCTGAGCCTGAGCGGCGGCTACAGCAGCAGTACCTTCGCCAACTGGGTCAGCCTGCCAAACCGCTTCTGGTCGGTGGGACCGAAACTGGCCATGACCCTGTTCGACGGCGGCCAGCGCTCGGCGGAAGTCAATCGTACTGAAGCCGTCTACGACCAGACGGTGGCCAAATACCGGCAGACCGTGCTCGACGGCTTCCGTGAGGTGGAGAACTTCCTGGTGCAATTGAAAGTGCTGGAGGACGAAGCAGTCGTGCGCCAGCAGGCTCTGGAATCGGCCCGCGAATCCTTGCGCTTGACCCAGAACCAGTACAAAGCCGGTTTGATTGCTTACCTCGATGTGGTGGTGGTCCAGGCCACCGCCCTGAGCAACGAGCGCAGCGTACTGACGTTGCTGCAAAGCCGTTTGGTTACCAGCGTACAACTGATCGCCGCGTTGGGTGGTGGCTGGGACGGGCAGCTGCAGGTGAGTGAGAAGGAGTAGGGCGTCAGCCTTAGCTCCCAGATCGTTCCCACGCTCTGCGTGGGAACGCCTCCCGGGACGCTCCGCGTCCGCTTGCGATGTGACGCAGAGCGTCACTGGCTGCATTCCCACGCGGGAGCGTGGGAACGATCAAATCATCGTCTAGCCAGACTAATGGCCTATTGATAATTTTTCTCAGTGCGTTCTTTAGCGCAATCGGTACAATCGCCCACTTTGCCCCCGAGCATGGATGCGGTTCGGCTTATTGGTCACGAGAAATCCCATGCTCATCGGTAGCTATTCCCCCGCGCTGGTTTTGATCTCCCTGTGTGTAGCGATTCTCGCCTCTTATACCGCTCTCGACCTCACCGGACGTATAGCTACAGCCAAAGGCCGGGCGGTTCATTTGTGGACGGCGGGCGGGGCGCTGGCCATGGGGGTCGGCATCTGGTCGATGCACTTTATCGGCATGCTGGCCGTCAGGTTGCCGATCGACCTCGGTTATGACGTCTCGATCACCCTGTTATCCCTGTTGATCGCCATCCTGTCCTCAGGTTTTGCTCTGTGGCTGGTTAGTCAGCCGCGCCTGCCAGCCTGGCAGTTGGGGGTCGGTGCCTTGATCATGGGCGCCGGGATCAGCGCCATGCACTACACCGGCATGGCCGCCATGCGCATGCAGCCGGGTATTGATTACGACCCGGCGCTATTCAGCGCGTCCTTGTTGATTGCCGTCGGCGCTTCAGCCGCTGCGCTGTGGATTGCCTTCCGGCTGCGCCAGAACACCCCTTACGTAAGATTCGCCCGTGGTGGTGCAGCGGTCATCATGGGCATCGCCATTGTCGGCATGCATTACACCGGCATGGCCGCCGCGCGTTTCGCCGACGGCAGTTTTTGTGGCGCAGCGCTCAACGGCCTGAGCGGCAAGGGGCTGGACAACCTGGTGCTGGTCACCACCCTGGCGGTGCTGTGTATCGCTTTGCTGACCTCCATCCTCGATGCCCGCCTTGAAGCCCGCACGGCTGAACTGGCCGACTCCTTGACCCTGGCCAATCAGGAGCTTACCCAACTGGCCCTGCACGACACCCTGACCGGATTGCCAAACCGGGTGCTGCTGGCTGATCGCATTGATCAAGCGATGAATCTAGTGCAGGAGCAGGGTGGTTGTTTTGCGTTGATGTTCATCGATCTGGACGGTTTCAAACCGGTCAACGATGCCTTCGGCCATCACATGGGCGACCAGTTGCTGCGTGAGGTCGGCCTGCGCTTGCGTGAGGAATTGCGCAGCCAGGACACTCTGGCGCGTATCGGTGGTGACGAATTCGTGTTGCTGGTGCAGCTCGGCGAACCGGACGATGCCCTGCGCCTGGCGGCCCGTCAGGTAGGGCTGGTCTCGCGCTCGTTCCGGGTGGCCGAGCATGACTTGCAAATATCCGCCAGCATCGGCATCGCGCTTTTTCCCGGTAACGGTGAGACCGCTCAAGAATTGCTGATGAACGCCGACGCGGCGATGTACCACGCCAAAGGCACCGGTAAAAACGGTTATCGCTTCTTCGACGCTTCGATGAACACCAACGCTCGTAAGCAACTGCAATTGCTGCAAGACCTGCGCGCCGCCGTCGAGCACAAGCAATTCAGTCTGTATTACCAGCCAAAATTCGATGCCAGCAACGGCCAGCCTGTGGGAGCCGAGGCCTTGCTGCGTTGGGTGCATCCGCAGCACGGCATGCTGTTGCCAGACAAGTTCATCGATCTGGCGGAAAAAACCGGGCTGATCATCCCGATCGGCGAATGGGTCTTGAACGAAGCCTGCCGGCAGATGCGTGAGTGGTACGTGCAGGGTTACACCGGTTGGCGTATCGCGGTGAACCTGTCGGCCTTGCAGTTTTGTCATGCGGGGCTGGTAAAAAGCGTGGCCAGCGCACTGGAGCGGCACCGCTTACCGGCCAACAGTCTGACCCTGGAAATCACCGAAACCACCGCCATGAGCGACGCGGACGCGAGCATGACGGTGCTCCAGGAACTCTCGGAAATGGGCGTCGACCTGTCGATCGATGATTTTGGCACCGGCTACTCAAGCCTGATGTACCTCAAACGTTTACCGGCCAACGAACTGAAAATTGACCGTGGTTTTGTCCGCGATCTGGAACATGACAGCGACGACGCCGCCATCGTTTCAGCCATCGTCGCCCTCGGCCAGGCGCTAGGGTTACGGATCGTCGCCGAAGGCGTGGAGACCGATGTGCAGCAGAATTTCCTGACCCAATTGGGTTGCGATTCGCTGCAAGGTTACCTGCTCGGGCATCCGCTGCCGGCCGAGCGTTTCATGGCCGATATCAATCGGGCGGAGCAACTGGCGGCGGGCTGACTAATTAGACCGCGTTATCGTTCATGGCGTCCGTACAGACGCCACACAGTCCATGCAAAACTCGCAGATGACGGTTATTCTTGGCCCCGACTGCTTACGCTTGGAATGGGGGAAAGACAGCATGGACAAAGTCATCATCATCACCGGCGGCAGCCGCGGTATCGGCGCGGCCACCGCACTGTTGGCAGCGCAGCAGGGCTATCGGATCTGTATCAATTACCAGGCGGACGAGAAGGCTGCTCAGCAGGTCCTCGAGCAAGTCCGTGCACTGGGCGCCCAGGCGATTGCCGTACGCGCCGATGTCAGTATCGAAGACGAAGTCATGTCCCTGTTCCATCGGGTCGATACGGAGCTTGGCCGGGTGACGGCACTGGTCAACAACGCGGGCACCGTCGGGCACAAGGCCCGGGTCGATGAAATGTCCGAATTCCGCATTCTCAAAGTCATGAGAACCAACGTGCTGGGGCCGATCCTCTGCGCCAAGCACGCGGTGTTGCGCATGTCGCCCAAACACGGCGGCCAGGGCGGCAGTATCGTCAACGTCTCCTCAGTCGCCTCGCGTCTGGGTTCTCCAGGTGAATACGTCGACTACGCAGCCTCAAAAGGCGCGCTGGACACCTTCACCATTGGCCTGTCCAAAGAAGTGGCCGGCGAGGGGATTCGCGTCAACGCGGTGCGTCCTGGCTACATCTACACCGATTTCCACGCCCTGAGCGGCGACCCGGACCGGGTCAGCAAACTCGAATCCGGTATCCCCATGGCCCGCGGCGGCCGTCCCGATGAAGTGGCCGAAGCGATTATCTGGCTGCTGTCGGACAAGGCCTCGTATGCGACCGGGACGTTTGTGGATTTGGGCGGTGGGCGCTAATTCTTTAGATCTGCATCGCCTGGTCGGCCCTCATCGCGAGCAAGTCGGATCGCCGCACCGCCGCTCCCACATTAGTTCTGCGCTGTTCACACCATAGTGGGCTTACGCAGATCAAGTGTGGGAGCGGGCTTGCTCGCGATAGCGGTGGCTCAGGCGACACTAAACCATCAAAACGACCGCACAATCCTTCCCAACGTCTCCATCGCTTTCTCCGCAACCTCATTCCACGGGCTGCCGTAATTCAATCGAATACAATTCCTGAATCGCTGTGTCGGTGAAAAAATCGGTCCCGGCGCAATGCTGATGCCCTGCGCCAGTGCCATCTGAAACAACTTCAACGAATCCATCTGCGCCGGCAGTTCCAGCCACAGGAAGTAGCCGCCAGCCGGTTGGCTGACGCGGGTTTGTGCCGGGAAGTAGCGGGCGATGGCGGCGAGCATGGCGCTCTGCTGTTCCTCCAGTGCGTAACGCAGTTTGCGCAGATGACGGTCGTAGCCACCGTGTTGCAGATAGTCGGCAATGGCGGCCTGGGCTGGCATCGAGGCGCAGAGTGAGGTCATCAACTTCAGGCGTTCGATTTTCTGCGCGTAGCGTCCGGCGGCGACCCAGCCAATGCGGTAGCCAGGGGCCAGGCTTTTCGCGAAGGAGCCGCAGTGCATCACCAGGCCTTCGGTATCGAACGCCTTGGCCGGTTTCGGCGCCTGTTGGCCGTAATAGAGCTCGGCGTAGACGTCGTCCTCGATCAGCGGCACTTGATGCGTGCGCAACAACTCCACCAGTTCCTGCTTCTTGGCTTCGGGCATGGTCGCGCCCATGGGGTTCTGGAAACTGGTCATGCACCAGCAGGCCTTGATCGGATGCCGTTCGAGGGTTTGTGCCAGAACCCCAAGGTCGATACCGTCCCGTGGGTGCACAGGGATTTCCACCGCTTTGAGCTTCAACCGCTCGAGCACTTGTAGGCTGGCATAGAAGGCCGGGGCTTCGATGGCCACCAGGTCGCCGGGTTCGGTCACCGCTTGCAGGCACAGGTTCAGGGCCTCGAGGGCGCCGTTGGTGATCAGCAGTTCTTCCATGGGCAGCATCAAGCCGCCGACCATGTAGCGCAGGGCGATTTGCCTGCGCAGTTGCGGGTTGCCCGGCGACATGTCGGTGACCACCATCCGAGGGTCCATTTCGCGGCTGGCGCTGGCCAGTGAGCGGGCCAGGCGTTGTAGCGGGAACAGGGTCGGGCTGGGGAAGGCCGAGCCAAAGGGCACGGTGTTCGGGTCCTTGATCGAATCGAGGACCGAGAACACCAGTTCACTGACGTCGACTTCGGTGGATTCGCTGACCTGGCTGCTGATCACCGGCTCCGAGAACGGGCTCGGCGCGTGGGTGTTGACGAAGTAGCCGGAACGCGGCCGGGCGCGGATCAGTCCGCGACGCTCCAGCAGGTAATACGCCTGGAACACCGTGGACGGGCTGACCCCGTAAGTCTGGCTGGCGTAGCGCACCGACGGCACGCGCTGGCCGGGGCCGAGCACCCCGGAGCGGATCAGTTCAGCGATGTCGTCAGCGAATTTTTCGTAGCGTTTCATCGAAAAGCCTTGTCGCTAGGTTTTTGTGTTGGGTGTCAGGGAAATCGACCCCTCACCCTAACCCTCTCCCCCTTGGGGAGAGGGTGAGGGGTGGATTCTAAAGGCTCAACGATTCATCGGTGCAACAAACCGGCTCTTCGCCACGCTGTAGATGTCAGGCTCGTCGCTGTCGACAATCTTGAAGCTGATGCTTTGCGAGCTGCTGCTCGGCCGCTCGCTGGTCATCGCCACCGATACCGGCACGTCGACAATCTCACCCGCGGCCAGGCTCAGCTCAGTCTTGCCCTGCAACTGGAAGCCATCGCCATCCACCAGAGCCAGACGGTACTGCTGGCGTTGTTGGGTCTTGTTGATGATCTTCAGGCTGTAGATGTTCTCGATCTGGCCCAGGCTGTTTTCCCGGAACATCCCACGGTCCTTGCTGACATCCAGCGAGACCATTGGCCGCTCCACCAAGGCCAGTGCCAACGCGCCGGTCATTAACAGCAACACCGCACTGTAGCCAATCAGTCGTGGGCGCAGCAGGCGGGTCTTGCCACCTTGCAGCTCATGCTCCGAGGTATAGCTGACCAACCCGCGGGCATAGCCCATTTTGTCCATGATCGAATCGCACGCATCGATACACGCCGCGCAACCAATGCATTCCATCTGCAAACCGTCACGAATATCGATACCGGTGGGGCAGACCTGCACGCAAAGCTGGCAGTCGATGCAGTCACCCAGACCCACCTCTTCCGACGCAACGCCGCGTTTGCGCGGGCCACGGTTTTCGCCGCGGGCCACGTCGTAGGAGATGGTCAGGGTGTCTTTGTCGAACATCACGCTCTGAAAGCGGGCGTAGGGGCACATGTGCATACACACCGCTTCGCGCAACCAGCCAGCGTTGATGTAAGTCGCACCGGTGAAAAACACCACCCAGAACAGACTGACTCCAGCCATTTGAAAAGTCAGCAGCTCGTTAGCCAACGGCCGGATCGGCGTGAAGTACCCGACAAAGGTCAAACCGGTGAGCAGGCTGATGGCCAGCCACATCGTGTGCTTGGCCGAGCGACGCATCAGTTTGTTCAGACTCCAGGGCGCGGCTTGCAGCTTGATCCGCTGATTGCGCTCGCCTTCGGTCACCTTTTCGCACCACATGAACAGCCAGGTAAAGGAGCTCTGGGGGCAGGTGTAGCCGCACCAGACCCTGCCGGCGAAAACGGTGATCGCGAACAATCCGAAGGCGCAGATGATCAGCAGCGCCGAGAGCAGAATGAAATCCTGCGGCCAGAACGTCGCGCCGAAGATATGAAATTTGCTTTCCGACAAGTCCCAGAGCACCGCCTGACGGCCACCCCAGTTCAGCCACACGGTGCCAAAAAACGCCAGGAACAAAAAGCCCGCGCCGCTCACTCGCAAGTTTCGGAACAAGCCGGTGAAACTGCGGGTATGGATCAGGTTGTCGCTGGATTTGGCCTTCATCTTTGGACGCGAAGGCTCGAATGTTTCTACTAAACGGACGGGGATTCTATCGCTCATGGTCTTTCGCTCATCAGCCTCCATCAGGCCTATGCACTATGACCAGCGATCTGTTTGCATAACAGGCTCAGGTATTGGAATAAAAAGCGGATCAGATGGGCGCGCGGTGTCTGCCTGCGACAAGTTGCAGCACCCTCGGCGGCCCCGTTACAGCGAGACGCCAACCCCTAACGCAGACGCTTGACGCTGTCTGTGATCTGGATCAGTCAAATCACCGAACCACTGACAGTAGCTTTCAAATGCTTACGACCATCCACCGCGCCTGCGACGGTCAATGCGTCGGCTTCTGCTTCGGTAATGTAGATGCGAGCGGCATGGATTAGTGTTTTTTCAGCACCGCGGTCCGCATTGCGAACGTAGGTTCAGAGACGGCACGAATAAACGCGTCGTCCAGAGTGTTGGCGCCATACCGGCGCATGAACTCGGAACCGCTGTCAAAATAATTGAAGCGCTGCTGGCTGATCATATAAAAATAGTCACAGTTATTGACCACTTCATCGACGTTGTGGGACGAAACCAGGATGGCGGTACCTTCCCTGGCAGCGCCATGAAGGCATTGCCATATGTAGTGTCGGAACTCTGGATCGACGCCTGCGGTAGGCTCGTCGAGAATCACGAATTCGGCAGAAATGGCCAGCAGTGACAGAGTGAAAAACCAGCGTGTTTCGCCATAACTGCATAACGAAGATTTTTTGTTCCAGATGTCTTTGTATCGATCAACTATGCCTGGGCTCCATAGGCTTAGTTTGTCTAGTGCCTGGGGTTGTGACATATGTTCGTCTGATGAAAGTGCGGTGACCATTTTGAATATGTCCCACATGCGCAGTGCAGGAGGTGTTGTGATGATTTGGGATAAATATAAAAATTTAGTAAAGTCATTGTGTATCGCGCCTGATTTTACGCTTTTGAGTTCGCAGGCGATATCGAAGAATGTTGTTTTTCCAGAGCCGTTTGGCCCCAATATACCTACGATGGAGCCTTGGGGGATTTTAAGGGATGCTTTGGTTAAAAGCGCTTTATCTCCGTAGGCAAAATCAATGCGCTCCGCACGAAAACTCTTCATTAGTATCGGCTCCATACTGGATTTATTCTTAAGTATTTTAGCGTTCCCGAGAAGGCCGCAGCAAAAGTTAATAGTATTGTAATTACGATGAATTTATTGTGTTCCAAGCCTTCAGCCATTAATCGGTTGGCAAACATCAGCGGATTGCCTGAATTTATAATGTCTGTCATTTCGTTTGTTCTGCTGGCCCCCATGACACCGAGAATCAGCATGCAGAACGAAATAATTGATAGTGGGGTGTTTGAGTTTTGGAAATTAATGGGCGGTAGCGCGAACACAATTCCCAAGATGCAAAACATGACAAAGCAAATGTAGAAGCGCAGGGTAATGTCCAGAAATTCCTTGAGTTCATACCCTCCGAAAGGAAGGCGTGTTGCTGGGTAGAAAGCTCCGCAATAGGCTATTGATATGAGCGAGTAGGCGAGAAAGTGGGAGTAAAGAAAAATTGCCCTGGATTCCCGAGAGTAGATGAATGATCGGACAAAACCACTTTCTCTTCGCCCGATGATGTAAAAGGCAAATCCAAATAATGCTACGCTGGACGAAATGTAGGCGTAGAACCACGCTGATGCGGCTGTGTAATTGCTCAGAAAGTAGCTGGTGTCTTGTCTGGTTATTGCAAAAAAATAGAAAAGGGCACAGGGGGAAATCATAATCCAAAAAAAAGCGATAGGTTCGTTTAAATGTTCTTTTGCGAATAATCTTGTAAGAGTCAGAACTCTTGTGTACATGCCTTTTTTCATCACTGTTAGTCCTGTGGTAATGGTGCCATTGCCAGTTTTAACTATTTGCGGGGTTAACTGCAAATGAGTGGATGTGTTCCCGTAGGAAATATCATTCAGTTTTGAAAGAAAGGTCGTGCAAAAATACAGGAATGTCCTTGTGTGCTGATTCTTATGTTGAAAAATAAAGTGGGTTGAGGTGCATTTTAAAGTTCTTTTAAAACCTGGGTTTAATTGTCATTGCCTGAAATATATCGAAGTAATGCTAATCAAAACATGACTGTAGGACCCAGTAAGTCATTTCTCTTTTTTATGTGCGTTTTCTTTCCGATGTGACTCTTTTTCTAAAAAAAGGCGACAGACGGTAGCTTCAATTGACGAAAAAAGGGTGCTTCAAGAAGCCACCTCAAGCACGTTCGCCGGGATCTATAACTACTCTTGCATCAAGCCTTGACCGGCGATTCCTCGCTCGGAGGGTCTCCCACCGGCGGCTGAATGCCAGGTGGTATCGGGTCCTGTTCTGGAACAGGCGTAGGGTCTGGCGCTGGATCAGGTGGCGGTAGAGTCGGCTCGTCAATATTGGGATCAGGCGTTTCAGCTGGAATTGGAATACCCATGAACATGGCCTCGTTTCTGCTTGTTGTTGACAGGAGTAAAGCGGTTGACCGTCGAGGGGGGACTTTGACTCCCGATTTTTTGCCGGGGGACGCCGCAGGTAAATCCGTCTGAACTTTCCACTGAGTTTTTGGCTCGGAATCTAAGTGAGTTCATTCAGGGACAGCCGAACGCACTGAGGTCCGACCAGGCACAAGCGCGTCCATGGGGCGTTAGGAGAGATGCTCGATGATTGCTGAAAAACCGACAGAGCTTGAGCACAACCCGAAATTACCCTTGCCGCAGGCGTTGCTGTTGCCACGCATTGCGATCGAGAGCACCACGCCGGTCATTGATGGTGGCCAGTTCGCTGTCAAAGCGGTGGCGGGCCAGCCGGTGACGGTGACCAGCAAGGTGTTCGCCGACGGCCATGACAAGCTGTCGGTCAAGATCCGCTGGCGCGGGTCGGCTGATTCCGTGTGGCAAAGCCAGGACATGACCGATCTGGGCAATAACGGCTGGCAAGGCCAGTTCACGCCGGTCAAACAAGGGCTCTATGTGTTTTGCATTGAGGCCTGGATCGATCAGTTCGCCAGTTTTTGTTATGAGCTGGGCAAGAAACATATGGCCGGCGTGCCGGTCAGCCTGGAGTTGCAGGAAGGGCGCAATCTGGTGCTGCAAGCGGTCGAACGTAGTGACGGTGCGTTGAGTGAGCAGTTGAGCGCGTTGCACCATGAACTCTCTGGTTTGCTTGAAACCGAACAGGTCGCGTTGTTCCTGCACCAACGCAGCGCCGAGTTGATGGCCCAGACCGATCATCGTGCTTACCTCAGTATCAGCCCTGACTACGCGCTGGACGTCGAACGGGAGCTGGCGCAATTCGCCAGTTGGTATGAGCTGTTTCCGCGCTCGATCACCGATGACCCGACGCGCCATGGCACCTTTAATGATGTGCACTCGCGATTGCCGATGCTCCACGACATGGGCTTCGATGTGTTGTACTTCCCGCCGATTCACCCCATTGGTCTGAGTTACCGCAAAGGCCCGAACAATTCCCTCACGGCTGGCCCTGATGATCCGGGCAGCCCCTATGCCATCGGCAGTGCCGAGGGCGGGCATGAGGCGATTCATTCAGAACTGGGTACTCGGGAAGACTTCCGCCGCTTGGTGGCCGCTGCGGCTGAACACGGGCTGGAAATCGCCCTGGATTTTGCCATTCAGTGTTCCCAGGATCACCCCTGGCTCAAGGAGCACCCAGGCTGGTTCAACTGGCGCCCGGACGGCACGATCAAATACGCCGAGAATCCGCCGAAGAAGTATCAGGACATCGTCAACGTCGACTTCTATGCTGCCGAGGCGATTCCCAGCCTCTGGCTCGCACTGCGCGATGTCGTCGTCGGTTGGATCGAGGAGGGGGTGAAGATCTTTCGGGTCGATAACCCGCACACCAAACCTTTGCCGTTCTGGCAGTGGATGATTGCCGATATACGGGCGGTTTATCCTGAGGTGATTTTTCTCGCCGAGGCCTTTACGACGCCAGCGATGATGGCGCGCCTGGGCAAGGTCGGCTATTCCCAGAGTTACACCTATTTCACCTGGCGCAATACTAAGGCTGAACTGGCGACCTACCTCACCGAACTGAACGAGTCGCCGTGGCGCGAGTGTTTTCGGCCGAATTTCTTCGTCAATACACCGGACATCAATCCGGGTTTTCTACATGAGTCCGGCCGCGCCGGTTTCCTGATCCGTGCCGCGCTGGCGACCATGGGCTCGGGCCTGTGGGGCATGTATTCCGGTTTCGAGTTGTGTGAAGCGGCGCCGGTGCCGGGCAAGGAAGAGTACCTGGACTCGGAGAAGTATCAGATCCGTCCGCGAGACTTCACCGCGCCGGGCAACATCATTGCCGAGATTGCCCAGCTCAACCGCATTCGCCGGCAGAACCCGGCGCTGCACAGTCATTTGGGATTGAAAATCTATAACGCCTGGAACGACAGCATTCTGTATTTCGGCAAGCGCACCGCCGATGGCAGCAATTTCATTCTGGTGGCGGTCAGTCTCGATCCGTTCAATGCACAAGAGGCGAATTTTGAACTGCCGCTGTGGGAGATGGGTTTGCCCGACGATGCCGCCACTCAAGGCGAGGATTTGATGAACGGCCATCGGTGGACCTGGTACGGCAAAACTCAATGGATGCGGATCGAGCCGTGGCACCAGCCGTTCGGGATCTGGCGAATAACGGCGACGTGATGTAAAGCAGTTTTTTTGATCGTTCCCACGCAGAGCGTGGGAACGATCCCATCAGTCCAGGAGTTTTCAATGGCGAAGAAACCCAGGTCAGCCGCCTTTATCAAGGACCCGCTCTGGTACAAGGATGCGGTGATCTATCAGGTACACGTAAAGTCATTTTTCGACTCCAATAACGACGGGATCGGCGACTTTCCCGGTCTTATCTCCAAGCTTGATTACATTGCCGATCTGGGTGTGAATACCATCTGGCTGCTGCCGTTCTACCCGTCGCCGCGTCGCGATGATGGTTACGACATTGCTGAATACCGGGGTGTTCACGCCGACTACGGGACCATGGCCGACGCCAGGCGCTTTATCGCCGAGGCCCACGACCGCGGGCTGCGGGTCATCACCGAGTTGGTCATCAACCACACCTCCGACCAGCATCCATGGTTTCAACGGGCACGAAAAGCCAAGCCGGGATCAAAGGCACGGGACTTCTATGTGTGGTCCGATGACGATCAGAAATACGATGGCACGCGAATCATCTTTCTCGACACCGAAAAATCCAACTGGACCTGGGACCCGGTGGCCGGCCAGTACTTCTGGCATCGCTTCTATTCCCACCAGCCGGACCTGAATTTCGATAATCCGCAAGTCTTGAAAGCCGTGCTCTCGGTGATGCGTTACTGGCTGGACATGGGCATCGACGGCCTGCGGCTGGATGCGATTCCCTACCTGATCGAACGCGACGGCACCAACAACGAGAACCTGCCCGAGACCCATCAGGTGCTCAAACAGATTCGTGCCGAGATCGACGCCAATTACCCCGACCGCATGTTGCTGGCTGAAGCCAACCAGTGGCCGGAAGACACTCAGCTGTATTTCGGTGATACCGACAGCAAAGGCTTGAACGGCGACGAGTGCCACATGGCCTTTCACTTCCCGTTGATGCCGCGCATGTACATGGCGCTGGCCCAGGAAGATCGCTTTCCGATCACCGATATTCTGCGTCAGACCCCGGAGATTCCCGCCAACTGCCAATGGGCTATTTTCCTGCGCAACCATGATGAGCTGACCCTGGAAATGGTCACCGACAAAGAACGCGATTATCTGTGGAATTACTACGCGGCCGACCGTCGGGCGCGGATCAATCTGGGGATTCGTCGGCGCCTGGCGCCCTTGATGGAGCGCGATCGCAGACGGGTCGAACTGCTCAACAGCTTGTTACTGTCGATGCCGGGTACGCCGACCCTGTATTACGGCGATGAGATCGGCATGGGCGACAATATCTACCTGGGCGATCGCGACGGTGTGCGCACGCCGATGCAATGGTCGATTGACCGCAACGGTGGCTTCTCCCGCGCCGACCCGGCCAGCCTGGTGCTGCCACCGATCATGGACCCGCTCTACGGCTATTTATCGGTGAACGTCGAGACTCAGGCCAGCGACCCGCATTCGCTGTTGAACTGGAACCGGCGGATGCTGGCGGTGCGTAAACAGTCGAAAGCGTTCGGTCGCGGCACGCTGAAAATGCTCTCACCGAGCAACCGCCGAATCCTGGCGTACACCCGCGAATACACCGGGCCCGACGGCAAACACGAAATCATCCTCTGCGTGGCCAATGTGTCCCGCAGTGCTCAGGCTGCAGAGCTGGACCTGTCGGCGTTCGTCGGGATGGTGCCGGTGGAGATGCTCGGTGGGAACGCTTTTCCACCTATAGGTCAGCTAACCTTTTTGCTGACCCTGGCGCCGTACGGTTTCTATTGGTTTGTGCTGGCGGCGGAAAATCAAATGCCGAGCTGGCATGTGGAGCCGGCGAAAAGCATGCCGGACTTCACCACCCTGGTCCTGAAAAAACGCCTCGAAGAATTGCTCGAAGCACCGTCGCGCACCACCCTGGAGCAAACTTCGCTGCCGGCCTGGCTGCCCAAACGGCGCTGGTTCGCCAGCAAGGACTCGGCAATCGAACAGGTGCGTATCGCCTACGGCGAGCGTTTTGGCGACCCACTGCATCCGGTACTGCTCAGCGAGATCGAGGTCACCAGTGATGGCCAAACCAGTCGCTATCAGTTGCCATTCGGTTTGTTGGCCGAGGATCAGTTCAGCGCAGCCTTGCCGCAGCAGCTCGCACTGGCGCGGGTCCGTCGCGGACGGCAGGTCGGCTTGATCACTGATGCCTTTAGCCTTGATACCTTTGTGCGTGCGGTTTTGCAGGCCATCCAGACGCAAAGCGTCGTGTCGACAACCGAGGGCGAGATCCATTTCGAGCCCACCGCCGAACTGATGAAGCTCGGTCTGAACCAGGACTCTGAAGTGCGTTATCTGTCGGCCGAGCAGTCCAACAGCTCAGTGGTCGTCGGCGGTAGTCTGGTGCTCAAACTGATCCGCAAAGTCAGCGCTGGCGTTCATCCGGAACTGGAGATGGGCGCTTATCTGACCTCGGCCGGCTTCCCCCATATCTCGCCGCTGCTCGGCTCGGTGATTCGCCGTGACGAGCAGGGCCAGGACAGCCTGCTGATGATCGCCCAAGGTTATCTGAGCAATCAGGGCGACGCCTGGGAATGGACGCAGAACAACCTGGAACGGGCGATTCGTGATGAGTCGGCGCAAGCCATGTCCGAGCAGGAACAGCATTACAACGCCTTGGGCGAACTGAAAGATTTCGCCGGTATGCTGGGTCAGCGCCTCGGCGAGATGCATCAGATACTGGCAGCACCCAGCGATAACCCGGACTTCAGTCCGAAGCCGAGTACCCTCAAGGATGCGCAAGAGTCGGCCAGACACATCGGCGCGCAGCTGGAGCGCGCCTTGCAGATGCTCGAGCAACATCAGACCGAGCTTGGGCCTGAGGATCAGGCATTGGTCAGCCGTTTACTGCAACACCAGAAAGCCCTGCTGAGCCACATCCAGAGCCTGGCGAAACAAACCGTCGGCGGCTTGCGGATGCGGGTACACGGTGATCTGCACCTGGGGCAGGTACTGGTGATCAAAAGCGATGCCTACCTGATCGACTTCGAAGGTGAACCGGCGCGCGCCTTGCATGAACGTCGTGGCAAGCACAGTCCGTACAAGGACGTCGGTGGTGTGTTGCGCTCGTTCGACTATGCGGCGGCGATGGCGCTGAATGTGCAGAGTGTCGACAGCTCGGCGCAGGCCCATGCCGCGCGCAAGCGTGTGACGGACCGTTATTTAAGTGAAGCAAAACAAGCCTTTATCCAGGCGTATCGGCTGGCAACAGCTAGTCTTGCTCATGCATGGCAAAACGCTCAAGGTGAAGACGCCGCGCTGGCGTTATTCTGCCTGGAGAAAGCAGCCTATGAAGTGGTGTATGAAGCGGAAAATCGACCCACTTGGCTGCCGGTGCCATTGCACGGCTTGTACGGGTTATTGAGTGGGCTTAAACCCTTTTCCGACACAGAGACCAGTGGAGAGCAGTCATGAGTTTCTCAAACAGGGAACAGGGGCATTCCAGAGAGAGATTGTTGCCCAGCGCAAAGGATATCGACGCCTTGGTGCGTGCCGAGCATCGCGACCCGTTTGCGATTCTGGGGCCCCATGCCGATGGTGCAGGCGGGCAATTTATCCGCGCATTTTTGCCGGATGCCCTGAGTGTTCAGGTGTTGGCCAGGGACAGCGGGGAAGTGCTCGGCAGTTTGAGCGCGGCCGAGGTACCGGGCTTGTTTCTCGGGCACTTTGACCGGGCTCAGGCCTACCAGTTGCGGATCAATTGGGCGGGTGGCGAGCAGACCAGCGAAGACCCCTACAGTTTTGGTCCGCTGCTGGGCGATATGGATCTCTACCTGTTCTCCGAAGGCAATCACCGCGATTTGAGTGCCTGCCTCGGCGCGCAGTTGAAGACCGTGGACGGCGTCGACGGCGTGCGCTTTGCGGTGTGGGCACCGAATGCCCGGCGGGTGTCGGTGGTGGGCGATTTCAACGTCTGGGACGGCCGTCGGCATCCTATGCGCCTGCGCCACGCCTCTGGTGTGTGGGAGTTGTTTATCCCACGGCTGCAAGCGGGGGAGGCCTACAAGTACGAGATTCTTGGGGCTGACGGAATTCTGCCACTCAAGGCTGATCCGATGGCACTGGCGACTCAGTTGCCGCCGGATACCGCATCGAAAGTCGCATCGCCGCTGAAGATCGACTGGCAGGACCAGGAATGGATGCAGGCCCGTGGCGAGCGTCAACGGCCGGATGCGCCGCTGTCGATCTATGAGCTGCATGCCGGCTCCTGGCAGTGTGAAGTCGATGACCTGGGAGAAGTCGCACGTCAGTACAACTGGCACGAACTGGCCGAACGCTTGATTCCCTATGTGCAGGACCTGGGTTTCACCCATATCGAACTGATGCCGATCATGGAGCATCCGTTTGGTGGTTCCTGGGGCTACCAGCCTCTGTCGCAGTTTGCCCCGAGTGCCCGTTACGGCTCACCGGATGATTTCGCTGCCTTTGTCAACGCCTGCCATCAGGCGAATATTGGCGTGATTCTGGATTGGGTGCCGGCGCATTTCCCCACCGATACCCATGGTTTGGCGCAATTCGACGGCACCGCGCTGTACGAGTATGGCAACCCGATGGAAGGTTTTCATCAGGACTGGGACACGCTGATCTACAACCTGGGGCGCACCGAGGTTCACGGTTTCATGCTGGCTTCGGCGCTGCACTGGCTCAAGCATTACCATGTCGATGGTCTGCGCGTGGATGCGGTGGCCTCGATGCTCTACCGCGACTATTCACGTAACGCCGGCGAGTGGGTGCCCAATCGTCATGGCGGTCGCGAGAACCTGGAAGCCATCGATTTTGTCCGCCACCTGAACGACGTGATCGCTCTGGAAGCGCCGGGTGCGCTGATGATCGCCGAAGAGTCGACGGCCTGGCCTGGCGTGAGTCAGGGCACCCAACAGGGTGGTCTGGGGTTCAATTACAAATGGAACATGGGCTGGATGCACGACTCGCTGCATTACATTCAGCAGGATCCGGTGTACCGCGCTCACCATCACAACGAGTTGAGCTTCGGTCTGGTTTACGCCTGGTCCGAGCGTTTCATCCTGCCGATTTCCCACGATGAAGTGGTCCACGGCAAACATTCGCTGATCGACAAAATGCCCGGTGACCGCTGGCAGAAATTTGCCAATCTGCGGGCCTACCTGAGTTTCATGTGGGCGCATCCGGGCAAGAAGCTGCTGTTCATGGGCTGCGAGTTCGGGCAATGGCGGGAGTGGAATCACGATCAGCAGCTTGATTGGTATCTGTTGCAGTACCCGGAGCACCGGGGTGTGCAGAAACTGGTGGGCGATCTCAACCGGCTGTACCGCGAAGAACCGGCGCTGCACGACCAGGACGATGCACCGCAGGGGTTCCAATGGTTGATCGGTGATGATGCGATTAACAGCGTCTATGCCTGGCTGCGCTGGAGCAGAGAAGGGCGGCCGGTGCTGGTGGTGGCGAACTTCACGCCGGTGCCACGCGAGGCCTATCGGATCGGCGTACCCTTTGCCGGGCGCTGGGCCGAGGTGATCAACAGTGATGCCGACACCTATGCCGGTTCCAACTACGGCAACGGCGGTGGCGTCTTCACCGAGGACGAGCCCAGCCATGGCCAGGCTCTGTCGCTGGTGTTGAACCTGCCGCCATTGGCCGTATTGATCTTGCGGCCCGAGGGTTAGCGGCGGCAGCGCATTTGTGGCGAGGGAGCTTGCTCCCGCTCGGCTGCGAAGCAGTCGTAAATTCGGCGAATGCGGTCCAACTGATGAACCGCAGCGTCTGGTTTTGGGACCGCTTCGCGATCCAGCGGGAGCAAGCTCCCTCGCCACAGGTTTTGCAAACCCTCACCAACGCATCCGCACACCCAGGATGCCGATCAAACCGGCGTTGCTATCGGCGGCGTCGCTGTAATCGGCGCTCACGTACAGGCTCACTGTGGGCGAGACCCTGGCCACCAGGCCCAGGCCCAGTTCAACAGTGGAGGAGTTACGGCTACTGCTGATCTTATCAATCTGGCCGAGGCTCAGGGTGTCACTGGTGTTTACCGTGTGCCAGAAGTTAGTCCGCACGTAGGGTTCGACCGGCAGCCCGCTAATCTCGTAGTTACCTTTCAAGCGTGCACCGACCCGGCCACTCCATGAGGTCAAATCGCTGGACGACGCGTTGCCGCTCCCGGCGTTCGGGGTGTCCAGGGTAATCCGTTGATTAATCAACTGCGCCTGGGGTTCGACGACCCAGTTGTCGCTGATGCCGATGGGAAATCCGCCTTCAACCGACAGCGTCACCGCGCTACCTTCGGCTGCTTGTCGTGCGCCCTGATCGGTGCGGCTATAGCCGTTGACCCGGCCACCGCTCGCGGTCAAATCCACATGCCAGCCGTGCGAACCTGTCAGGCTCCAGTAGGCACCAAGGCTTGAGCCTTGCAGGTTAAGGGTGTCAGTACTCGGGTCGGCCATGACGCGGTTGGGCAGAATGCCTTCGCTGTTGGCCTGGATTTGGCTCTGCCCACCCACCAGGCCGACACGCTGGGTAGGGCCGCTGTCATTTTGCAGGGTGTAGAGGGCTGGCGCCTTGAGAAGGCTATCAGCGTTGCCGGAAAACTGCGAGGCAAGGTAGTCGGTTTCAGCCTGTCTTGAGGCTTGACCATACACGCGGTCCCAGGCTGCGGGCGCTGCTTCTTTGATGGTCAACGGGTAAGCATCGCGGGAGGGATTTGAAACGAAACGGCCGGATGTCACATCAGGCGTCGGCAAGGTAAACACTGGAACATCCTGACGATACCAGGGTATCGACTCATCTTCGGGGGAGGTCGCCTGAACCTCCATGGAAGAACACAGCAGGAGTGAAGTCGAAACGGTGCAAAGGGTAATTTTGATCTCTTGTGAGGTGAAGGAAGTTTTCATGGAGGTCTACCTTGCAATCGCGCATGCCTTATCTCGCTATGGCGTCTCTCCTACCCCGAATGAGGGGCGACCGAGTTCAATGAGGCAAGGCTCGGCGGCCCGCTTGCGCAGGTGTTTTGAGCCTTGTCCCTGATGGTATTTCCGGGGGTAGTACGTGAAGCTAAGAAGACTCCTGACGTCGCGTCAAGAAATTGAACGATGGGTGGTAGGGTTATTTATAGGCGTCAAATATTTGAATTTAAAGCATTCTCTAAGTTCTTGTTTGTACGCAATATCGTCGAAAAGTACCGGGCTAGACGCGTTCGTTAGGAGGCTACGAGGTTTGGAGTACGGGCTGCTCACGCACCCTGATACCCAGGTTGCCGACGATGCCGCCTCGAATCGGATACTCGGTTTTGGGCTGTTAGAGATGCACTTCCACCGCCAATGGCAAGTGATCGGAGAGGTGCGTCCACGGCCTGTGACTGAGGATTTTTGGCTGGTGGCTGCTCGCGTTACGCAGGTAGATACGGTCCAGGCGCAGCAACGGGAAGCGCGCCGGATAGGTTTTTGCCAGGCGCCCGTGATGGCGCTCGAAGACTTCATGCAGGTAGGTGCGTTGGGCGAGGGAGGCGTTGCCGTGTAACTGCCAATCATTGAAATCGCCAGCGATGATGACCGGCGCGTCGTCGGGCAGCGATTCGAGCAGTTGGCAAAGCAGGGCCAGCTGCAGCTGACGATGGCTTTCCAGCAAACTCAAATGCACGCAGATCGCGTGCACCTCGGCATGCCCCGGTACTTCCAGCACACAATGCAGCAACCCGCGACGTTCAGGGCCGGTGATGGAGACGTCGAGATTGCGGTGTTGCCGGATCGGGTATTTGGACAACAGGGCGTTGCCGTGATGCCCGTCTGGATAGACTGCGTTGCGTCCATAGGCGAAGTCGCTCCACATGCTGTCAGCGAGAAATTCGTACTGTGACTGCTGCGGCCAGTTGTAGTAGCGCGAGGCGTGGCGGTCGTGCTCGCCCAGCACTTCTTGCAAAAACACCAGGTCGGCCGAGGTGCTGCGCACTGCTTCGCGCAATTCCGGCAGGATGAAACGCCGGTTGAAGGCTGTGAAGCCCTTATGAGTATTGACTGTCATCACCCTCAGGCGATGAACCGCCGGTGCACTGTTCATCGGTTCTGAGCTGACGGGGCGCCTGTCTGAATCGCTGGTCACGGTCATTCCTCTGAATCAGGGCTGATTACTTATGCGACTGATGCTTTGCCCGGCAGTTCAGAGTTTTCAGACGCATAGATCCGTGCGGGTGTCGATTACACAAACACAATCTCGTACGGCAGTCGCATGCGCTCCAGAATCACTCGCGGCAGCATCGGCGCGATACCGATAGCGGGTTCGCCGTCGAGTTGGCTGGCATAGGCATGGGTCGCATGGCTTTTACGGGCCACGGTCCAGGTATCCAGGCGAATCTTGCGCGCCCGTTGCCAGGGAATCTGCCCTTGCTCGCGGGCCGGCCAGTGCCAAGCCCAGACCGGTATTTCATGAAGTTGCGCGTCGACCATCGCCGCGGCCTTGGCGCTGGCTCGGCCAACGGTGTCATGGTCGACATCGCCGTCCTCACGCCAGGTGCTGAAGACCACATCGCCGGGGCGCAAATAGCGCGCAATGAACTGGGTCAGTTGGTCTTCGCGTTCGGCGAGGGCATTGTCGGTGAAGCCGCCGCGGATCCACTTCAGACTGTGCAGCGGCAGCCCCAGACGCCGGAGGGCTTCGACGCTTTCCTGTGGGCGAAATACACTCAGGCGCTTGGCCGACCACAGGTTAGAACCCGGATGGCTGGCACTGCCGTCGGTAATCGAGATCAATTGCAAGGGATGGCCAAGATTGGTCAATAACTGCAGTAGACCGCCGCAGGTCACGACCTCGTCGCCGGGATGAGGCGCGATCACAACCGCACGAGCACCTGGTGGGACCAGTGTGCTGGTGTTGATGACCGGGATATTTTCCAGCTGCAGCGCACTGTTCCAGATCTGTGCAGGGTGGCTGCTTTCGGGGAGGGAGACAGGTTTCATCAGTGTCACATCCTTGTTTTGGTATGGCCGCCAGTGTTGAACAATGGCTTGAGGTCAATCCTCTGCACGCCGGTGCTTGACGTGTTGATCGAGAGGTTTGCTGGCTTTCCGAACCCTGGATTGCCGCGAGCTGAGTATTGCTCATACTCAGGCTTGCGTCGCCCTTGTATGAAGAATCGGTCGTAGTTTTTTTGTACGGGCAGGTTTTGCGCCTTCAGAAAATCACCCAAACTAATTTGTCCTGATGCCGGTAAGTCAAGGCGCAGAACTTGTGGGAGATTCTATGTTTGGGGGGAACCCCCAAACATAGAATCTCCCACAGATTTCACTCCTCTTCTTCGTGTTGCAGCTCGAACAGCAGTAGCGAGCGGCCGGTCACCGAATACTCGTAGTTGAAATCGAAGCGCTCCTGGCCACGAACCGAGGGTTGGTTGGTGTCTATCATGCAGGTCCAGAAACCACCGTCAGGCACTTCAGGGAGCCGGAAATTGACCACGTCGTGATGGGCGTTGACCACCAGCAACAGCGTCGCAACCGCACCGGGGCGGCGGATACCGGTCTCTTGGGCGCGGCCATCGAGCAACATACCCAGGCAACGGCCGTGGCTGTCTTCCCATTGTTCGGTGGTCATCTCAGTGCCGTCCGGCGCCAGCCAAGTGACATCTTTGACGCCAATGTCCTCGTTGTAATTGCCCACCAGAAAGCGTCCGCGGCGCAGGATCGGGTAGGCCAGCCGCAGCTTGATCAGGCGTTTGACGAATTTGAGCAGCGATTTGCCGTCCTCGTCCAGATCCCAGTTGACCCAGCCGATCTCGCTGTCCTGGCAGTAGGCATTGTTGTTGCCGTGCTGGGTGCGGGCGAACTCGTCCCCGGCCACCAGCATCGGCGTGCCTTGGGCCAGCAGTAATGTGGCAAAGAAGTTGCGCATCTGGCGCGCGCGCAGGGCGTTGATTTCGGGATCGTCAGTCGGACCCTCGACACCGTGATTCCAGGACAGGTTGTGGTTGCTGCCGTCCTGATTGTTCTCGTCGTTGGCCTCGTTGTGTTTGTCGTTGTACGACACCAGGTCATGCAAGGTGAAACCGTCGTGGGCGGTGATGAAGTTGAGCGACGAATAGGGCCGGCGACCGCGCTGATTGAACATCTCGCCGGAGGCTGTCATGCGTCCGGCGAAATCGGCGAGCTGACCATCGTCGCCTTTCCAGAAGGCGCGCACAGTGTCGCGAAACTTGTCGTTCCATTCGACCCAGCCCGGCGGGAAACCACCGACCTGATAACCGCCGGGACCGATGTCCCAGGGTTCGGCGATCATTTTAACCTGACGCAGAACCGGGTCCTGGCGGCAAGCCACGAGGAAGCTGTGGCGTTCGTCGAAGCCGTCGTGATAGCGCCCGAGAATGGTCGCCAGGTCGAAACGGAAACCGTCCACATGCATTTCCGTGGCCCAGTAGCGCAATGAGTCGGTGACCATCTGCAGCACACAGGGATGACTCAAATCCAGGGTGTTGCCGGTCCCGGAATCATTGATGTAGAAGCGTTTGTCATCCGGCATCAAACGGTAGTATGAGGCGTTGTCGATGCCGCGCATGGACAGCGTCGGGCCTTGCTCGTTGCCTTCGGCGGTGTGGTTGTAGACCACGTCGAGAATCACTTCCAGATTGGCTTCGTGCAAGTGTGCGACCATCTCCTTGAACTCGGCGATCTTGCCGCTGGCCAGGTAACGCGGGTCGGGGGCGAAGAAGGCGATGCTGTTGTAGCCCCAGTAGTTGGTCATGCCTTTGTGCAGCAGATGCTGATCATTGACGAAGGCGTGAATCGGCAGCAACTCGACTGACGAAACGCCGAGTTTGCGGATATGTTCCATCACGTCATCGACCATCAACCCGGCGAAGGTGCCGCGCACATTCTCGGGGACGGAGGGGTGACTCATGGTTATGCCGCGCACGTGAGTCTCATAAATGATCGTTCGGTCCCACGGCACACTGACGCGGTGATCGTGACCCCAGGTGTGCGCCGGGTCGATGACTTTGCACTTGGGCACGAACGGCGCGCTGTCACGTTCGTCGAAACTCAGGTCGGCGTCAGGATGGCCGATGGTGTAGCCGAACAGCGCCTCGGACCATTTCAACTTACCCACCAGTTGCTTGGCATAGGGGTCGATCAGCAGTTTGTTGTGGTTGAAACGGTGACCGTTTTCCGGGTCATAGGCGCCGTAGACCCGATAGCCGTAAATCAAACCGGGATGAGCGTCGGGCAGATAGCCGTGGAAGATTTCGTCGGTGTATTCCGGCAGCTCGATGCGTTCGAGTTCTACTTCGCCGGCGTCGTCGAACAGGCACAGTTCGACCTTGGTCGCGTGAGCCGAGAACAGAGCAAAATTGACCCCCAGGCCATCCCAGGTAGCGCCCAGCGGAAAGGGCAAACCTTCACGGATGCGTGAAGGCTCGGCATGAGGCTCGGGCGTGGCTTTTTTTGGCTTGGTCATAGGTGCTCCTGCAAATGAATTCTCCGTTGTAGGAGCGAGCTTGCTCGCGATGGACGTTAACGATTACGCGTGTGTTCTGAATAAACGCGTCGCCCTTGGGCCCATCGCGAGCAAGCTCGCTCCCACAGGGGGCAGCGTTCGCTTAACTGACTGGCATTAGGGCAAGCAAGCCCCTTCGCCACACAAAAATGCACGGACAGGACTGGTCAACTGGCCGGTGGCTTACGCGGCGCTCGCGGTTTTTTCACGGCAGCTTTTTTTTCACCTGGCGGCACCACTACTGGTGCAGCAGCGGCCGGTTTGGTTTTGGGTGTAGATTTTGCTGTGGCTTTTGGCGCGGCTTTGGCCGTACTGGTTTTGGACGACTTGGTCGGTGTCAGGGCTTCGGCCTCTGCCAGTTTGCGCGCCATCTCCCAATGGCGGGTTTCCTGGCCTTCGGGTTTACCTTCGGACTCCCAGATTTGATAGGCAAATTCACGGACGCGTTTTTCATCGGTACTCATCGCAATGCTCCTGAGCTGAACTCAAGTTTGGATAAAGAGATTGACCGGGAAGTCCTCCAGCGCGGCGCTGATCATTAACTCTGTTTGGTGTGTGACTTCGCACGCTGAAAAAAGTCCCTTCAAGTGTTGCCCGGAGGCAGTGAACGGTAGTTTTACTCGGGTGTCGCCCCAATCCGGCGCGTACACCAGCGGTTGTGCGCCAGTTTTCAGCAGGTTGGCGACAAGCCTGGGAACAATCACCACAGCCCGCTGGCCATCGATTTCGCGCATGAAGGCCAGTATGTGTTCGGCCTGGCTTCCGAGCACTTCCAGGGCTTGGTAGCGGCCCCGGCGAAATAACTCCGGGTGCTCGGCGCGGCGGGTTAACGCCCGGGCGATCAGTGTTTGTTTGATGCGCCCGTCATGCCAGTTCAGCAGCAACTCCGTCACCTCGCAAGGCGCCTTCAATGCCAGTTGCCGAGCGTTGAAATCCACGGGCCGTCGGTTGTCCGGATCCACCAGGCTGAAGTCCCAGAACTCATTGCCCTGATAGAGATCAGGGACACCTGGCACCGTGAGCCGCAGCAAGGTTTGCGCCAACCCGTTCAAGGCGCCGGCAGGGGCGATTGCTTGTGCGGCGCTGCCGATGGCCGAGCGCAACTCAAGCCCCTCGGGAGATAACAGCAGGCGTTCGAGGAACGCGTGAGTGGCCTGTTCATACGCCTCGTTAGGCGCGCTCCAACTGCTCTGGAGTTTGGCTTCGCGCAGGGCCTTTTGCTGCCATTGCCAGAGACGTTGAGCGTAGGCCTTGAGCGCCTGACTGTCGTCGCTACGCAGCGCCAGTGGCCAACTGCCAAGCAGGGCCTGATAGAGGATCAGTTCATCACCTGCTGAGGGTGCCATTGGCTCGTTTCGCAGCGGTGCGGCCAGTGCTTGCCAGCGTCCGACCTGCTCGACATACCAGACGGCGCGTTCGCTGAGCACTGCCAGTCTGGCGCGAGTGTCTTCACCGCGTTTGTGGTCATGGGTGGCCGTGGCCAGCAGGTTGTCCGCAAAGGTCGCCAGGCGCTGGCTGCACGCCTGGTGAAAGTCAGCGACGGGGGCGCTGAACTGCTCGGTACTGAAGCCGACGTCATTGCGCGACAGCAGCACGGCCGAGCGATAGAACGCAGTGTCTTCCACCGCTTTGGCTGCCGCCGGAGACGTCAGCTGTTGAAAGCGCACACACGCATGCTTGAGGATCTTGCGCTGCCTGCCCACCGGCCGATTGCGCCATGGCTCGCCGCCGAGCCAGCGTTCGAGGTAGTCGAGCACTGGCCAGTCGGCTTCGCTCAGAGTGCTACGGGCGCCGCTCATGGCTTGCTGAAAAAACACCTCGTCCTCTATGGGTCGGCCACAGGCATTGATGTAAGTGCGGTACACCGGAAAGTGCACGATCAGTTCCTGCAATGCCCGGCGTATCGCACCCAGGGTCAGGTCGCGGCTCATGAGGTCATCGCGGGCAATCTGCAACAGTGCCTGGGCAACGCTTTCGAAATCCCCGGCAAGGGAACCGTTGAGGATTTGCTGACGGGCCAGCAGCGCCTCGTGACTGAACTGGGCGGGGCGTTCGCTGTGGCTGCTCCATAGCGCGGCGAGGCTGTCGGCGCCTTGCGGATCGTGTTGCAACAGTGACAATTGGTCCATGAACTCGTAACCGGTACTGCCGTCCACCTCCCAGTCGCGGTGCAGTGTTTCGCCTCGGCCAAGAATTTTCTCGACGAAGATCGGGAAGTGCCGCGAAGGCGACAAGGCATCGACCCGGCGTCGCAGTTTGCGGCAGTAACCTCGCGGGTCGGCGAGCCCGTCGATATGGTCAATACGCAAACCGTCCACCAGGCCATCGCTGATCAACTGGAAAATTTTGGCATGGGTGGCTTCGAACACCACCGGTCGTTCGACCCGCAGACCGCCCAGTTCATTGATGTCGAAAAAGCGCCGCCAATTGATATCGTCGGCCGCCGTACGCCAGCTGGCCAGGCGATAACTTTGCTGCTCCAGCAGACTGTGCAGGCGTGCGAGACCTTCAGGTTGGCGGGAGTCGTAGAGGCTCAGGGAGTGTTCAATGGCTTGCTGGATGACCGGTTGCCGGGCAAGCTCGACCAATTCCTGTCGCAGCGGTAATGCCAGGGAATGGGCGTCAGACAGGTAGTGAAGGGTGGTGAAACGATCAGCCAGGGACTTGAGTCGTTGTGCGTGTTCGGGATCTAGCTGATCGCCCGGGTTGAGCAGTTCACCGTAATCGGTGGGGCAGATCGGGAAGTGGTGCTCGTAGTGCGCGACATAAAAGGCACCGCGTCCAGGGTCGAAACGCAGGGGGATCGTCCCGTCCTGCAACGCCACACCATAGTCGGTGCCGAGAAATGGCAGCAGTAACTGGCCCTCAAGCAAAGGGTCGGGGGAGTGCCACTGGATATCGAAGAACTCACCGTAGGGGCTGAGCCGACCCCATTCCAGCAAATCCAGCCACCAGGGATTGTCGGCGCGACCCACGGCCATATGGTTGGAAACGATATCGAGGATCAGGCCCATGTGCTGTTGACGCAGGGCGTTGACCAGTCGATGCAGGGCCGCGTCCCCCCCAAGCTCCGGGTTGACCGTGGTCGGGTCGACCACGTCATAGCCGTGCATGGAACCGGCGCGGGCGCTGAGCAGTGGCGAGGCGTAAATGTGGCTGATGCCCAGGCTGGCGAAGTACGGCAGCAAAGGCACTGCGTCATCCAGGGTGAAATCCTTATGAAATTGCAGGCGCACTGTCGCCCGAAGCGGGCGGATGTGCGTGGCGCTCAATGGTCACGCTCGAAGGCTTGTTGCCGTGCACAGGCGAGCATTTCCAGGCGTCGTGCGGCATCCGGGTCATCGAGCAACGCTTCGCTGTCGCTGGCGAAGCGACGACGCCAGTTGGGGTGGCTGTCGGTGGTGCCGGGGAGGTTGGCCTGCTCATCGATACCCAAGGCATCCTCCAGCGGCAGCAATACCAGCGGCGCGCGGGTGTGAGCCAGGAAACGCACACTGGCGTCGAGCACTTGATCGGTTTCGTGGGTCTCTTCGCGAAAATTCTGTGGGTCTTTACTCAAGGCCCGACGCAACCCGTCACGTTCGCGCTGCCGATGTGCTCGCCAATGGGCTTCGGCGCTTGCGTCGGTCAGCCCAAGGCGCACATTCCATTCAATATCGCGACCGTGCCACCAGCCGTTGAGTGTCGGCAGGTCATGGGTGCTGGTGGTGGCCAAGGCGTTGTCCGGCCAGTCGAGGATCGGCTTGAAATCCACGCCGTGGTCTTGCTCGAAGAGCAGCACGCGCATGCCGAGCATCGAACGGGCGATCAGTTTCTCCCGCAGCCCCTCCGGCACAGTGCCGAGGTCTTCGCCGAGGACAATGGCTTTATGCCGGAATGACTCCAGCGTCAGCAGCCGCAGCAGGTCGTCCACCGGGTAATACAAATAGGCACCGTCACTCGGTGGTGAACCGAGAGGAATGACCCACAAACGCTGCAGGCCCATCACATGGTCTATTCGCAACCCGCCTGCGTGAGCGAAGTTGGCCCGGAGCATTTCGATGAACGCGCGAAAACCGTTGCGCACCAACCCCTCCGGAGAAAACGCCGAAATGCCCCAACCTTGACCCGTGCGGTTGAGGATGTCCGGTGGTGCGCCGACCGTCAGCGCCGCGAGCAACTCGTCCTGGCGACTCCAGGCCTGACTGCCACCGCCATCGGCACCCACCGCCAGATCGGCGATCAAGCCGATGCCCATGCCGCTGCTGCGCGCTACTGTTTGCGCGCGCTCCAGGCACCGGGCGATCAACCATTGGCAGAAGGCGAAGAAGCCGATGTGCCCGGCGTTTTGTTCGGCGAACTCGGCCAGTGCCGTACTGCGCGGATCGCGCCATTGTTCTGGCCATTCACGCCAGTCGAGGCTTTCGCCACGGGCTGCACGTTCGGCTTGAACGGCCTCGAAGCGGCAATGGTTTTCCAGCGCTTCGCCACCGCTGTGACGAAAACTGCTGAAGTCCTCATGCAAGGGGTTTTCGCCATGACAAAAGCCTTCATACAACGCGCGCAGCAGGCGCTGTTTGGCGTCTGCCGCCGCAGGCCAGTCGATCAGTGTCTGTTGCGCAAGCGTATGCAGCTCCTTGGCAAGCCCGGTAGCGTCAATCGCTGTGCGCAATGCACGTTCACCGAGAATCTCTCCAGGTGAGGCATACAGGCTGTTGAGAAACAGTCGGCTGGAGGGCGAGTAGGGGCTGTAACGCTGGGTGTCGCTGCTGAACATGGCGTGCAACGGGCTGATCGCCAGGGCATCGGCGCCGCGCTCACCGGCGACCCGGGCCAGATTTTCCAGCGCCTGGGTGTCACCGAAGCCACCATCGCCGGGACGTCGCAGGGCATACAGCTGAACGCTCAGACCCCAGACACGAGGGGTCGAACTGTCGACCGCATCACCTACGCTGTAGCAATGGCTGGGTGCCACGGCGAGGGTGAAGTGTTGTCCAGCGATGCTGACGCTTTGATAGCCAGGCGGAATCAGACCCGGCAAGACCGCGTTGGCGTCCAGTTTCAGGTTGAGGATGGCGCCGTCTTCCAGATGAATCTCACAGGGCGTTTCAGGGGCAAAGTAGTGCGCCAGATCCAGTCCTTTGCCGACGTCTGCGGTCAACAGTGGTGGCAGCTGTTTGTTCTGTTGGACGCGTTGTAGCTCGAGCAGACTGGCATCGATTTCTTTCGCGGTGGAGGCGGGATGACCCAACCCAATCAATACCGCACGCAGCACTGCGGGAGTCACTTTTTGCGGTTGGCCGTTGGCATCGAGCCAGTCGACCGCCAGACCCGCTTGGTTGGCGAGTATTTCCAGTTGCGTATCGCTCATGGGCGCTCTCCAGTCGTGGGTGGCGCTGTCAGGCTGACAAGCGCGCTGTACGGGGCAAGTGTGCCCTGATGCAGAAGACTGAACGCCTCTTGCGGGTATTCGAAAAGCTGTAGTGCCTGATCCTGGTATGCCGGGCCTTGTGGTGAATGGACCACCGGTTGTGCACTGAGGTTCAGGTCAATTCGCAGCAGGCTGCCATCACCCAAACGCCAGCGAGCGCAGACTGCGCCTTCGGCCAGAACCTCGGCACCCAGAGCCTGGGCGCCGGGCAGGCGGGGAATGATTTCCCGGTGTCGGATCTCCAACAGTTGCCGATACAGCGTCTGAGTCGTGCGCTGTGCCAGGGTATTGGCTTGAGCCAGATCCGCTTGGCAAGCATGAAAGGTTTCAGGTGCGTTCGGATCGGGAATCTGCTCGCGTTTGTGCGGGTCGGCGAAGGCGTTGAAGGCAGCGAACTCATTGCGCCGTCCCTCACGAACCGCCTCGGCCAATTCACCGTGGTGGCTGGTGAAAAAAAGAAAGGGCTCGCTGACGGCGCCTTCATCGCCCATGAACAACAAGGGGATCATCGGCGATAACAGCAACAGTACGGTGGCCGCATGCAGCGCTTGTGCCGACGCCAAGTGGTGCAGCCGTTCACCCAAGGCGCGGTTGCCGATCTGGTCGTGGTTCTGCAGGAACAGCACAAAAGCGCTGGGCGGCAAGTGCCCGCTGGGCTCGCCACGGGGCGTGCCGTGGCGCGTGGTATGACCCTGGTAGACAAAGCCCTGGCTCAGGCAGCGGGCGAGTTTCTCGGTGGGCTGGTCGGCGAAGTCGGCGTAATAGGCATCTGTTTCTCCGGTCAACAGCACGTGTAACGCGTTATGGCCGTCATCGTTCCATTGTGCGTCGTAGCCTTGCTCCAGAAGACTGGCCTGATTGAACTCGTTTTCCAGAATGAGCCAGACATGTCGATCCGGGGGGATCTGTTGGCGCACGCGCTGTGCCAGTTCTTGCAGAAAGTGCGGGTCATCGATGGCGTGCACGGCGTCCAGCCGCAGGCCGTCGAAGCGATATTCCAGCAGCCACATCAACGCATTGTCGATAAAGAAGTCGCGTACTTCGCGGCGGCGGAAGTCGATGGCGGCTCCCCAAGGGGTGTGTTTGTCTTCGCGAAAGAAGCTTTGGGCGTAGCGATGCAGGTAGTTGCCGTCCGGACCGAAGTGGTTGTAAACCACATCGAGAATCACCGCGATACCCAAGCCATGGGCGCTGTCGATCAGTTGTTTGAGCTGTTCGGGCGAGCCGTAGGAGGCTTGCGGTGCATAGGGGAAAACCCCGTCATAACCCCAATTGCGCGTTCCGGGAAATTGCGCGAGGGGCATCAGTTCGATCGCGGTGATGCCCAGCGCAGCGAGACGCGGCAAGTGTTTTTCGACTCCGCTGTAGCCACCCAGCACACCGACATGCAGCTCATAAATCACCGCTTCATGCCAGGGGCGGCCTTGCCAGGTGCTGTGTTGCCAGTGATAGGCGAGCGGATCGACCACCACGCTGTGGGAGTCGACGTCGCCCGCCTGAGCCCGGGCTGCCGGGTCGGGCACCTCAATTTCACCATCGATGTTATAGCGGTATCGGGTGCCGGCGGGGCAGCGGGTTTGAATCACGAACCAGCCGTCGGCTTGAGGTAGCAGTGGCAGCGACGGGTGGTTTTCCAGTTCGACACTCACATAAAACGCATCTGGCGCCCACAAGGCAAAGCGGGTGTGCTCTGCATCCAGCATGATTGCGCCGTGGGGCCAGGTTTCCAGATTCCGTAAAGGCATCTATGAAGGCCTCTTACTGTTTACCCGATTGCCCCAGCGCTTTAGCCACCAGTTGCTCATAAAGTTCGGCGTAGGGTTCGACCGCTTTGCACCAGTTGAAGGGCACCGTCATGGCCCGGCAGCGCATGGCGTTGAGCAGGTCAGGGTAGGCGAATACCTTGAACGCCCGCTCGAGCGCTTCTTGATAGCTGGGTACCGTGGATTCATCGAACAGAAAACCGGTTACGCCGTTTTCGATGGTGTCGGCCAGGCCGCCGGTATTACGTGCCACTGGCAATGAACCGTAACGCTGGGCATACATCTGGCTCAAGCCGCAGGGCTCGTACCGCGAAGGCATCAGCAGGAAATCGCTGCCAGCGAACATGCGCCGGGCATCCGTTTCGTTGAAGCCGATACGCACTCCGACCCGTCCGGGGAAACGCAGGGCCAGCGCACGCATGGCTTGTTCTTCTTCCGGCTCGCCACGACCGATGATCGCAATCTGGCCACCCGAGGCGACGATGAATTCGGCCACGCCTTCGGTCAGGTCCAGACCTTTTTGATACACCAGGCGCGAGACCACGGCGAACAATGGGCCTTCAGAATCTTCCAGGCCAAACAAGTCGCGGACATGAGCGGCGTTGACCGCTTTACCCTCCCAGTCGCCGATGCTGAACGGACAGGTCAGATGGGGATCGGTGGCCGATTCCCAGCTTTCATCGATGCCATTGGGAATGCCGCTGAGCAGGCCTTGCTGGGTCTTGCTGGCCAGGAAGCCATCGAGACCGCAGCCGAAGACCGGCGTGGTGATTTCCTGCGCGTAGGTCGCGCTGACCGTGGTGATATGGCTTGAATACGCCATACCGGCCTTGAGAAAAGACATTTTGCCGTAGAACTCCATGCCGTCCTGTTGCAGGGCGTGCATTGGAATACCCAGCTCCGGGCAAGAGGCCAGGCTGATCACGCCCTGATAGGCGAGGTTATGGATGGTGAACAGGGTCGGTGTGCGTTGTCCGCGCCAGTGCATATAGGCCGGTGCCAGACCCGCTGGCCAGTCGTGGGCGTGCACCAGATCCGGGCACCAATGAATCTGCGCCAGATTGGCGGCGAGGTCGGCGGCGGCCAGCCCCAAGCGGGCGAAGCGGATGTGGTTGTCCGGCCAGTCGCGACCGTTGTTGGCGCCGTAGGGCGTACCCTCGCGCTCGTACAACTCGGGGCAGATCAAAACATAAATGACCAGACCGTCGGACATGTCCATGCGGCCGATCTTACAGGGGGGGAGCGCCGCGTGACCGCCCAGTTCGCCGATGATATGGATCGGGTTTTCGCTGTTGAGCACTTGCGGGTAGCCGGGGATCAGCACACGCACATCATGCAGTTGCGCCATGGCTCTGGGCAGTGCAGCGGAGACGTCACCCAAACCGCCGGTTTTTACCAGATCGGCAATTTCCGACGTCACGAACAGGACTTTTTTTCGATTGGGGTTCTGTCTGGGCGGGGGTAGCACCGTTTTGTTCCCGGACGCGAGAGCCTGCATGGGCACTCGTTCGCCGACCTGCTGATGAGAAAGTTCTCCTTGGGTATCTACAGCGGCACTGATCATCTGTCTTTCCCCTTTTATTGATTTGTTCCTGGCGAATCACCAGAGATAGGGTTGGCCAACTCCTGTGGCCAAGCGCACAAGCGCTACGCAATCGGGCAATTGGCTCCGAGTACGCTGAAGCAATAAAGAGTGGGTTGGCCGTTGCAAGGATTGCACCAAACATGACGGCCCTACCTTTAACCTGACCTTTCGCCCGGGTAGAAAGTTTCGACTTTTTTTATGCGGTCAACCGATCGGTTTTCGCCCGGGAAACTGAGTCTAGGCCAGAAGTTAGAGCGGGGAAGGCAGATTGGCAAAATTGTCCGACAAAGTGCTCAATGAGGCGATTGACTAGCATGCAAGTGTTACAGGCGCACTCTCGAAGGGCATGTTTTTTTGCTCTTCAAGCACGAAAAAGGTGAGGGAATTGCCAGATGGGAGTGCGGGATGCAAATGCGATCGCACCATTGTGGTGCGCGAATTCGGGAGGAGAGACGCTGTCTTTTGCCGGAATCGTTATCAGGTCAACAGGCGAATCGGCTGCCCATTTGCCCAAGCCAGAATGTCCTCGATCATCTGCGAAAAGAACAGCCGATAGTTCTGTTCGCTGACATAGCCCACATGGGGCGTAGCCAGCACATTACTCAATTGACGGAACGGATGATCCACCGGCAAAGGCTCGCGCTCGAACACATCCAGCGCGGCACCGGCCAGGCGCTGTTGCTGGAGCGCCTCGATCAATGCGGCTTCATCGACGATCGGGCCACGGGCGGTGTTGATCAAATGCGCCGTCGACTTCATCCAGCTCAAAGCCTGTGCGTCCACCAGGCCACGGCTGCGCTCACTGAGCACCAGGTGAATCGACAGCACGTCAGCCTGTTCGAACAGTTCGCGCTTGCTGACATAGGTGACGCCGGTCTCGGCCGCGCGCTCGGCGGTGAGGTTCTCGCTCCAGGCGATCACTCGCATGCCGAACACCTGACCGAACTGGGCGATGCGTTTGCCAATGCTGCCAAGCCCCAGAATACCCAGGGTCTTGCCATGCAGGTCACCGCCCAGGCCTTGCTGCCAGTCACCGTTACGCAGGGCGTTGGCTTCATTCACCAGGTTGCGGGTCTGGGCCATGATTAGCGCCCAAGTCAGTTCGGGTGCGGCGTGTTTGTAGCTGTCGGTGCCGGACACCTGAATGCCCAACTCGGCCGCAGCCTTGAGATCAATCGCCGCATTGCGCATGCCGCCGGTGACCAGCAGCTTGAGCCTGGGCAAGCCGCGCAGCAGCGTTTCGTCGAAAAGGGTGCGCTCACGCATGACGCAGATCACTTCGAAAGGGCTCAGCCGCTCTTGCAGTGTTGCGCGGTCAGCCGGGTAGTCGTGTAGGAAGCTGACCTCGCCGTTGTGTTCCAGGGGTGACCAGTCCACCACACCGCTGGCGACGTTCTGCCAATCATCGATAACCGCAATCTGCACAGCCATGGACGCTACCTCGTTAACGGGTGGGTTGGGTATTGAGCCAGCCGATCAAAGCCTTGTGGAATTTCGCCGGTTCTTCCATTTGCGGCGCATGGCCCAGGCCGGGAAACTCCACCAGCGTCGATTGAGGGATCAGTTTGGCAGCTTCTTTGCCAAGCACGTGATAGTTGCCGATCTTCGCTTTGACCGCTGGCGGGGCAATGTCCTTGCTGATGGCGGTCGTGTCGTCGGTGCCGATCAACAGCAGGGTCGGCATTTTCAGGTTCTTGAATTCGTAGTACACCGGTTGAGTGAAAATCATGTCGTAAATCAGTGCTGAGTTCCAGGCTACCTGCGTATGCCCCGGGCCGTTATTAAGGCCAGCGAGCATCTCTACCCAACGGTCGAACTCTGGTTTCCAGCGTCCAGCGTAATACGTGCTGCGTTCGTAGTTGTGGATGTCCTCGGCGGTTACTTTCAACTCCCGCGCATACCACTGATCGACGCTGCGATGAGGAACACCCAAGGCTTTCCAGTCTTCCAGACCGATCGGATTTACCAATGCCAGTTGTTCGACCTGATCGGGGTAGAGCAGCGCGTAACGAGTGGCGAGCATGCCGCCGGTGGAGTGGCCCAGAAGGCTGACCTGCTGGATCCCGAGTGCGTTCAACAGGTCGTGGGTGTTGATCGCCAGTTGCTGAAAACTGTATTGATAGCTGTCCGGCTTGCTCGAGGTGCAGAAACCGATCTGGTCCGGGGCGATCACCCGGTAGCCGGCCTCGCTCAAGGTTTTGATCGAGGTGTCCCAGGTGGCACCGCAGAAGTTCTTGCCGTGCATCAGCACCACGCTGCGACCGTTCGCCTTGCCGCTGGCCGGCACGTCCATGTAGCCCATTTGCAAGGACTTGCCCTGAGACTGGAAGGCAAAGTGCTGGACGGGGTAGGGGTATTCGAAGCCTTGAAGCTGCGGCCCATAGGTCGGGCCCTCAGCGGCGAAAGCGGGCAGAGAGGTGGCCAGAAGCAGACTGGGCAACCACAGGGAGCGTGAGCGGATCATGGACGAACTCCGTTGGGAAACCGTCGAGGCTGCAAAGGCGGGATTAAGTCGAGATTAATCAGCCACGATCCTTTGGAACAAAATGTTCACTGCATCCAGCCCAGAGTCGCCCAGGCCAATACTAGATAGCGTGCGGACTTGGCGAGGGACACGATCAGCAGAAAACGCCAGAACGGCTCGCCCAGCACCCCGGCGACCAATGTCAGAGGATCGCCGATGATTGGCACCCAGCTGAGCAGCAATGACCAGTGACCGTAGCGCTGATAGTGATGTTGAGCCTTTTCCAGTGATTGAGGGCTGACCGGGAACCAGCGCTTGTCCCGGAACCGTTCAACGCCGCGCCCCAACCACCAGTTCACCAGCGAGCCGAGTACATTCCCGACGATGGCGATGCTCAACAATAACCAGACTAGATACTGGCTGCTGAGCAGCAGGCCGACCAACACCGCCTCGGATTGCAACGGCAGCAACGTGGCGGCGCCGAACGCCGCGAGGAACAACCCGAGGTAGCCTGCGAGCATTAATGGGCCGGGTAGTCGGCGATCACTTCATCGGTGCCGTTTTTGCTCAAGCCGATGACCTGATAAGCATCGCCCATTCCATCCATTTCCATTCCCGGCGAGCCCATGGGCATGCCCGGAGCGGCCACGCCGAGCAGGTCGGAGCGTTTGCTCAAGGCCAGTACCTGTTCGGCGGGCACATGGCCTTCGACGAATTTGCCGTTGATCACGCCGGTGTGGCACGAAGCCAATCGCGGCGGGACACCGAGGCGCTGCTTGACTTCGCTCATATTGGCTTCGATGTGGTCGTTGACCTTGAAGCCATTCGCTTGCAGGTGAGCGATCCATTTTTTGCAGCAACCGCAATTGGCGTCGCGGTGCACGTCAATCGGGATCAGTTCAGCAGCCTGGGCCAGCGAGGTGATGAACAGGGCAGAAAGGGCTGCCAGACGCAGTGTGGTTTTCATCGGTAATCTCTTGTCGATCATTTCACGTCGCTTATTTTGAACATTTTCTCCGATGAAAAAGGTCACTTATGTTTCAAAGTTATACAAAGGCGGGATGCAAGAGGAAAGTTGCCCGCTCGAAGGTTCCGAACGGGCGAATGAACAAACGTCTGCTATCTGTCGAGCATCTGCATCACCGCCTCGGGATAGCGCAGCCCCGCGGTAGCGTTGACCGGGAAGATGGCTTCCAGGGCCTGTAACTCGCCAGCGCTCAATTTAACGTCCAATGCAGCGACGTTTTCCTCCAGATATTTGCGTTGCTTGGTCCCGGGAATCGGAATCAGGTAGTCACCTTGCGCCAGTACCCACGCCAGCGCCAGTTGCCCGGCAGTCACGCCCTTTTCGGCAGCTAAGGCTTGTACTTGCTCGACCAGGAGCAGGTTCTTTGCAAAATTCTCACCTTGAAAGCGCGGGCTGAAGCGACGGTAGTCGTCAGCGGCGAAGTCGTCCGGGCTTTTCAGTGCGCCAGTCAGAAAGCCCCGCCCCAGTGGGCTGTAAGGCACAAAGGCAACGCCCAGACGCTGGCAGGTTGCCAGGCAGCCGTTATCTTCCTGATCGCGACTCCACAGTGAATATTCACTTTGCAGCGCGCTGATCGGATGAACCTTGTGTGCGCGCTCAAGGGTGCTGGCCGATGCCTCGCTTAAACCGAGATAGCGCACCTTGCCGTCTTTGACCAGTTGCGCCATGGCACCCACGGTTTCTTCGATCGCAACGTCGGGATCGATGCGGTGCTGGTAATACAGGTCCAGCGTTTCCACGCCCAGGCGTTTCAAGGTGCCGTCGATCGATGCGCGAATGTACTCTGGTCGACCGTTGACCGCGCGGGTGGTGGGGTTCAGCGGGTCGCGGACGATACCGAATTTGCTGGCCAGAAATACCTGGTCCCGTTTACCGCGAATCGCCTTGCCGATCAGCTCTTCATTGCTGTGAGGGCCATAAATGTCGGCGGTATCCAATAGGTTGATGCCCAGTTCCAGGGCGCGATGCAAGGTGGCGATTGCCTCCTGGGTATCTGTGCCGGTGGTGTAGAAATCGGTCATGCCCATGCAACCAAGGCCGATGGCGGAAACCTGTGGGCCGTTTGTACCGAGTTGACGAGTGTGCATAGGGTTGAAGCTCCTTATAGATGACCGGGGCTATTGTTATCCTCGACAAAAACAAGATAAACCGGCTAAAACCGCTATCACTATTTGTAATTTCTAAATAATGGCCGGGTGAGCAAAACAATGGACCGTTTTAACGCCATGCGCGTGTTCACGCGGATTGTCGAGTTGGGTGGTTTTGCCAAGGCCGCCGACAGTCTGCAATTGCCTCGTGCTTCGGTAACGATTCTGATCAAGCAACTGGAGGCGCACTTGGGTGTGCAACTGTTGCAACGGACAACACGACAGGTCAGTCCGACCCTCGACGGAGCGGCCTATTACCAGCGCTGCATTCGTCTGTTGGCGGATCTTGAGGAAACCGAGTCGGTATTTTCCGCAGCACGCAACAATCCGCGCGGCACGTTGCGGGTCGATATGCCCGCCGGTATCGGTCGTTTGATTGTGATTCCGGCACTCCCCGAGTTCACCGCTCTTTATCCGCTGATCGAGCTGGAAATCGGCTTGAACGATCGGCCTGTGGACCTGATTCGCGAAGGTGTCGATTGCGTGGTGCGTGGAGGGTTGTCTCTGGATGACTCACTGGTGGCCCGTCCATTGGCGCTGATGGATCAAGTCACCTGTGCCAGCCTGGAGTACCTGCAGCGCAAGGGTACGCCGCAATGCCTGGATGATCTGGCCGGGCATCAGGTGGTCGAGTATTTTTCCAGCACCACGGGCAAGCGCTATGGCCTGGAGTTTCAGGTAGGGGATGAGGTGCGATTGATCGACTTGCCCAAGCAGGTCTCGGTCAACAGTGCCGATGGTTATCTGGCGGCCTGTGAAGCGGGGTATGGTCTGGTGCAGACGCCGTATTACCACGTCGCCCGGCAGCTGCGAGAGGGCAGCCTGTGCGAGGTCTTGAGGGATATACCGCCACCAGGACTGCCAATGACAGCGCTCTATCCTCCGCACCGCCAGTTGTCCCAGCGGGTGCGGGTATTTGTCGATTGGCTGGTTGATCTGTGTTCCCGGGAGCAGAGTGGTTTTCAGCGCCCGGGAGGATGATGGTGGTGATGAAAAGGTGTGAGTCGACAGGTTTACTGAAGACTTTTAGCGATGTTGATAATAGCCAGGGCCACCATAGTAATGACGGTGCCCACCGCCTTCGCGAGGGAAGAACAGGCAACCGCTCAGGGTCAGGATGATCAGCAGGGGAATCAGCATTGTGATTCGACGGAACATTTTAAAATCCTCATGGTTAAAGCCGCAATGAAGCCAAAACTCTTCATCGGCTGTAACATGAGACCCCGTTTGTAGCTGCCCATTCCCGCACAAAGGTAGGGTCTTGGCATGCATCTGGATACAAACCGGATACAAATTTTCAGGCTCAGGAACCCGTAATGACCCAGTCGCAACGTTTGAAATATTCGATTCTGATCTCCCTGGTGGTATTGGGGATCATGTTTGGCCTGTCCTACCTGCAAAACGCCGGCATGATTACCGAAAAAATGTTCCAGTACATCGCCATTGGCGTGGCGGTGATTGTGGTGGTGGTCAATGGCGTAATGCGCCGCAAGGTAAAGCCCTGAGCACGTGCTCCAAGGATTCAGGCCTTGCTGTGGAGTAGCGCGATAGCCTCTTGATGCAGGCTGTAGCTTTTGTCCGGATTGAGCGTGATCACGCCTTCGCTGCACAGACGCTTGAGCACTTCGCGCACGCTGAGAAAGGACGAGGGAATGTCCAGCTCCAGCAAATGGCTATGCACCCCGCGTACGCCAAGCGAGCGGTCGTTCTCGGCTGCCGTGATCAAGGCATCGATGACCTTCAGACGAATCAGACTGGTGCGCAGGCCAAAGCTTTTGAGCAAAAACCTGATCCGGTCATTGTTGTGACGCTCGACGCTTTTGCCAAATACACCGTTGCCGCCGGCCATCGATGGGCTGTGTAGGGATTTATTATCGTCCATTGGCAGTTGCTGGTTGTACATGCAAAAACTCCTTTTCAGAGCCTGATCAGGAAAATGATGGGTGCTCTCAGTGACTCATACGAACGAGCAAGGCAAATAATGAAGATTCGGATGTAGAAAATTTGTCGGTATCAAGTCAGAGACCTGTCAGTTACCTGAATTGATAGCTACGCTGCTGTTAAATTTTCTTTCTTTGCTGCTTAATCCAGACCAGCTTGCTCAGCAGCTCGCTCGCGGCGCCGACCAATGGGTTGAGAACCGATTGGAACGCCGGAGGAGGCTGGTCGAATTCCGAGAAAGCACAGTAAACATCCAGTGCCGGATTGCCGGTCAATTGGCAACGGCAAGCTCAACCGCAAGACGTTGCCAAACATAAGGAACGGCCAGTTGCAGAGCCAGGCCTGTGCACACACCTATGAGTTCAGGGTATTGGCGATACGGGCCGGCTGGACGGGACAGGATCCAGTTGGCGACCCAGCTGGGTAATGAGGTAGGCGATGGAGTCGGCATTGCCTAACAGGGTGTCGATTCGTTTGAGCGGGTCTGCGTAAAAAATTCGACGGGCATCTGCCAGGTCAGTGCCGCCGGTCAGGTTCAAGATGTGACTTTCGATATGCTCCGTACCAAGGGTGGTGCCTGGGTCCACCCAGGTGTCAGCGGCTTGGTCCAGGACCTGAAAGAGATCAGTCGCTGGAGTCAGGATAGAAAGTGCTGTGGTCTGAATGTCTTGCAGCGCTTCCTTTAAATTTTTCCCCGTTATTGCATCCAGCAAGTCGTGGAACGGCCGTGTGGCCTCCAGATAAGCAATATCCTCGGTACCACAAACAATGTGAGTGAGTTCGTGAATGAGGGTTGTCGCCCTTGCGTGTGCATCAATGTTGAAAGGGACGATCAAGTGCGACTGATAAAGATGGTATCCCGTGTTAAAAAAACGACTCGATAAGTACAACTTGTGTTCGACATCGGCCGGGATGGTAAAAGCCATATGGGTTTCTGGGCTAGTGCGATGAGAGCCTGTAACAAACCGCTTTGAGTCAAGGGATGTCAGAGAGGGATCCACCAGCGCCGCAAGGACGGAGTCGATGACGGTTGTCAGCTTTTGAATATGGCCCGGTTCTATCGTGGATACCCCAAAAAGCGTTTTGACGAATTGATGTACTCGCGTGACCGGTTGAACAGCGGGGTCTAACAGACGCAGGTTGTGCTTGCAGTTATTGGTATAAAACAATGCAAGGTCCAGTGCTTCTTTAATCATTCGGGCTTTGACAGGATAGAGCCGTCGAATGTTTTTCATTCCGGCGGCTTCTATATTCATTCCTTCGCGAGCGCTCGACCAGGTTGTGTATTTGCTATTTAGTCTTGTCAGCGCTCCGACGTAGCGGGGGAGGTGTTTGTGAGCATCGAATCCCCATTGTTGTGCGTCGGTTTTACGTACAAACGGGCCTTTCTTTTGATCACTGATGATGCGCCAGTCATCCCCGCCTTTTTCTATGCGATAGACCTTTCCTGAAAGAGGTATGTATTGTTGCTTAGTCACTGCATCCTCATAAACGCCGAGTTCATCGCTCTTTTTCAGGCTGTTAAGCGCCACGTCCATAACTTCATACGGTTGCAGTCGGGTTCGCTGGGGGGCCGTCAAGTCCATATTGGCCCAGGTTGTGACGACAGCGGGAGGCTCTACGGCAGGTTCGCTCGCAACAGGTTCTTCTGCAACAGGTGGTACCTGTGCTGATGGGGAGGGCGATTCCATTGCTTTCCTGATCGTTGCCAGTTGCGCCACGCCATTGATGAACGCCTTGATTGCGGGTCCCCACTTGTGTTCCTGCAGGTCTTCAGCTGACTCCTTGAAGTACTGATAGCTCTGCCACACGACTATCGGGTAAGCCAGCTTCCCGGCCAGGACCTGAATTTCTTGCTGCACGCCGGTCTGGAACAGGTCCTTCACCGTCTCCCATTCAGATTGCCGGTTCGCTTCGGACTGACTGCCGAGCATCTTCGACAGCACAGGTGTGTTGTCGCCAAACAGTTGCTTGAGCAGACTCCCGATTATTGGCGTTGAGGCCAGCTTGATTTCCGAGCTTTGTTGGTTGGTCGCTGTCAGCAAGTTCCTGTAAGTCGCCTGTTGAGAGTCAGGGAGAAGTCTGAGCACCCAGTTTTGCAGAGCACCTGCTGCGCGGAACTCGCTCAAAAAGCTCGTTTCGTCTTCATACTCTTTAAACACATGATTTGGATAATAAGGCGAATAAAGTATCTGCGGGCCCTTGCTTCCAGGCTCAGGACCGATCAGATAGAGACCGAGCGCTTTGACCTTCGCGGCGCCTTGAGTGGCGATCAACTCCAGCGGGCGAATGAGCGTCTTCACCCCCTGGACGGTTTTACGAGCCATTGCGTCGGGCATGTCCAGCACCTGCTGGATTAACGCGAATGCCTCCTCGGAAAGTCGTTCTTGTAGTTTTAGCCCATGAGCGTGTTGCAGAAGTTGCCAGGGAAGTTGTTTGACGAATCGTTGTTGGCGTTCTGCGGCACCCGCATTGCCGAGGGTAAGGTGCGTTTCAAGGAGAGCCTGGTAGTGCGTCTTGATATCCAGCTGACGCACCAGTTGCCTCACTGAAGTAGCGTTCAACTGCTCCGGGAGTACGTTGGCTGTTTCGGACGTGACGTTGAAATCGGTGCTCTCCAGGCCATCGAAGTGGTTCAGTGCGAAATCAGTGAGTGCCTGCTTGTATCCGGTCAATGCCAGGCGAGGGGTGATCGACACCTCAGACGGATCAATTGCATGTTCCGGATAACGACGTTTGAGCAGGTCTGTCAGTTTTTCCTGAGCGTAATCACGCAGCGACTGGATACCGTGAAGATAGTCTTTGTCAGCGTCAACGCTAATGAGGTATTGCTCGAATAATTCGGCATGGCGTTGCTGTTCTGTTGCCGATGCCATTCCCAGCCAGACGGGCAATGATTGTTGTTTAACGGTCGCCTGCGCTATTTGCGTGGCTCGTTGCAGATTAATGCGGGCGGGCTTTTTCTTCAGATTGTCGAGACGACTCAACAGCTGTTTGCCGGGCAGTTTGAGTGCGAGGGTCTGCGCCCGCTCTACCAGATATTGCTCAATGTATGATTGTTGCCGGTCTTGCAGGACATCGCGCTCGATGAGTCTGAAGGGGCCAAGCGAGTATTTTTGATGGAATTGTCGCTCTTTGAGGTTTTCCAGGAGTGCCAGGCGTTCGCCCGGGCTCAGCAATCGTCTCGTCAATTCGGCTCTCACGCTGTCGACTGAGCTGAATACTTCCAGGCCTAGGGCTGGTGTCCACAAGATCACCCGACCTGAGTGCCCGGGGTCTATACCGCCGCGTTCGGTCAGTACCAGGCAATTGGCCAGGGGCAGTAGCGCGCGTTGTCCTGTGCGTTCCAGTGTCAAGGCGTAAGCATCCGGCCGGAACCCGTTCAATCCTTGACGCGTTAATCGATCCGCACTATCAGGGTTGAGCACGGTATTGATAATCGCTTGATCATCGGCGCGTAGGGTTTTGTTCAGAACCCTGAGTTCAGCTTCCCCGCGTATGCCCACGGACATCGCATGGGCTAATCTGGGCTTCATCTCCTCAAGGGCGATTCTTGGGAGGTCGCTCAATTCATATCCCTTGAAATAATCAAGGGTGGCCAGGACGATGGTGTTGACAGCCTCAACGCTCGGATTTGTCAGTTTCGATGAACTGCCGGCAGAGGGCTTACCATAGACGCCGTATTCGGATGAAGCGGGAATGGGCTTGGCTCGCTGGATCAAGCGCTCGATAAAATATTCGAACAGGTTGAGCGACTCAGACGGCTGACGTTCTTCGCGCTCTTTGGCACTGCCCGGGTAGCGATTGATGTAGATCTCTGAGGCAGTAAGTTTATTGATTCCTCCGAATTTTAATGTTTTTCCAAGTGCAATCGTGGCCCAGCCGCTGAGCGTTGGATGCGTTTCGCTTTCGTCGGCAAGCGCATCTTCGATGGTTTTGAATGTCTGCTCCTGCCTTTTCGCTTTTTCCGCCTGGACGGTAGACGGTCGTTGCTTGTCAGAGGCAACCGGGCGGGTGCTCCAGCGACCACCAGCATCCAGCGAGAGCAAGCGGTGGTCGAGCATGGCGCGGATGTCGAGTGCATGGTCGAGCAAAGCATCGATATCAACGGCCCCTTCGCTGCGGCGATAAACCCCCAGGGCATACTCCAGGTTCTGCTGCTGCTTGTCGGCGATGTCCCGGACAATCTCCAGGAAGACCGCCCCCAACACGGGGGCACCCGAGATTTGCGGATGGTCAAAACTGATAAAACGATAGCGCTCTTCCAGTGACAGGGAGGCGTAGAGCTCATCTTCATGGCCCGCTGCCTTGGCCATTACTTGCAAGGCGGTGCGCAAGTCCTCGTAGCGTTCAAGTAGTTGCAGTCCGGCGGATTGTGTATAGAGGTAGGCACTGGAGTTGCTGATCATCAGCGTGCCGGCCAATTCGACGTAGTTGGGGTAGTGCTCCCAAATACGGACTTTTTCAATGTGAAGTGGATCCTTATGGTTTTTCCGTAATGTGCTGTCCGGCAAATAGAGGGCCGTTAATTGCTGGCTCTGCTGCGCAGTAATGATTTTGTCTTGACGCTTGAACAGCAAGTCCATGCGTGACTTGTCGCTCATGGCTTCGGCAAAAAAGGCCAGTCGTGATTGTCCGGGGTTGACCTCAGTATTCCAGAAGGTCTCAAGGTGAAACGTCAGCGAGAGTGTCAGGCTGCCAGCAGCCGTTTTCACCGCCTGTTCCCAGAGCTGCTTGTCTTTCGCCATGAGCTCGGAGTCTGCCGGGTCATACGGTCTTTTCGGATTGACGAATTCCCGGGCCCGACCCAATGGCCACGCTTGTTTCTGATAGAAGTTCAGCAGGGCCTCGCTCAAAGGCACTGAGTCGACCCCGCGGCGTACGGGCAGACTGTCCTCTGGCGAATCGCCAGAAACGTCCTCGATAAAACTGCTCATGCGGGTTTTGCTGTGATCCAGTCCCGGAACATGTTTTTGCAGCGCACTGTCGAGCGTTGCATTGAGCATTGAGGTGAGCGTCGGCAGTTTGAGGAGTTCGGCCAGCATGGCCTGCACATTCTGACTTTGATAAAGCCTGATGGTGGTTGCCTGATCTTCGAATACGTCGCCTTCGATCAACGACGTGCTGATCGTGAGTTTATCCTCGGGTTTCAAGGCTGTGCGTTGTGGGATTGAAAGGAAGCGCAGCAATTCAATCCGCTGTGCCGGGGTGTCCAGCCGTTCGCTCAGCTCGGCCATTAGCGTGCCGGCATTTTCGAACTTTTCCAGGCCTCCGTATGGGGTGTAGAGAATGACTTTTTTGTCATCAGGGGTCGGGCCTATCATGAAGGCGCCAGCAAGAATCAGAGGGGGGCTGTTGCCTGGCGTGTTGAGTAATAGTCGGTCGACTTTCATGGGATCTGGTTGTTTTGAACGGTCGGCGTGACTTGCCAGGAGCAAGTTTTTTAACCAGTAAAGGTCTTTGACGGTGAAGCTGCGAGCGCGTTCGCGCTCACTCGGTTGCCTTCTGGATTCAGCCAGCAGGGCTTCAGGAAAAAAATACGGCAGCGTCGCATCATCCATGGTTTACCTCTGTTCTTTGCAGGCAATTATCGGCAACTGCCAATGCGTTGAAGGAGGCTGCAATCCTGAGGCGCGAGCGCTCTTCGAGAGCGGTAGATAGTTAGTGCATTGCATAGGGCGGATACGGACCTTGCAGCAACTTTCTTGCACGAGCTATCGACAAGAGTTGACAGGTCGATCGCAAAGCGTTGTTTAATCGCGGTGCCGGATCTTCATACGCTGTTGCCCCCTCCAATAATTAAACTGGAGCTTCAGATGTCTGCATCACCTTTAGTTGTCGAAACCCCGTCAGAACACCTTTCCTATGCCCAGTTGGTGGCGTTGCTGGAGCACATTTTCCTGCGTCATGGTACCTCAGCCGAAGTGGCTAGCGTGCTGGCCGAAAACTGCGCCGGTGCCGAGCGCGATGGCGCCCACAGTCACGGTGTATTCCGTATCCCCGGTTATGTATCGACGCTGGCGAGTGGCTGGGTCGATGGCAAGGCCGTGCCCATCGTCGAGGATGTAGCCTCGGGTTTTGTGCGGGTCGATGCGGCCAACGGTTTTGCTCAACCGGCGCTGGCGGCTGCTCGGGCGCTTCTGGTGGAGAAAGCCCGGAGTGCCGGGATCGCGGTATTGGCGATTCGCAACTCTCATCACTTTGCTGCACTTTGGCCGGATGTCGAACCCTTCGCTTATGAAGGGCTGGTGGCCTTAAGCGTGGTTAACAGCATGACGTGCGTGGTGCCTCACGGCGCTGATCGCCCGCTGTTTGGCACCAACCCGATCGCCTTTGCCGCGCCACGGGCCGACGGCGATCCGATCGTCTTCGATCTGGCCACCAGTGCCATCGCCCACGGTGACGTACAGATCGCCGCGCGCAAGGGCGAGCGCCTGCCGGCCGGTATGGGTGTGGATAGCCTGGGCCAACCGACTCAGGACCCCAAAGCGATTCTTGAAGGTGGTGCGCTGTTGCCGTTTGGCGGCCACAAAGGGTCGGCACTGTCGATGATGGTGGAGCTGCTGGCGGCGGCCTTGACCGGTGGCAACTTCTCGTTCGAGTTCGACTGGTCTAATCACCCCGGAGCGAAAACGCCCTGGACCGGGCAGTTGATTATCGTGATCGACCCCAGTAAAGCCGCCGGGCAGAACTTCGCCGAGCGCAGTCAGGAACTGGTGCGGCAGATGCATGGGGTAGGGCTCAAGCGAATGCCTGGGGATCGTCGTCATCGTGAGCGAGCCAAGGCTTGCGAGCAAGGGATTGCCATTGCGTTGGATGAGCTGACGCATTTGCGTTCTTTAGCTGGAAGTTGAGGCAGTAGGACTCGACCATCCCTCTGGTCTGAAGGCCTGGGGGATGGAATGCCCGTCGATTAATGAGTCAAGGTGTTTTAACGATGGTATTTGTCGACAAGTGTGTCGGGCTCCCCGTAAACAATGCTGGGTCCAGGGCGGCCAGTTCTGAAATAAGCAGGGCTACCGAGTCTGCATTGGACAGGATCATTCGACCACGCACTGTTGAGTCAAAGAGAAAGGCTAGCCGTGCGGCATTGAGGTTCGTCGTCCCGCTCACGTTGAGAATGGTTTCCAGGGCCGTGTGGTTGAGCGGTTCCTTGAACAGGTTCTCGGCAGGTGTGCTCCTGGAGAAGGCTTTTCTTCGACTGCTGACTATCCAGTCAGGCGTTTGGAAAGGCCCCAGGCGAGTTGTATCGAGTTTGGCTATCGGTGGGTACTCGGAGTAGGCATCGGCCAGGTCTTTGGTGCCCAATACGAGGTGGCTCAGTTCATGAATCAAGGTATTGGCGCGGGCGTGAGACCCCTGATCGAAGGAGCCAGTAACCGGATAGTCATCGCCGCGAAGGCTCGGATCAAAAAAATGCTCGGTGAAGAAGATTCTGCGCTCGGGATCACCGGGCACCGAGAATGCTACGACATTGTCTGCAGTAATGGTTGTTCCAATGACATAGCGTTTTGAGTTGTAGGTGTTCATGGAGCGGTCCCAGAGTGCGTCGAGTAACGTGGATGTCATTGCGTCTATCTGGTCATAGTGCGCGGGCGTTACATCAGAGATAGACAGAGCCTCTTTTATGATCGAGATGACTCTTGGATCTCGAGGTGCCCCTGGCACTGGCTTGCGTAAAACAAACCTGCATCCCAGCAATTTAATAAAGGCGGTTGTATGTGCATCCTGCAGGGCCCAGGCTTTTTCCGGGTAGCGTGTCGTGATTTGCGTCATGCCTTGCGCATCGAAGTCCATTTCCAGCTTTGCTCGATTCGCGGCGCTTTTCTTCTTGAGTGTTTTTGCAATTGAACGAGTGAGAGGGGTGGTCGTTATTTCCCAGACGCCGATCTGATTTCTTCTCAGGCTGGGCCCCACCCCATCGTCATTGATCATTCGCCATTCCCCCGCCTGTCTATCGATGCGATAAACCCGGCCTTGTACAGGGGCGTATTGGCGTCGATTTATCGGGTTTCTGTAGACTCCAGGAGCCTCATCGCTTTGCAGGCTAATCAGATCGATTCCGGGTACCTCGAATTCACGTAGTCGAGTGATTTGTTCGGCGGTCATTGGATGGTCTGCCCAGTCGAGGCCGGTAGGCCGTATCATCCTCTCGATTTCGACAGCTGCGGAACCTGCGCGGACAGGGCGCAAGCGCAGTTGGTGCATTGCCAACATTTGCAACAGGCTCATGATGACTGAGTCGCACGCGTCTCCCCACTGGCCTTTTTTGACCGCTTCTGCCACTTCCGTGACCAATTGGAGATTGCTCCATATGACGAAAGGCAGCGTGACTATTCCAGGCGCAAACAAGAATCCCGCAGTGATAACGGGCGTCAGCAAGAACTTCAATCGTTCCCATTTTGCTTGTGCGGCCGTAACGCTTTGCGATTCGGCCATGCTGATCAATAAGGCCCTGTTGTCGGTAAACAAGCTGTTCAGGAAATTACCAGCGTAGGGGGTATACGAAAGACTGATGGGGCCAGGCGTGTGGGTTGGCAGATCGGAAAAAGGAATGTGCGGCTCGGTGAACCCTCCATTGGCGTAGATCTTTGCAACTTCTTTCGACATTCGCTCCAGGACCAGTGCTTGCAGGGGCATGGACGTTTGCAGATCACTGATCAAGTGGGCTTCGTCCCTATACTCCTTGAGCCCATAGTCCTTGCTGTACGGCGTATACAGGATGAGCGGTCCAGCGGCGGACTGCCTTGGGCCAATCAAGTACATACCGAGCGCGGCGTCCGCTTTCAGGTCCTTCTGCGGGATGAGCTCTAACGGTCGGACGATGATATTCACGCCGCCAACGGGCTCTCTGGCGAGGTCGTCCGGCATTGTTATGACCTGTTTGACAAACAGGTATGCCTTTTCTGTAAGGCGGTCCTGGAGTCTCATGGCCAACGCCTGCTCAATCAGTTGCGCTGGTAGTTGCGTGGCAAACAAGTGCTTGCGCTCGTCTACGCCCTGTTGACCGTCGTCGAGTTTGTCATGGAGTGTTTTTACATACTCCTTGCCTATGTCCAGGGTGCGAAACACTCCTTGCAGGAAGGGCGAGTCCAGCCACGCGGGAACAGGAAGACTACTGTTGTGAAAACTGATAAAAATCGCCGCGCCATTGACCTGCGCATACGTCTTCAAGGCAAATTGAGTCAAGCTTTCAGTGGTGCGGGGTGCGGTACCTTTGGCGTTTGCCGCATAGAAGAAGGGCGGCTCGCCAGTGGGGGCCACGGCTGACTCATAATGGGTAATGGTGACGTTGATCAGGTCCGGGTTCAGAGGGTGTTTCGGGTCTTTGGCATTAAGCAGGGTTTCAAGTTTCGAACGCGCAAAGTTGTGCAGACTGGGAATGTCATGCAGATAGTTTTTCCCCGCGTCAATGGACCTTCGATACGCTCTCAGTGCCTCAAGGTACTCCTGCTGTTCGTTTAGCGATTTCGCCCGTAACCAGTCTGGCAGTTTTTGTTGGAATAGAATGTTTTGTGCGCTAACGATGAGCCTGTCCAGGTTGATCGCTGCTCTGATATCGGGGGGCTGGCCCAGCATCGAATCAAGCGTATTTTGCGCGCTGAGTTGGCATATTTGGGCAAGATCGAACAGGCTCTCTCCCGTCTCCAGTTCAGCTTCAATCTGCCATTGCTGAAGGACTTCCTGAAAGTCGCCGTCAATGACGCCCAGTTCTATATTGATTGAGGTCTGCTCAAGGATTCTTGAATTGTCGGTCCATGAAACATTATCGAGCAGGCTGGAGCGCTCGCGAATATCAAGCAGTCGTGCATTCAGTTGGCTGAGCAATGCCGGCATAGAGTTATACGATTCCAGCCCCCGTCCCGGGGTCCAGAGAACGACTCGTCCGCGGTCTTCTGGGGTGAATCCCGGGCCAAGACTGCCGCGTTCAGCTATCACAAAACAATTGACAAGTTTTACCCGGGCCGGTTGCTCGTCCGCACTCAGGGCAATGCCGTAGACATCCGGGCGGAAGCCATTCAGGGTTTTACGCATGGTCCTGACAGGGCTGTCGAGCACAACGGCAAGTAGCCTGCGATCATTCTCGTCCAGGCTTTGATCCGTCGATCTCAGGTTGAGTTCATGCTGTAGCGCTGCATACCTGATCTTGATCAATGTGTCCTTGATTGAATGCCCTTGGGTATCAGTGTGTGCGTAAAAACGCTTCAGTGCGTCGAGGTAATGTTTGAGGAAATCTGTCTTCGCCAGGTCGAGCATTTTCTGCAGGGCGGGCTGGTCAGGTTGGTTACTTGTCAACGCTTGTTGCACTCCATTGACCACTCTGAAGGCGTGGCCCGTACCGGTATAGCCTTTGGATTGTGCATAGCCGGTCAGTTGTTCTATCAGGAGGTCGGTCAGATTATTGGAGTAACTGACCAGTGAGGGTTCGGTCGCACTGATAGCGTTGGACTCAGCCTCTATATGGGTTTGAGCAGATAAAAGATCACTGTCGACGTAGGTCAGGTAACTCTGCATCCGCACTTGTGAAAACGAACGGATGGTCGGACGCCGTTCCCGTAGTTCGTTGATCCAGGTATTGAGTGCCGTGAGACTTCGAAGCGTCGCTTCAGTTGGGTTATTGTGCGGTACGGTCGATGGTTGAAAGGCCGGTGGTGCTTCGATTGGAGTGAGTATGTTCGCCTCGCTGGATACCTTGAGTTTGTCCCAGCGGGGCTGTTCTTCAAGCGTCGGTAATCGGCTGTCGAGCATGTCCCGGATGTCCAGCGCGTAGTCGATAGCATCATTGATATCGAGCTTTGGATGCTGCTTTTTGAGCAGGTTCAACAGGTAGCGGACATTGGCCAACTGTTTGCCGATGATCGAGTCCATGCGCTCGGGGAAAACTGCTTTGGTCAGCAACTGGCCCTGGAAACCGAAGCCAGCGGGACCTTGGGGGGCGAGATATTCATTCAACGAGAGGTAAGACAACAGGTTGTTGAGTGAGCCTGGACGTTCTTGTCGTGCATCCAGTTTTTCTTTCAAGAGGTGGCGGTTTTCGAATGATTCAAGCCCCTCATTCGGCACATAGAGAAAGACCCTGGAGGAGGCCGGCGGGGTATGGCTAACCAGAAAAGCCCCGGCAAAAAAAAATTCGTTTTTCTCGGGGGCGGTATAGGAAAGATGATCTATCCGCAGCGGGTCCTCTGTCGAGGAGGAAGTGTTCGAGGGTAGTTGGCAGACTTTGGCAAGCCAGGTTTTCTCTGTAGGAGAAATGTCGCCTGTATATTCGTGTGACCTTAATTCTTCGGCGAACCGCTGCGCCAGGACGTCGGCGAAATAGTCGCGGCGAGTGTGGCTGCCGATGTATGGACTTGACCAGAACTGCTCGAGTGCCTTTTCGAAAAGAGGCTGGAGTTCGGTACTGGCTCGAATGATCAGGGCTTCAAACCAGGTGACGTTATTTATAGGCGGGAAGCCTCTACGCACGAACGCCCCCTCAAGACCAACCCAGCTGCGGAACTCCCTTGTTTGTGCTGTTGGCCATGAACCCTCGCGGTAATACGTCAACACAGTTTCTGTGAGGCTGTATGAGGACATCTCGCTTTGGATGGAGTGGTTTACTCCGTGGTCGTCTTCTTCAGTCACGGTGATGAAACTGTTGACGTGAATATCGTCCGGTTCGAGTTCCCCCTCAGGGTAAATTTCATCCAGCCGGGTTTGCAGGTAATCGTTCAGTACGGAGTCGATGGAAGGCAGGCGCAGAAGCTCGCCCCCCATTCCCTGAAGATTGCTCATGACATCGTCCAACAGCCCCTGGCGCAGATCATTGAAAGCATCAACGATAACAAGATAGGGCTCGAGTTCTACCGGGAGCGTGGCGCAGATTGCATAGCGCTGATCGACCGGAACATAGCGCAGCAGTTCGTTGGTTTTAAGGGGATCCTTGAGTCGCTCGGCGAGGGCACTGAGCAGAGCGTTTTCATCGTCGTGTTTCTCCAGACCACAGGCCAGGGAATAGAGGAATACAGGAGCGTCTTTCACCGTGGGGGCGCTCAGTTTGAACGAGCCGAGCAGATCAGAAGGTGGCTTGCCCGGCAACACGAACTGGACCCTGTCGATGCGCATCGGCACGGCCTGGGCGGCGCGCGCGTTATTGTCTGGTAAAAGGGCGGTTTCCAGCCATTGTTTGTCTGTGTCGGTAATACCTCGATCGAGTACGGCGGTTGTCAGCACCGCTTGATAGCGAGCCTTTAACTTATCGATGTCGTAGTACGGAGAAAGCGGAATGTTTGCCATGCAGAGTGTGCGCTCGTCATTGACCTGCCCGGATGTAGACAGATCGTCATGGCAAGACGTTAGAGAGAGCGCGGGAGGGAGTGGCGGTACATAAATAGGCCACCCTCTCTTGGTCGTCAGTGTTTAGCTACGACGTCCTAGCAGTAGACCAATCACCAGCCCAAAGCCGGCGGAGATCGCCACCGTCTGCCAGGGATGCCCGCCGATATAGATTTCGGTGGCATCGACCACCGGCTTAGTGCGCTCGCGTACGTTCGATATGGAGTCCCGTGCCTGCTTGAGTTTCAGTGCGATTTGTTCGCGCAGACCTTCAGCGTCCTCACCGACCAGCGCGGCACTGCTGTTGAGTAATTTTTCCGACTCTTCGATCAACGCCTGCAGCTCGCTGAAGGCTTGATCCTTGATTTGTTCGTCGGCCATTTGTGCAGTATTTTTCCGGGCCATTGAGGTACTCCTTGCAGGTAAATGGGCAGTGAACAATGGAGTCGACTTCAAGTGAAAAAGTTGCAGCTATTTTGTGCCTGAGCCGTAAGCCGACCAAAAATTCAGGCTAAGACAGTTCGTCCTACGGTGTAAGATGTCGCCTATTTTATGCAGCAGGTAACTCCCATGAGCTTCAATCTGGCTAACCAGCCCCTTGCCGAGCGCGCTGCGCTTGAAGATGAAAAGTCCCGTCTGTTCGACCTTTGGCAGAGCAATCTTGGCAAGGCCAAAGGCGAGGGCGCACGTTTGTTCGGTGAACGCGCCAAGCGCAAGGGCAAATGGGCGGAATGGGTGCGCTCGGAGCTCGATACCCTGTCCCCGCCGGAATTCGCGAACATGGTGCGCAGTGAAGTCAATCGGTTGATGGCGGCGAAGTAGAAGATCAAGATCAAAAGATCGTCCGAACGCGGCCCGAACCTGCGGCAGCTCCTACGCAAAGCACGCCACTATCGCTTCACGCACTTTCAGCACCACCGGATCGAGCTGAGTGCTGGTGCGCCAGCCCAGTTCGATCGGGTAGCGTGGTAGCGTCAGAGGGCAGGGCAGCAGCGTCAGCCCGGTGAGCGCCGCAATGCTCTGCGCCGCATGGGCCGGGATAGTTGCTACGGCCTGGCTCCCCTTGAGCAGATAAGGCAACGCCGCGAAGTGGGTGGTCGAGGCGCAGACCTGTCGACTCAATCCCACGCTGGCCAGGCCCTCGTCGGTGATCCCGATAAACCCTCCCGACGACACCAATATATGTTCGCGCTGGACGAATTCGTCGAGATCAATTTCATGCTGGCCGTCAGCCAGGCTGCTTGGGTCCACAAGACACAGATAACCCCCTTCGCCAAGCACCTGGCGGCTGAGTGTGCGCTCGGCAAAACCACCGGCGGTGATTGCCAGGTCGATACTGCGCTCCATCAATGCGTGGGCAACAATCTGACTGTGGGTTTGACGAAAGATCAGCCGCAGTTTTGGCGCGCGCAGTGCAATTTCCTCGATCAGTCGGCGACCGTAGGCAATTTCGAAGTCATCCGATAAACCGACGGTGACCGAACGACCTTCGTAGTGGCTGGCATTAGGATCGACCATCGCCAGGCTTTGCCGACACTTGTTCAGCGCTTCACTGACCACCGGTTTCAGTTGGTTGGCCCGCAGCGTGGGTGCCAATCCGCGCCCCGTGCGCACAAAGAGTTGATCGCCATATAAATCCCGCAACCGCCGCAATGCCGCACTCATGGCCGATTGCGTCACCCCCAGGCGCAACGCCGCGCGACTGGCACTGGACTCGTCATGCAGCGCTTCGAAGGCTTTGAGCAAGTTGAGGTCGACGTTGGCGATATTCATTTGGTTCATATCATTCAGCAGTGAAGTGGTCTTTATTCATGATCTGTCGCGGCCGGAGAATGAGCAACACCTCATTGCTCATGGAGTTACCGCGATGCCCAAGTCCATTGTTGCTGCACTGCAAATCGGTTCATTGCCCGGCGGCAAGGGCGAGACCCTGGAACAGATCCTCTCTTATGAAGGCGCCATCCTTGAGTCCGGCGCGAGCCTGGTGGTGATGCCGGAAGCCTTGCTCGGCGGCTACCCCAAAGGCGAAGGCTTTGGTACGCAATTGGGTTATCGATTGCCGGAAGGTCGCGAAGCCTTTGCCCGGTATTTCGCCAATGCCATCGATGTCCCCGGTGTTGAAACCGAAGCCTTGGCGGGGTTGTCAGCGCGTACCGATGCCAGTCTGGTGCTGGGCGTGATCGAGCGCTCCGGCAGCACGCTGTATTGCACCGCGCTGTATTTCGAACCACAAGGCGGCCTGGTGGCCAAGCACCGCAAGCTGATGCCCACCGGTACTGAACGGTTGATCTGGGGTAAAGGCGACGGCTCGACCTTGCCGGTGATTGACGCCAAGGTCGGGCGAATCGGCGCTGCGGTGTGCTGGGAAAACATGATGCCGCTACTGCGCACCGCGATGTACGCCAAAGGGGTGGAAGTCTGGTGCGCGCCGACGGTGGATGAGCGGGAAATGTGGCAGGTCAGCATGCGTCATATCGCTCACGAAGGGCGTTGTTTTGTGGTCAGCTCCTGTCAGGTTCAGGACTCGCCGCACGCCTTGGGCCTGGACATTGCCAACTGGCCGGCCGAGCGCCCGCTGATTGCCGGCGGCAGTGTGATCGTCGGTCCCATGGGCGATATTCTCGCAGGCCCACTGTTGGGCGGCGCCGGACTGCTGACCGCTGAAATCGATACGGATCAATTGGTCCGCGCCCGCTATGACTTCGACGTCACCGGACACTACGCGCGACCGGATGTATTCGAGTTGACCGTGGACGAGCGAGCCAAACCGGGGGTTCGGTTTATCTGAGACGCCGCCACTCCTCACGGGTAATTTCCCAGATATTGCAGGGTAAGCACCCGCTGACAAAGTCGCGCTCTTCGGTGCTGATCAGGCGCATGCCGGTGCGTTCCGAGAGACGTCGTGACGCCAGGTTCGGTGAGGCCTTGGGCACTCGCATCAGCGGTCGGCCCAGGGTTTCGAACCAATAGTCGGTCACCGCCGCACTGGCTTCGCCCATCAGCCCCTGACCCTGCCATTGCGGTGCAAGCCAAAAGCCGCGGTTGTTGTCTTGCTCCGCCATCAGGCTGACGTTACCGATCAGTTGTTCAGGCGCCGATTTCAAGCGGATCGACCAATGCCACTCTTCACCCCGGGCAATCGCCGGCAGGGCCATCTCTTGCAAATAGCTGAGTGCACCGTCCGCCGGGTAAGGCCAGGGGATCATGGCATTGAGATAACGCACCACTTCCCAGAGGGGGAATTGCTGCTGAATGGCCTCGGCGTCGGCCAGTTCCAACGGGCGCAGAATCAGGCGTTCGGTGTACAGGGTGGGCGTGGTTTCCATGAGCGATGTTTCCTCCTTGGGGTGTGCAATAAACGGCTTCCAGGGCTCAGAACTCAGGGTTTTCCCAACACCAGTCGTTCGGCCAGAAAATCGACAAACACTCGCAGTTTTGGCAACAGGTGTCGACTGCTCGGCCACAGCACTGAAAATTTTCCGCTGTCGGTCTGGTAGTCATCCAGCACCGAGACCAAGGTGCCGTCAGCCAATGCATCGCGGACCACAAAGTCCGGGATAAAGGCGATCCCCAGCCCTTGCGTCGCGGCGAAGATCAGCGCCTCCAGGTTGTTGCTGGTCAGCGCGCTTCTCAGCAGCAACGGCGGCTCATCGGCTTTGCTGCGCAGTTTCCATTCCTGTAACTGGGCGGTGCCCGGAAACTTGTAGCGCAAGCAAGCGTGCTGCTCCAGTTCCCTCGGCGTCGTGGGTGTGCCATGGCGAGCAAAGTAGTGGGGAGCGCTGATCAGCACGAAGCGGAATGGTCCCAGCGTGCGTGACTTGAGCTGCGAATCCATCAACTCGCCGCTGCGAATCACTGCATCGACACCTTCAGCGATGACGTCGATCAGCCGGTCATTGAAGTCCAGATCCAACTCGATGTCCGGGTAGCGCTCGGAGAATTCGGGGAGGATCGGCAGCAGCATGCGATAGCCGATGGCGGGCAGGCTGACACGCAACTTGCCCCTGGGCTTGTCAGTGATTCGCGCGAGTTCTGCTTCGGCATCCTCGACTTCGCTGACGATGCGTTGGCAGCGCTCGAAAAACAACGTGCCCTCGTCGGTCAGGCTAATACGTCGGGTGCTGCGGTTGAGCAGTCGAACGCCGAGTTTTTCTTCAAGCCGAGCCACGCTTTTTCCGACCGCCGAAGCGGAAATCCCCAATCGTTCTCCAGCGGCGACAAAGCTGCGCATTTGCGCGGCGCGGACGAAGGCCAGCAAGCCATTCAAGTTGTCCATGATTAACCCCGATTCGAGCGTTTGAGTCCTTTAAGTCAGGACTTTTGCCCTGTTTCTCGCGGATTGAAGCGAATCTACCATCGAATCGACTTGAGTGCCGCGCTGGCGGCCATAGACACCTGAGGTACACATGAGCCGCGAAGTCGATATGTCCAACACGGTAGATTTCCCGTCCAGCACCCGCGATCCCTACGGGGTGTTGGCGGCGGTGTGTCTGGCGGCGTTGATATTGCCGCTGACGTTTGTCGGGGTCGCCGTCGCCACGCCGGCAATTGGTCGTGAACTGGGCGGCAGTGCCATGGCCCTGAGTTGGATGACCAATGCCTTCATGCTGAGTTTCGGCAGCGCGCTGATGGCCGCCGGGACGCTGGCTGATGAATACGGTCGCAAGCGTGTGTTTGGTATCGGCATCGCGTTGTTCGCCGTGACCTCCCTGGCGCTGGCGTTTGCACCCTCGGTGCTTTGGCTCGATGTCCTGAGGGCCGTCCAGGGACTTGCCGGAGCGGCCGCGCTGGCGGGTGGTTCGGCAGCGCTGGCCCAAGAGTTCGACGGTGTGGCGCGGACCCGGGCCTTCAGTCTGCTGGGCACGACGTTTGGCGTCGGCCTGGCCTTCGGCCCGATTTTGGCGGGGGTGTTGATCGAGCACTTCGGTTGGCGCGCTATCTTTTTGTCCGCGATGCTCATCGGCGCGGTGTCCTTGTTGTTTGGCGTGCCGCGGATGCACGAGTCTCGCGACCCTGACGCCACCGGCGTCGATTGGCCGGGCACCTTAAGTTTTACTGCGGCGCTGGTGCTGTTTACCTGGGGGATTTTGCAGGCGGCGCAAAGTGGTTGGGGCAGTGGATGGGTGTGGAGTCTGCTGCTGGGCGCGTTGGTGTCGTTGCTGGGTTTCATTGCCGTGGAGTTGCGAGTCTCACGGCCGATGCTCGATTTGTCGTTGTTTCGCTATCCGCGTTTTGTCGGCGTTCAGGTACTCCCGATTGCCACCTGCTACTGCTTTGTGGTGCTGTTGATTCTGCTGCCGATTCGCTTTATCGGTGTCGAAGGCTACAGCGAAGTCGACGCTGGTTTGATGATGATCGCTTTGTCTGCGCCTATGGTCGTGGTGCCGTTTCTTGCGGCGCTGCTCACCCGTTGGATCAGCGCTGGGGTAGTTTCAGGGGTCGGGTTGCTGATCGCTGCGGCCGGGTTGTATGGGCTCAGTCGCATCGCGCCAGGCCAGCTACCGGCGGACTATGTGCTGCCAATGATGTTGATCGGTCTGGGGGCGGGCATGCCTTGGGGTCTGATGGACGGATTGTCGGTGAGCGTGGTGCCCAAGGAACGCGCTGGCATGGCCACCGGGATTTTCAGTACCACCCGGGTCGCCGGGGAGGGCATTGCGCTGGCGCTGGTGATCGCCGTATTGGCCGGGTTGCTCCAGGTCTCGATCAGCGACGCCGCTGCGGGTTCAGCGCAGATCCCCCAAGCCGCGCAACAACTGGCCAACGGCAACCTGCAAGCCAGTGCAGCACTGTTGCCGCACCTCAGTCGTGAGACGTTGTTGCTGTTATATGCCGAGGCCTTCAGCCAACTGCTGCATCTGCTGATCGGGATTACTGTCGTCTCGGCGTTGGTGGTGTTTGTCGTTTTACATGAGCCGCGCAAAGTGTGATGCGACTTACCAGGTGGCAGCCGAGCCTGGCAGGCTGAGATTGCCCTGGTCAACGAAACGCATGGTGCCGAACACACCGCCCGCGAGTTTTCCGTGCAGCACGTAAGGCAGGTTGTTGAGGCTTTGGGTCTGGCTGAGGCCAAGGGTCTGACGCAACACTGAGAATGCCGAGATGCTCACCGGCACCGTCAGGATCGCTTCGGAGAAACGCGGGATTGACCCCTGTTGATCGCTCACGCCACTGGCCAGTGGCCGCCCGTTGACCTCAAGATTCAGGGCCACACCGTTGTAGTCGATCGGCGTTTCGTTGGGGTTTTGCAGACGAAGTTTCACCGCGAACCGCACTTCCAGACCCTGACTCTGCAGCGGTTCGATGCCCACCACGTTGATGTTCAGCGGGTCACGGTTGGGGAACAGTGCGCAGGCGCTCAAGGTGAGCAAGAGCAGGGAGAGGGATAAACCGAGGAATCTGCGCATGGACATGCTCTCGAAAAGAAAAGGGCCGAACCGCAAGCGACTCGGCCCTCGAGTATCTCTAACGGTTCAACTGTGCGACCACATCCAGCGTGCGTGGTTCGCATTGTGGTGTGAGTTCCGGGTTCTGCATGCTAGGTCAAGGAAAACGCCCTCAGCAAATCTTCCTCGAATGCCCTTTGCGCATCCCCCGGCACTTGCGCCCGATGCCGGGCCAGATGAAAGGCTACTTCAAAGCTCAAGTCTGGCCGAGGCACGGCTCTGAGCAGGCCTTTTTCCTCCCAGGAGCGTGCAAAGTGGCTGGGCAAATAGCCGACATGTTTACCGGAGAGGATGAAGGCGAGGGTGCCTTCGACCTGTTCCGAGCGCGCCGAACAGAGCTTGCCCTGGAAGGGCTCGTCGCTGCGCAGAAAGCGATAGGGGTGGTCGACCCGGTCGGTGCTGTGCAGCGCCTCATCGTCAGGTGCGTCGTTGGTAAACAGCGGATGACCCTTCGCGCAATACAGGTGCTGGTTTTCCGTGAACAGTTGGCGGTAATCGAAGGCGCTTTGTACCTGTGAGAAATAGCCGATCGCCAGGTCCAGCCGCTGTTGCAGCAACAGTCTTTCCATTTCGCCGGGCATGGCGCTGATCAGCTCGATGCGCACCGATTCGTCCCGTTCGCGAAAGCGCCGAATCGCTTCGGCGACCCGTACCAGCACGGACTGATCGAGGGCTTCGGACAAACCCAGGCGCACCTCACCGAGCAATCGACCGGCCACACCGTTGGACTGGTGACGGAACGCCTCAATGTATTGGAACAGCTCGCGAGTCGAACTGAGCAGTTGCTCGCCCTTGGGCGTTAGTTTGAAACCGCCTTTACCGCGACTGCACACCCGGTAGCCGAGACGGGTTTCGAGCTTGGCCATCTGCTGGCTGATGCTCGACTGGCTCAGGCCCAGTTCACCTTGGGCGGCACTGAAGCCGCCGCACTCCACGACGCTGACAAACAGGCGCAGCAGGTGCAGGTCCAGATCGTGAATTTGTCCGAGCATCAAACATTACTCCGGGCGAAAGTCAGGATAATAAACTTAATATTTTTACAATGTATCCCCTGGCGCATGCTGCAGGCACTCAATCCCTGCAGGTATTTCGTCATGGGTTCGCTTCTCAGGTTCTGTTGTCCCGCTCTGGTTTTTGTCATGGCCCTACCGGCGGTGGCCGAAGACAACGTGATCAATCTCTACAGTTGGGCCGATTACGTGGCGCCCGAGGCGTTGCAGCGTTTTGAACAGGAAACCGGCATCCATGTGCGTTATGACACGTTCGATACCTCGGAAGTCCTGGAAACCAAACTGCTCACGGGCGGCAGCGGTTACGACGTGGTGGTGCCATCATCCAGCGTATTGGCACGTGGTCTGGCCGCCGGCGCCTTGAAGGAAATTCCCCACGACAGCCTTAAAGGTTACGCCAACCTTGATCCGGATTTGCTGAAAAAGCTTGCCACTGTCGATCCGGGTAACCGTTACGGCGTGCCCTACACCTGGGGCACGCTGGGCCTGGGCATCAACGTCGAAGCGGTGCAGAAGCGCTTACCCGGCATCCCTCTGAATAGCCTGGACCTGCTGTTCAAACCTGAATACGCCAGCAAGTTGAAGGACTGTGGCATCGCCATTCTCGATTCGCCTCAGGAAGTGATCGGTCTGGCGCTGCATTACCTCGGTAAAGATCCCTACAGCACCGACAAGAATGATCTGGCGGCCGCCGAAGCCTTATTGCATCAGTTGCAGCCTTCGGTGCTGTACGTGGCCACCGGGCGACAGATCAGTGATTTGGCCAATGGCAGTGTGTGCCTGGCGCTGACCTACAACGGTGACGCCAGCGTGGCTGCCGATCAGGCACGCAAAGCTAACAAGCCGTTTGAAGTGGCCTACCGAATTCCCAAGGAAGGCACGTTGGTGTGGCAGGACAACCTGGCGATCCCCAAGGACGCACCACACCCGGAAGCCGCACGGGTCTTTATCGAGTTCATGCTGCGCCCGGAATCGGTGGCAGGGTTGACCAACACGCTGTTTTTCGCCACCGCCAACCAGGCCGCGACACCCTTGGTGGATGCCGCCGTGCGTGATGACGCCGACATTTTTCCGCCCGCCGATGTACGGGATCGCCTGTACGCCGACCGCAGCATGAGCCTCAAGGACATGCGTCAGCGCACTCGCGTGTGGACCACTTTCCGTAGCCGCCAATAATAAGGACCTCTTCATGGATATCGCCGATTTGAACGACCAGGCCATGACCCGCGACAGCCTCTACGGGACTGCCGCTGAAAGCACCTACGCGGGCATCACCAGTTTTATGCGCCGCCGCTATAGCCGCGACTTGCGCGGTGTGGACGTGGTAGTCAGCGGGGTGCCGTTCGACACCGCTACCAGTAATCGCCCGGGGGCACGTTTCGGGCCGCGGGGGATTCGCAATGCTTCGACCGGAATCGCCTGGGAACGGCATTGGCCGTGGACCTTCGACCCGTTCGACCATTTGGCGGTGATCGATTACGGCGATTGCAACTTCGATTACGGCACGCCGCAATCGATACCGGAAAGCATCGAGGCCCATGCCGAGAAAATCCTTGCGGCCGGTTGTGCGATGTTGACCTTCGGAGGCGACCACTTCATCAGCTATCCGCTGCTCAAGGCCCATGCCAAAAAGCATGGACCGTTGTCGCTGATTCATTTCGACGCCCACAGCGACACCTGGCCCGATGAAGAGGGTAAACGCGTCGACCACGGCACGATGTTCTGGCATGCGGCGAAGGAAGGTCTGGTGGATCCATCCCGCTCAGTGCAGATCGGTTTGCGCACCACCAATAATGATCATCAGGGGTTTCAGGTGCTGGACGCGCGGCAGGTGCATCGGCGTGGCTGCGACGCGATCATCGAATCGATCCGCGAGCGGGTTGGCGATAATCCGGTGTACCTGACGTTTGATATCGATTGCCTCGACCCGGCATTTGCACCGGGGACCGGTACGCCAGTGTGTGGCGGCTTGAGCACCGTGCAGGCGCTGGAGATCATCGGCGGCTTGCGCGGGATCAACCTGGTGGGCATGGATGTGGTGGAAGTCGCCCCAGCCTATGACAGCGCGGACATTACCTCATTGGCGGCAGCGACTCTGGCGATGGAGATGCTGTGTTTGTATGCGGCCAAACATAAGGTGGATCGATAGGGTGGATTGAACCCTGTGGCGAGGGAGCAAGCTCCCTCGCCACAAAGATACTCAAACCACTGGAATCACTGGCAGATCAAGCGCCTCAGTGCCTCTGAAACGGGGCACCGATCCTGCAATCATTTCATGAGGCACCCCCAGCGTCACAGCACTGACTTCATCAAGACGGGTCAGTTGTTCGGCGCTGAGTTGCACATTCAATGCCCCTAGCGTTGCATCCAGTTGTTCACGAGTCCGTGAACCAAGAATCGGAATCAGTGCGGTGGTTGAACGCTTGGCCTTTTCCCGCAGCCAGGCGATGGCGACGTGTGTCGGGGTAGCGTCCAGTTCGATGGCGACCGCCAGCAAGGTGTCGAGAAGGGTGGTTTCACGGGCGCCTTTTTCGGCATGAATCAGCATGCCGAGTTTGGTCGCGCGGGTGTCGTCGCTGCTGTTGCGGTATTTACCGGTAAGAAAGCCCCCACCTAATGGCGACCACAGCGTCGCGGCCAGCCCCAACGCTTCGGCCATCGGCAGCAACTCACGATCGGCCGTCCGTTCGGCCAGGCTGTACTCGACCTGGATTGCCGTAATCGGTGCAAAACCGCGCACTTCGGCCAGCAATTCACCACGGGCGATGCGCCACGCCGGAAAGTTGGACAGTCCGGCGTAGAGAATCTTGCCGGAGCGCACCAGATCATCGAAGCCGCGCAGGATCTCTTCCATCGGCGTCAGGCCGTCGCTGATATGCGCCCAGTACAGGTCAATGCGATCGGTGTTGAGCCGTTTCAGGCTTTCCTCGACCGAGCGGATCATGTTCTTGCGGTTGTTGCCGGTGTGGGAAATGCCAGCAGCAGGTGTGGTACCCATGGTGTATTTGGTGGCGATAACCAGCCGATCACGCTCAGCGGCAATGAACTCACCGAGCATCGTTTCCGATTGCCCGGCCTGATAGCCGTTGGCCGTGTCGATAAAGTTGCCGCCGGCTTCCAGGTAGCCGTCGAAAATCCGCTTCGCCTCATCCCGCTCGGCGCCATGACCCCAGCCGGTGCCAAAGTTACCGCCCCCCAAGGCCAGTTCCGAAACGCGTAAGCCGGTGCGACGACCAAAGACTTTGTAGTGCATGGGATAACTCCTGAGGAAGATGGGGCAGGGCGCTGACAATTTAGATTTCGCTCAACATGTATTTAATATGATTTGCGTAATATTTCGCGTCAAGCAACTTTTTGAACGCATTGCTGAGTGGTCGCTTAAGCCGGATTTCGCTGCTGACAGTTTCTGACAGGACGCTCTGCTAAGCTCCGTCAACCTTTCGAACAAGAGCGTGATCAGCGTGTCGCGTACCACCCGTTTATTAACCTTGCTGCAAGTGCTGCGCGGTAAAAGCCGCCCGGTGACAGCGGCGGCGCTGGCCAGCGAGCTGGAGATTTCCGAACGCACGCTGTACCGCGACGTCGCCGAACTGACCGCCCTCGGCGCGCCGATATATGGCGAGGCGGGCATTGGTTATGTGCTGCGCAGCGGTCTGTTTCTGCCGCCACTGATGCTTAACGCCGACGAAACTGAAGCCATCGTGCTGGGTTTGCGTTATGTCGATCAGCGCGGTGATGAGGTGCTGAGCAAAGCCGCGGCCGATGCCTTGGCGAAGATCGCTGCGGTGTTGGCGCCCGCCGCACAAGATGCATTGCGCAATCCGACGGTGCTGCCCGGACCGCCGGGTTACGGTTATCCGCAGAATGCCGTGGAGTTGAATGTCTTTCGCCAGGCCATTCGCGCTCAGGCCAAGTTGCACATCGATTACGCAGACGTGAATAAAGTCCCGAGTCAGCGATTGATCTGGCCATTGGCGTTGGGATTTTTCAATGAGGTGCGGGTGATCGTCGCCTGGTGTGAACTGCGTGAGGCTTATCGGACGTTTCGCACCGACCGGATTGCCGCTGCCAGTGAGCAGGGCGAGCGCTATCCAGGGCGTCGCAGCGACCTGCTGAGGGCCTGGCGCAAGCTGATGCAACTGGATGAAGCCGGGCGTTTCACTCCTGACAAGAATTGACACACGGCTGTTTTAGAATGGCTCCAGAATCAACAAACAAGGAGCCGTATCAACATGTCGAATCCAGCCTCTTCACTCGCGCCCGCCATCGCCGCGTACATTGCAGCCGCCAATGCCCGTGATAGCTCGGCGGTCGCCAGTTTCTTCGCCGAGGATGCCAACGTTTTCGATGAGGGCGAACATCGGGTCGGCACCATCGCCATCGCCCAATGGATGGAAGATGCCGCTCAACGTTACCAGCCGCGGGTCGAAGTCCTTGATGTGCAACAACGCACTGGCAAGGTGTTGGTCAACAACCTGATCTCCGGCAGCTTCCCCGGCAGCCCGCTGGAGTTGCGCTATGTGTTCCGGCTCGATGAGCAAGGCAAGATCGTTCGGCTGGATATTTCGTTGTAGCCCTAAGGGTGACGCGGTCCGTGTGTAGCAGCTGGCGAAGCCTGCTGCTACATTGCGTAGCTTCAGCCCTGGACCCCATTTGCCTGTATGACTTTCGATTCCCCCCTCAGCGCCTATCAACATGCCGTCGAGCAAAAAGGCTTCGTCCAGGATGATGCGCAATGCAAGGCGGTGCAGGCACTTGAACAGTGTCACCACGCCTTGCATCAGGGCCGCACGCACGTCACCGGCGTCTACCTCTGGGGCCCCGTCGGGCGCGGCAAGACCTGGTTGATGGATCAGTTCCACCAAAGCTTGCGTATCCCGGCCCGGCGTCAGCACTTTCACCATTTCATGGGCTGGGTGCATCAACGCTCCTTTCAGTTGACCGGCACCGCCGACCCGCTAAAGGCCTTGGCCCGGGAGCTGAGCGCCCAGGTGCGGGTGCTGTGTTTCGACGAGCTGTTCGTCAACGACATTGGCGACGCGATCATTCTCGGGCGATTGTTTCAAGTGATGTTCGAGGAGGGCGTGGTCATCGTTTCCACCTCCAATCAGCCGCCGGAGCAGCTCTATGCCGATGGCTTCAATCGTGACCGGTTTCTCCCGGCGATTGCCGCGATCAAAAGCCATATGCAGAGGGTGGCGGTGGATGGCGGTGAAGACCATCGCTTGCATCCAGGCCGCGGGATTCAGCGTTATTGGGTCATTGCGCCCGACCAGCCAAAAGCCATGAGTGAGGCGTTCAAGGGATTGACTGTCGGGCAAACGGTTTCCCACGAACCGGTCAGCGTCGGTTACCGCTCCATTACTGCCGTGCAGTCCAGCGATACCGTGCTCTGGTGCCGTTATGCGGACCTGTGCGAGCAACCCTTTGCGGCGATGGACTTCATGGCGTTGTGCGACAGGTTCAGCGCTATTCTATTGAGCGAAGTACCGAACCTCAGCGCACACCAGCGCCCCGGACGCATTGCCCGCGGTACCGAAGACGGGGTCGAACGAGTCGACGCCGGAGACCGGGAGTTGCCGCAGTTATCGGTGCATGACGACAGCGTGCGGCGCTTCATCGCGTTGGTCGATGAGTGTTACGACCGCAAGGTCCCGCTGTACATCGAGGCCCAGGTGTCGATGGAGTCGTTGTACACCGAGGGTTACCTGGAATTTGCGTTTCGCCGCACGCTCAGTCGCTTGCGGGAAATGCAATTGCAGCGGTTTTGCCAGGGGCTTTGAACTTCATAGGAGGTGCAACCATGAACCAGCCTCTGTCCCACCATTTGTTGACCATGGCTTACCAGAACGGCTGGGCCAATCACCGTTTGGCCAAGGCTTGCGGGCAGTTGAGTCAGGCTGAATTTGTTTTGCTGCGTGTCAGCTTCTTTCCGAGCATCAAGGCCACCCTCAATCACATCCTGACCTGCGACTGGTTTTATGTGGATGCGCTGGAGCGAGAGCTGCGCGGTGAGGCCCCTCATCCCGATTGTTATGTGTTCTTCCAGGAAGACGAACCGTTCGACACCTGCGCAGAACTCAAGCGCGAACAAGCCTTGGTGGACCGTCGCCTGATCGCTTACTGCGAGCAACTGCAGGACGTGGACCTGGGCCGTATCGTGACCATCGCCCGTGATCGTGCACAGCATGACAGCCGGTTACGCATGCTCTCTCATCTGTTCGAACACCAACTCCATCACCGTGGCCAGGTCCACGCCATGCTCAGCGGCACTTCGGTCAAACCTCCGCAGCTGGATGAATTCTTCTGTGCCGGTGAAGCCGCGTTGCGCGCCGAAGACTTTGCCGAGCTGGGTTGGACCGAAGAGCAGATTTGGGGGACGTAAGGCACGATCACCAATACTGAAGGAAAAATGCAAAGGTATTGTAGGAATGGGGCTGGCCGCGATAATGTCCGTTGACCTTTTCAGCCGTCTGGAGACGTACTGGGGAAGGGAAAACCACTATGCGATCGAGGATGGAAATGGAATCCGCAGAAATTCTGGTACTACAAGCCAGCTACACCAACCCGGTGCATGCCGAAGCTATCAGTTTTGTCTTGAACAACTACGCTGAAGATCCCATGGGCGGTGGTCAGCCGCTGTCGGCCGATGTGTTGCAGAATCTGCCCCGCGAACTGGCCAAACGTCCTCATGCCTTCAGTGTTTTGGCGTTCGTCGGTGGTGAGCCGGCCGGGTTGGTGAACTGTTTCGAAGGGTTTTCAACGTTTGCCTGTCGTCCATTGGTCAATGTGCATGACGTCTCGGTGGTGAAGAAATTCCGTGGGCTTGGCCTGAGTCAGAAAATGCTGCAAAAGGTCGAGGATATCGCTCGCCGCCGTGGTTGCTGCAAAATCACCCTGGAAGTCCTCGAAGGCAATGACGTGGCTCAGGCGTCCTACGGTAAATTCGGTTTCAACCCTGGGATGTTCGATCCGGCCCACGGTCGCATGTTGTTTTGGACTAAAGCCTTGTAAGTGCGGCAGGCGACTCTTGTGCTCAGGGTCGCCGCCACCATTCAGTTCGCTGTACCGCCGACGGTCAGGGCGCGCCAGTTGCCAGGCAGACGATAGGCCGTCGACACGCGCAACATGTTCAGGGGATATATCCCGATACCGCACAGTGGGTTTTGCAATGGCATTAGATCGTGTTGATGCAGCCGTCAGGTCTGCGTGTTTCAGCGGCAAGTCCGCTGTTCATTCCCCAATCAACAGGATGTTGAAATGCCAAATAATCCAGGACTGGAAGCCCAGGTCCCCTTCGATACGCTAGCGCAAGCGGTTTCAACGCAGTTTCAATACAGACCCACCGTTTTAGTGGTGGCTCTGGAGCAGTTCAGCAAAGCGCTGCAAGGTAAATACCCCGGTATTCATATCGATGTGCCCGGCATTACCCTCAACTCACCGAACTGGGTGATAGAAAATTCAGTCCCGCGCCTTGACGGCTATCGGCGTACGCCGTTGCTGGAGGTAGTGATCGAGAGCATTACCGGCAACGCCGTTTTGGACTACACCGACGAACACTTTCTAAGCATTCGCATTGCTCATCGTCTAAACGTGGATATGCGAGAGGTCGAAGATCTGCTGCGAGGGTTGCCTGGAGCAATGATCCCGGCATTGCAGCAGGCATTGGTGAGTGACTGGAATGAGTCAGTTTCCGGGGGCGGCAGCCGATGGCAATGGCTCAGTGATGCCTTCAGGACCGCGTTGCTCACTCGCCTGGGATCGCCTGAGGGTGCGGCCTCTCTGGATGTCGAGGAACATGACACGTTGCTCCAGGTCATCAGTTGTCCGCAGAAGGCGCCGCGCCTCAAAGCCTATGGTCCAGATTGTGCGCAAGCCTTTCTCGTGGACTACAAGGCGAGATTCGCAGGGATGACATTCTCGTCCCTGGGCACCAGCGTTTTGGTCAAGCGCAAGGTTCTCGATCGTGAGGTTGTCCTGCTGTATTCGCTATCGGGTGTGATCGAAACATTTACCTCGTTACGCGAGTATTCGGATTCACAAGGGCGCCGATTGGGCCGTGAGCTGCAAATCGACGAGCTTGAACTGCAGCCTTACGAGTCATTGGGAAACGTCTTCGTCACCCAGACCCAGGCGCTTCTCAATGAACAGCTTGAGGGGCTGAAGCTGATCGGTCCTTTCATTGGGCAGACTCTGGAAGCGCTTGAGCTGCGTAATGCACAACTGACCGATGTGGCGGCGAGTCTTTTGCGCCCGGCCTCTAGTGCCGCCGAACAGGCTCGTTTCATTGAAGTCAGGAAGCTACTGCCGAATTGGCTGCAGCAGGCGCACGTGAATGATGTGTGGGAATACAGCCGTTATATGTCCGGCCTCGCAACGTTGCAGATGGCAGCAGCTGGCAAATCCTACAAAGATGGGATTCCCACACTTGAAGTGTTCACCAGGCAGACCCTTGAGGCGCAGATGCGCACGCGTTATCCGGACGCCACCACCCTCAATCCGGACATGATTGAAATCACCCAATACCTGTATTCCGGTGGATCGCTGGGTGGCACGGCCATAGGCGGAGCAGAGGTCGTAAAAGAGTCCCTGACTCATCGGGCCCTGAACAATCTGGTCGCCGGGCTGCCGCATGCCAACACCACGATCAAGTATCAGGACGGATCATCGATTCCCTACTGGATGACCGCTGATTATTTGAGGCAGTTGATCAGGCAGGTTGATATTGGTCGGACCTACCCTGAGTTGATCCGTACCACGTTGCTGGGCAACGAGCGCATTGCTCGAGAGACACTCTTCATTGACCAGTTGCGGACCCAACTGCCGATGCTCGCACTTGAGAACAAGAGCAAGAGCACTTCGGGCATTACAGAAGAAGGTTACCGCTACGTCGCCGCATTGATGCTGATCGATAGCGAAGCGCGGCGCGTGGACGGCAAGGAGATAAGGATCAGGCCCCTGGCGTTCGAGTACGAGCGTTCGAAGCAGCCCGACGTGGTCATCAACATGTTTGTGATCGACAACGACAGTGAATTCGGTCCGAGCATTCTCTATCGGCCCATGCACCTGCAAGAGCCCTTGCGCCAGTTCGAATCGCGTAGCGACTTGATGAAGGCCATTCTGGAGGACACAGCACTGCAAGAAAGCATTTTGTCCTGGTTCAGCCGCTCAGCCTGGGCGATCTATGCAAACGGTGGATTCCTCGACACACCTCAATATCAAAACCCGACGGATGATTTTCCCGTCCCGATCAGACCCAAAGCGGCGAGGCTTGCCGGGCAGACGTTCAACGGTGACCCCTTGCCCTGGTTGTATGAAGCGAATGCCAATGCCATGGCGCACCTGGCGAATGACCAGACGGTGTCGAATGCGGAAAACGATCAAGGGGTACGCACGGCTTTGGGTTGGGCAGTTTTCAACTCATTGCTTGACCTTACATTGCCACTGCTCAATGGCTCTGCGGCAGTCGTCGGCTGGCTGGGACAAATGGCGGTCAGTTTCAAACAAGCCATCGATGCAGAGCAGGGTGGTGACCGCGAACCCGAGAAGGAGTTGATGACCAGCCTCCTGGTCAATCTGGCTTTAGTGTTGCTCGTTCATAAATTCACGACCAGGTCGACCCTACCGATCAGGCCAAAAAATGAACCCTCGCTGCCAGGTCTTTTGCCAAGAACCGGGACCGGTACGCAGGCGCCTTCCGAGATCTCTGTTCAGCTCAAAGAGCTGGCTGGCCCGGCCGGCTTTTTGGCCAAGCCTGAAACGGTATTGAATTTTTCTTCACCCGTTTCCGCCAATTCCCGTGCGCTGTTGGAGCGGTTCATCATCAACAACCCGGACGGGCTCGGGCCTGTGATCCGGGATGAGCCGCTAAAAGGCATGCAGGTGCGCGATGGTCGCTGGTACGCGCGCGTGCCTGGCCGGATTCGCGGGAGCGGGTGGGCCAGAGTGACTCCTGCCGGTGACGACGCGGTCTGCGTGCTCGACAACCATGGAAAACCGATTCAATGGTTGCAACTGAAAAATAACGGCCAGGACCTTTGGGAGATAGCCCCCGAATTCCGCGTACAGGGCGGTGGAGTGGATTGGTCTGCCTTGGGCAGGCATCCGTTGATCAATGCAGAGCGGGCCGCAAGATCCGCACGGATTGGCGCCTGCCAGGTGCGATTAAAAGAGTTGGAGAAAAGTGCAGGAATCACTTACCAACGCTCAAAGGGTGAATACGAAAAGTTTGCCGTGGCGGCCGGCAAATTCAGGGCTCGCAAAGCGCAGCTCGAGGGGCTGGACGAGGAGACTCTGGCCAGGGACCCGAGCTTGATCGAGCTTAAAAAGCAGATGTTCGCTGCTGAAGACAAATCCATGAAGGCTAGCCAGGGTTACGCACAGTCGCAGCAAAACTATGTGGCTGAACTCGATACCGTTCGAACCATCCTTTTGGAAGATAAAGAGTATGAGCGCAACGCTTTATTCAAAAACCTGCATGAAAGGCTGCATCGATATCTGGATATTGAAAGTGCGCTGGCAATCCTGACCGGGATTTGGCAGGAAACCGGTCTGACCTTGCAGGACGTCTTTCCATTGGCCTATGACCGGGTAACTTCTTCCGGACGGATTCCCTACAGCGTGCTGTTAAAGGTGCGTAAAAGAGTGCTGAGTCACTTGCCTGAGCGTATCGAGATGAACCAAAAGATCGAGTCGATGGCAGCCGAATTGTTCGAATGGGACGAGCGCCTCTCCAAGGGAGCGCAAACCACTGAAGTCAAAGGCCGGGTGGCGGCTCGGCGTGGGACTGCCGATCAGTTGATCGTTCAAGAGCTGGTCTTGATGAGAGGCGCGCTTGCCGGCGACCCGGAATATGCGCGGACCGATATCGAGTTGGCAGCCTTGCAAGGGCTCAGCCGGGCACGGGTGGCGACAGTTACCGAATACGTGCTGGAAATTCGCGGGAGTGAGGGATATACGCCCAACGAGCGGATTCTCGTGCTTAAAGATGCGATCGCTCGCTATGTGAATGCCGAGACGCTGGGGCACTATCTGGAAGCTCCCTGGCATAAAGAGGGCGCCGTCCCTCAGGACCACCTGAAGAGTTTTCTCGACAAGTTGGCCGGTCTACGCATCAGCGCAGAAGAAGAGCTGGCCACGCTGACTCGAGAGACCGTATTGGGGGAGCCCGGACCGCAAACGCCTGAGCAGACGACAAACACACCGAATAAAAAACGAATCAGAAAAAAATCCAAGCGGGTGATTGAGACGATTGATGGCGTCCAAATGGGTGATGTTCGTGTGCCAGGAACCAGCGAGCCGGACGAAACGTTGGTTGTACATGATCCGGATACCGAGCTGGACACTACTTTTTACAAGCACGGGGACGACACTGATTGGCAACAACGGGTCGTTCAGCCAGTGCCCGTACCCCGAGTCGCTCGAGGGTTGAACAACCTCAGCGCAGATGGCACTCGCCTATTGGCGCAAGTGGAGGGGTTCATTGCCAGGGTCAGGAGTTATTCAAATCGATCGCAGGAGCCTAAAAGCCTGGAAGATATCCTGCACATTCAGGCTGCAAAGCTCGATGATCTGGCCAGCGAGATCAGCCGAGGTATGGCAGGCTTTGGTGAACGCGATACTGAAACAGCCACTCAGATGAGCAACAACTTGCGCACCAATAGCGCGAGTTTGAAAGCAGAGGGGCGTCGTTTGCGTATTGAGGGTGTCAGGCAGCTGCCACCGAGTGCCGGAAATTTCGAATATCTACTGGGGCAGGGAGAAATCAGCAACGGAAATGCGGTTTGGACGGATAAAACCACCGCCAAAGGTCCGGATTTTTTGCTGGAGTACCCAATACTCGATGAAAAAAACCTTGATAAGAGCGGTCGCAAAAAGGTTTTTTGGTACGCCCATTTTCACTGCGCTACCCAAAAAACGGAGTCCATGCGCAAGGGGCACTTGAAGCTCGCGACGCTCAGGTTCAAGACCTATGAAGATCAGCTCAGAGAGGCGAACAACAGCCAGATCGGCGTGATTGAAAGTGGTGATATCAGTGTGCGGTTGGCCAGGAAACTGTTTTTCAAGACTGGCAGCTGACAATACGCCCTGTTTCCCTTGATTTGGGGAGGCAGGGCGTTAAAAAAATCAGTGACTTAATGCTCGCGGCATGGGGGAGGTGCTGGCAATTTCCTGGTTTTGCGCCTGCTGCAACAGCTGGCGCAGTTGCGCAACCTGATTGAGCAGCTGCTCGCGCTCGTCTTTGAGCTGGCGCAATTCATCACGACGAATAGTGACGTAAAGGGTTTGTGCAGGACGTGCGGAAAGTACGGTACCCATTGCTCACCTCGCAAATGGCATGTCACAACTGCGGCCCCGCCGCTCGAGTCTGAGGGTCGGGCCACCATCGGAGCCGATTCTGATTTCTTTTTCAGGTAAAGGGAACTTTTTTCTTTTTTATTGTCCTTGTGTCTTGGTCGTGATTTCTGACGTGATCCGGCGCATTGGTCTGCTTGACGGGAAACTATGTCCAGCTGGTCTGGACTAACCCTCATTAGCCTCATTGCGCTATAACCTTTTGACACGTCTTTATTTGTAGTAAGGAGCATCAGCACATGCAACTCGGGATTATTGGACTGGGCCGTATGGGCGGCAATATTGCACGACGCTTGATGCTCAATGGGCATACCACCGTGGTCTACGACCGCAATGCCGCGTTTGTCACTGCCTTGAACGAAGAGGGTGCAACTGGCGTTTCCGACTTGCCGGCGCTGGTCGCGGGTCTGGAAAAACCACGCGCGGTCTGGGTGATGCTGCCGGCCGGCGCACCGACCGAAGACACTATCGAAACCTTGAGCCAACTGCTCGAAGCCGGCGATGTGATCATCGACGGCGGCAACACCTTCTATAAGGACGACATCCGCCGCGCCAAGGCGCTGTCGGAAAAAGGCCTGCACTACATTGACGTCGGCACCTCCGGCGGCGTGTGGGGGCTGGAGCGCGGTTACTGCATGATGATCGGCGGCGATAGCGAAGTGGTTAACCGTCTCGACCCGCTGTTCGACAGCCTGGCGCCGGGCCTGGGCAGCATCCCGCGCACCAAGGACCGTGTCGCCGAGGATGATCGGGCCGAACGCGGTTACATTCACGCCGGGCCAGCGGGTTCCGGGCACTTCGTGAAGATGATCCACAACGGCATCGAATACGGAATGATGCAGGCCTTTGCCGAAGGTTTCGATATTCTCAAAACCAAAGCCTCCGAGAACCTGCCGGAAGATCAGCGCTTTGACCTGAACGTGGCAGACATTGCTGAAGTCTGGCGTCGTGGCAGCGTGGTTTCGTCCTGGCTGCTGGACCTGACGGCTGACGCCCTGGCCAGCGATCCGAAACTCGACGGGTATTCCGGTGCGGTGGCGGACAGCGGCGAAGGGCGCTGGACCATCGAGGCGGCCATGGAGCAATCGGTGCCTGTGCCGGTGTTGTCCAACTCGTTGTTTGCCCGCTTCCGCTCCCGCCAGCAAAGCACCTATGGCGACAAACTCCTGTCAGCCATGCGCTTCGGCTTTGGCGGCCATGTCGAGACCCCAAAAAAATGACCTCGCGCCGGAAAAAATCCAAGGCAGAACCCGCACCGCCGACCACGCTGTTCCTGTTCGGCGCCCATGGTGATCTGGTCAAGCGTCTGCTGATGCCGGCGCTGTACAACCTCAGCCGTGACGGATTACTGAGCGATGGCCTGCGTATCGTTGGCGTTGATCACAACGCCATCAGCGACGTGGACTTCGCGAAAAAGCTCGAAGACTTTATTCGTACCGAGGCGGCCAGCAAGGTCGGCAAAGGCGAGGATGCCCTGGAGCCGGCGTCGTGGTCCAAGCTGGCCAGCGGTATCAGCTATGTTCAGGGTGACTTCCTGGACGACAGCACTTATGAAGCACTGGCGGCGAAAATCACCGCCAGTGGCACCGGTAACGTGGTGTTTTATCTGGCGACCGCGCCGCGCTTTTTCAGCGAAGTGGTGCGTCGCCTTGGAGCATCCGGTCTGCTCGTAGAAACCCCGGAAGCCTTTCGCCGGGTGGTGATCGAAAAACCTTTCGGCTCCGACCTGCAAACCGCCGAAGCACTGAACGCTTGCTTGCTCAAGGTCATGACGGAGAAGCAGATCTACCGGATCGACCATTACCTGGGCAAGGAAACGGTCCAGAACATCCTCGTCAGCCGGTTTTCCAACAGCCTGTTCGAGGCTTTCTGGAGCAACCATTACATCGACCATGTGCAGATAACCGCGGCGGAAACCGTCGGGGTCGAAACGCGGGGTAGCTTCTACGAAAATACCGGCGCGCTGCGGGACATGGTGCCCAATCACCTGTTTCAGCTACTGGCGATGGTCGCGATGGAGCCGCCGGCAGCTTTTGGCGCTGATGCGGTACGTGGGGAGAAAGCCAAGGTGATCGGTGCTATCCGCCCTTGGTCCACCGAGGAAGCGCGGGCTAATTCGGTGCGCGGCCAGTACGCGGCGGGCGAGCAGGGTGGCAAACCATTAGCCGGTTACCGCGAAGAGCCGAATGTGGCACCTGACAGCAGCGTTGAAACCTATGTCGCGCTAAAAGTCATGATCGACAACTGGCGCTGGGTTGGCGTGCCGTTCTACCTGCGCACCGGCAAGCGCATGAGCGTGCGCGACACGGAAATCGCCATCTGTTTCAAACCCGCGCCGTACGCGCAGTTCCGCGATACCGAAGTCGATGAGCTGCAACCGACCTATCTGCGGATCCAGATCCAGCCCAACGAAGGCATGTGGTTCGACTTGCTGGCCAAGCGTCCTGGGCCGGCGCTGGCCATGGCCAACATCGAGCTGGGATTCGCTTACAAGGATTTCTTCGAAATGCAGCCGTCCACTGGCTACGAAACCCTGATCTACGATTGCCTGACCGGTGACCAGACGCTGTTCCAGCGTGCTGACAATATCGAGAATGGCTGGCGCGCCGTGCAGCCTTTCCTGGATGCCTGGAAGGAGGACTCTACGATTCAGACCTATGCGGCAGGCGAAAACGGCCCGGCGTCAGCAGAAGAACTGCTGGCCCGTGACGGACGCGTCTGGCACAGCCTCGGATGAGTGGCGTAAAGGCTCATCCTATCCAGTTTGTGCTGAGTGATATGGACGGCACCTTATTGCGTCCTGACCACAGCCTCAGTCAGCGTACGATCGAGGCCGTGCGGGCGCTGCGTGAGGCCGGGGTTTTCTTCAGTCTGGCGACCGGCAGGCCGCCCAAGGCCATGTTGCAGCAGATCGAGGCCTTGGGTGTCGATCTGCCGACGGCGGCATTCAATGGCGGAACCATCGTTCATCCGGACGGCAGCTTTCTGGTCGCCCATTACCTGCCACGGGAGGCAGCCATCGCGACGCTTGCGTTGTTCGGCGGGCAAGCGGAGGTGGAAGTCTGGGTGTTTTCCGGTGGTGACTGGCTGCTGCACGATCCTCATGGGCCCATGGTGCCCCGAGAGCAGCACGGCCTGGGCTATCCGCCGGTGGTGGTCGAAAGCTTCGAACCGTATCTGGATTGCATCGACAAGATCGTCGCCGCCAGTAACAACGCACCGTTGCTGGTTGAGCTGGAGGCGCAGCTGCAACTCAAAGTCGACGGCCAGGCGCAGGTCTCGCGTTCACAGCCGGTTTATCTGGACGTGACCGCGATGCAGGCGAACAAGGGCGAGGCTTTGGCGACATTGGCCGAATTCCTGGGCGTGCCGCTTGAACACACAGCAGCCATCGGCGACGGCGGCAACGACCCGGCGATGTTTCATCGTGCCGGGCTGTCGATTGCCATGGGACAAGCGCAAGAGGAGGTGAAGCGTCAGGCTGACGTGGTCACCGGCAGCAATGTCGAAGAGGGGGCGGCGGAGGCCATTGAACGGTTTATTCTGGGCGCGGGCTAGCCTGAGGCACCGAGTTGCCTGAATCGCAGACAAGCCAGCTCCCACACTGGACCGAGCATGGGCATCAATTTTCGGCCCGCTGCAGATCCAATGTGGGAGCGTGACTTGCCCGCGAAGAGGCCGGTGCATTCACCTCAAAGCCAATAACTCACCGCATACCACCCCAACACACCCATCACCACGGTGTATGGCAGCGCCATCCACACCATCCTTCCGTACGACAAGCGAATCAATGGCGCAATTGCCGAGGTCAGCAAAAACAGAAACGCTGCTTGCCCATTTGGGGTCGCCACACTCGGCAGGTTGGTGCCGGTATTGATGGCGATGGCCAGGGTCTCGAAGTGCTCGCGGCTCATATGACCGGAAATGAATGCCTGCTTCACTTCAGTGATGTAAATCGTCGCCACGAACACGTTATCGCTGATCGCCGATAACAGGCCGTTGGCGATAAAGAGCATGCCCGGCTGTTGCTCCGGCGGCAGGGCCAGCACCCACTGAATCAATGGCGTGAACAGCTGTTGGTCATGAATCACCGCCACCACGGCGAAAAACACTACCAACAATGCAGTAAACGGCATGGCGTCCTTGAAAGCGTTGCCGATGCGGTGTTCTTCGGTGATACCGGTGAATGAGGTGATCAGCACGATCACCATCAAACCGATCAGGCCGACTTCGGCAATATGAAACGCCAGCCCGCCAATTAGAATCAGCGCCGCCAAACCCTGGACCAGCAGCGCCGCGCGCTGGCGGGAGGTGCGCTCGGCGTTGTCTTCAGCGGCGTAGTTGGCCAGTACGGCGCGCACGTTGTCCGGCAGCAAGGTGCCGTAGCCGAACCAGCACAGCTTCTCCAGCAGCACACAGGTCACCAGGCCTGCCACCAACACTGGCAGCGATACCGGGGCGATTTTCAGGAAGAACTCGGAGAAGTGCCAGCCCATCTCATGGCCGATCAGCAGGTTCTGCGGTTCACCCACCAGTGTACAGACACCACCCAACGCGGTGCCCACCGCGCCGTGCATCAGCAGGCTGCGCAGGAAAGAGCGGAATTGTTCGAGGTCTTCGTGGTGCAGCTTGGGCAGGAGTTGGTCGTCGCTGAATTCACTGTCCTGACGCGGGTCATTGCCAGAGGCTACACGGTGATAAACCGAGTAAAAACCCACCGCAGCGCTGATGATCACCGCCGTCACCGTCAAGGCATCGAGAAACGCCGACAGAAACGCTGAAAGGAAACAGAACATCAGCCCCAGCAACGCCTTGGAGCGAACCCCCAACAGCAAGCGCGAGAACAGGAACAGCAACAGGTCCTTCATGAAATAGATGCCCGCCACCATGAACATCAGCAGCAGGATCACCGGGAAGTTATGCAGTAGCTCGTCATACAGCGCTTCAGGCGTGGTCATGCGCAGCAGCAAGGCTTCGACCAGCAACAACCCGCCGGGCAGCAACGGATAGCACCTGAGCGCCATGGCCAGGGCGAAAATGAACTCCGCCACCAGCAGCCATCCGGCAGCCATCGGGCCGATGGTCCAGAGCACCAAGGGGTTGAGGATCAGGAACGCGACAATGCTCGCCTTATACCAGCGTGGCGAATGCCCGAGAAAATTGTGCGCGAACGCCTGGGCCATTGAACCGGACATCGGCAACTCCTTGTATTAAGAAGCGCGCAAGTTGCCGTAAGCGGAAGGGAAGATCAAGTGTGGAGCAGCATTGCCCAGTCCGCAGGTGAAGCAGGACACTTCAGTTAGTGAAGAAGAACGCAACAGGGAGGAAACAGGGGGGCAAGAAGCTGATACACCGCCACGTCGCTTTCAAACGTTAAAAAACGAACGTGACGAAGGCGGTATATCCGGATTTGGATTGGAGTATTACGCGGACCACCGGTTGCGATCCGCGAGAATGCTTACTCTGGCATTGTCCAGGATTGCAGCTTGTAGCCTTCCTGGCTCAACTCGGCGCGCACTTCTTCCAGCAGGCTTTCCAGCTGAGCGGGATCGGAATAGGTACTGCTTGGAATCTGTTTGCGGCCAATACGAGTGCTGGTCCGGTCGACGACGGTCAGGCTCAGTTCGCCATTACCATCTTGTGGAGCCCAAGCGACGCATTGAAAAGGCTCGAATGCGTGGCCGGCAATCAAAAGTGCTTCATTAATGCGTAGCGGGGCGTCCATGGGGATTCTTCTCTCGTTGTGCCAATCAAGTGATGTGCCGTCGGTTTGGCTTACCGTTCGGCTGGTTACTAGTACTGATGCGCAAAGGGGTGGGGCAGGTCACACGTAATAATAAGTTTTTTTAAACTTTCTTTCATTGACACAAATTAACCCGTGATTGTGAAAGCTGAATGAAAGGTACTCATTCATTAGGCAACTAACAAAGTCCGTTCTTATAACTAACTTTGAATGGTCCTATAATCAAACGATACAAGGCGCTGTCAAGTTCTTGCTAATGTTACAACCAGGGTCTGCCAAATGACTGTTTCTAATAACATTTCTTTATTTTGGCGCCAAGGAACAGTCATGATTGAAGCGCCTGCCTTACGACGATTACTGGTGGTCGACCCTTGTGACGATTGTCACCGCCTGCTACCCGGTTTACGCACGGTTGGTTGGGACGTCGACAGCTGTACGTTGGAGTCCGCCGCCGACCGCTCTTGCGATGTCGGCCTGCTGCGGTTGCAGCCATTTCACCTGGAGCGACCGGAGGCGGTCAAGGAACTGATCAGCCACAGCGGGACTGAATGGATCGCCGTGCTTAGCCCGGACGTTCTGCGTTTGCAGAATGTCGGTGATTTTGTCTGCGAATGGTTTTTTGATTTCCATACCTTGCCGTTCGATGTGTCGCGGGTTCAGGTGACCTTGGGGCGGGCATTCGGCATGGCGCGGTTGCGCGGTCGAGGTTCGATTCATGTCGATCAACCGGAGCATGAGTTGCTCGGGGATAGCCGGCCTATTCGCGAATTGCGCAAACTCTTGAGCAAACTGGCGCCTACCGAGTCGCCGGTATTGATTCGCGGCGAGAGCGGCACCGGCAAGGAGTTGGTGGCAAGAACCCTGCATCGGCAGTCTCAGCGCCACAGCAAGCCGTTCGTGGCAATCAATTGCGGTGCTATCCCCGAACACCTGATTCAGTCCGAACTCTTTGGGCATGAAAAGGGCGCTTTTACCGGCGCTCATCAGCGCAAGGTGGGACGTATCGAAGCCGCCCACGGCGGTACATTGTTTCTCGATGAAATCGGCGACTTGCCGCTGGAGTTGCAAGCCAATTTGCTGCGATTTTTACAGGAAAAGCACATTGAGCGAGTAGGTGGCAGTCAGCCGATTCCGGTAGACGTGCGAGTACTGGCAGCCACCCACGTCGACCTTGAAGCCGCCATCGAGAAAAAGCGTTTCCGGGAAGACCTGTATTACCGATTGAACGTTTTACAAGTCGCCACCGCGCCCTTACGTGAGCGCCATGGTGACCTGTCGATGCTGGCCAACCATTTCTCCCATTTTTATAGCCAGGAAACTGGCCGGCGTCCGCGCAGCTTCAGTGAAGATGCGCTGATTGCCATGGGCAAGCATGACTGGCCGGGTAATGTGCGTGAGCTGGCCAATCGTGTTCGCCGTGGGTTGGTACTGGCCGAGGGGCGACAAATCGAAGCGCGGGACCTGGGGCTGCTCAGTCACCAATCCATCGCCGCGCCGATGGGAACCCTCGAGGACTACAAGCACCGGGCCGAGCGCCAGGCGCTGTGCGATGTGTTGAATCGGCACAGCGATAATCTGAGTATCGCGGCAAGAGTGCTCGGTATTTCGCGGCCTACCTTCTACCGCTTGTTGCACAAGCACCAGATACGCTGACGTTCAAGCTTCAAGCTTCAAGCTTCAAGCCTCAAACGACAAAGCCCGCCGAAGCGGGCTTTGTTGTTTGAGTGGCGTTAGAAGTAGTACGGGAATTTCAGGCTGAAGGAGAAGGCCGGTGCGTCCTGGGTTAAGCCGATGGCGAGGTTGGGGACTATCGTCAGTTTATCGGTTGCCGCCAGGGTCAGGCCGACGTTGAAGTTGGCAGCGTTGTAGTCGCTGTCCGGGATTGTTGACCAGCCCTGGCCGTCCGGTCTGACTTTGCTTTTGTGGGCGAATTGGTCGGAAAACGAAAACGACATACTCATCTTCTCGTTCAAGGCAAACGCAATGCCGGCGCCGATCTGCCAGGAATCGCCCAGTTTCACGTCTCCCGGGACCTTGGTATTTATAGTGGGGCTGATATCGCTGAATGAATCCTGCTTGTTGTAGGTATAGGCCAGGCTGCCGAAGAGCACGGCAGGGTCATAGGTCTTGACCAGCGAGATACCCGGGGTAATCGACCAGATACCGTTGCCGGTTGGGAGTGACTGAGGTACCGACAAATTGTCGTTGTTCGGGTCATTGACCAACTTGATTCCGTACGGATCATTACCCGTCGGCGCCTTGACTCGCAGAGTGACGACCGCGTCGGGCAGGTTGACCGATTCATCCAGGAACTTGTAGGCAATACCAAAGTTGACATCGCCTATGGTCGGATCGCGGGTAACGCTGGCCTCGGATGAGATCGGGGCTGCGCCTCCTGCACCACCAGAGGAGTACGTCGATTCTCGATAGACGACCGGGACGTTGATGTCGAATTGCCAGCGTTGCGCCAGGTTGTAGCGGCCTGTCAGGTCCAGGGTCCAGTTGTCGGCCTTGATGCGGTCAATGTTGATGTTGCCGAGAAAAATCGAGTCAAGAGCCAGAAAGCCATTGAGCACCAATGCGCGGGTATCATAGTGGGTATAGGTCAGGCCCGTTTCGAGACTGAACTTGCCGCCACCGAAGAAGCCGCTGGCTTCGTCATACAGGTTGGACACGCTTTGCGCCGGTTCCGAGTCCCCCTTGAGCGACTGCCCATACGAACTGGTCCCGGGGGCACCCGTGGCCACGACCTTGCCGTCTTTGGTCGGTTCGGCGGGGGAGCGGCTCAGGCGCTTGGGAACAGGCGTTGCAGGTGTTTCTTCGACTTGTTTAACGCGCTGTTCAAGTACCATCAGCGCGTTCTGTTGAGCTTCGTAGCGTTGTTTCAACTCCGTGAGTTCTTGTTTTAGGGCTTCTACCTGGGGGTCCGGTGCTGCTTGCAGCAATGTGGCCGGGACCAGAGTACTCAAGCAAACGACTGCTTTTAACGTAAACGATCGGTACATGGGTTAGCCGTCCCTTTTGACTACATTTTCATGAGACTGAGCGTAGATCAGTATCCGAGAGTGCGTAGGCCTTTTAGTTGGTCCAGACTGCAGTCCAGCGCCCCGACGGTCGGCTGGTTGTTGCGCAGGACGACATTGAGGGAAGTCAGGTTGTTCACCTGGTTTTTTCCGCCGAGCAAGGTCGCGTTCTGCATCAGGCCGCCCTGGGCAAGGCGTTGCACGGTATTGCCCTGATTGTTGTTGGCCTGGATGCTCAACTGCACGCCAGCGCTACTCGACGACATACTGAAGGTCCCGGCACCGTTGGAGGCGGACAGGGTCGTGCCGGCGGTCAATGGCTGGCCCTGAGTATCCATTTGTGGTGCCTGGTTGGCTTCTTTGACGTTGATGTCGACATTGTTGTACGCGCTGTTGTAATCGCCGGCGGCGCGCACGACCTGGGTTACACCCTGGGTGCTGCTGAGGCCGCCGCCGCCGCTGACATTGCCGGAACCCTGGGAGACCGGCGAACCATCACCTTTCTTGTCGATTATCGACACATAGAACTGTGGCTTGATGGTCGATTCTTGAATCTGCATCGAGGAGGTTGCCCCGATCACGTCACCGCTGGCATTTTGCCAGGTACTGGTCATGACAATCCCGAAGCTGATGATCCGGCCCGGCATGACATACCGGCCGCGCAGGGTCGCCAGCTCCTGATCCTTGAGTTCAATCGGTTTGAACGTTAATGCCTGTGTTGGCAGGCTGGCGGCCAGGCAAACGACGGCCAGCCAGTATGGAGTCTTCATTGGATGCTCCCGGAGCTTCATGCTCCCTTGTCATTAGAAGAAGTCGCTTTGGATGAATCCGAAATCCATCAACTCTGCGTCTTGCACCGGGCTGAAAGTGTTGATGCGATTCTTGGCGGTCAGTGGCATAGGTGGGTCGAGCAAGGCATTGGTCTTGTCGTAGCCCTGGCCTATGACGGCGAAGATGATGCCGTTCCAGCCTTTGACAAATTCGTCGAACTTGAAGCGCTTGTGACCGAGTACCGGATCCCCGATATACACCCAGTCTTTTTGCGCCTTTTGCATGACCACGAAGTGCTTGTAGCCACGGATGTCCATCAGCACGATGACCGGAATGGACACACTGGTCAGCCCTTCCGGCGATACCCGGTAACCACGGGCCCGCATGCCGATACTTTCCACGTAACGCTTCATGTCGAGCATGGAGAAGCCCTGGACGCGGACCAGGTCCTGATCGGAATGAGCCAGCATGCCTTCGATGATTTGTGCTTCGGTTACGTCCAGCCAATAGGCCTGGCGCAATACGGTCGCCAGGGACGCTGCACCGCAACTGAAGTCGGTTTTCTGTTGGACCAGGTCGGCAAATTTGCGCTCACGCACGCTCTGTATCGGTTTGAAAACGACCGCGCCACCTGGCAAGACGGAGAGCGGCATTTGTCCTGCTTCGCTCAGGCTAGCCAGACAAAGCATCAATACTAGGGCGAAAATGCGCATGGGTCGGACGCCTTTGTGTACGAGTGAAAAAAAGCCCCCCGAAGGGGGCCCTCCAGACCCTGGAGCTTAGCTTACAGGCAGGTTTTGCAACCGGCTGCAATGGCCAGCGAGTTGCTTTGTTGGTTGCCAACACCGGCAGCCACGTTGACGCCCAGATTGCCACTGCCGCCATTAACCGAACCGCTCAGGTTAGCAGTGTTGGTCACAGGGTTTGCCCAGCCAGTCGGGGTCAGCACTTGCCAAGTCACTGTGTTGCTCAAATCAAAAGAACTGGACTCGCTGAAACTACGCGATTTGTCGCGCGATTTGCTGCCAGATGCGTCGAACGATGCGCTGGCCGATTTGTCGGCAGATGCGCTGCTAGATGCGCTGCTCGATGCGCTGTTCGATGCACTGTTCGATGCGCTGTGCGATTTGTCGATCGATGCGCTGAGCGATGCGTCGATATCTGCGTCGAAATTCGCACTGCTGCGGCTGTGGTGATAGCCATTATTCCTGGAAGCGCTAAGGTCCACGTCCACGTTCACATCCAAATTAGCTTTCACAGCAGCGTGCGAAGCAGCGGCGCTGGCAGATTGCGAAGCTGAGGCGCTGGCAGATTGCGAAGCAGATTTCATAGCAGAGTGTGAAGCAAAGGCCGCAGCGGCGTGCTTAGTAAAGTCCGAAGCAGAGTGCGATGCGGATGCCTTACTGAAAGATTCATGACCGCTGATTGTTTTGGTAGACGACAGCGTATCCAGGCGGTACGTCCGATCGGCGTTGTTATAGACATTCAGGCCTGGGCCTGTTTGATCGGCGCTTGCGGATGCGGTAGCGTGCTTGCCGCCAGACACAGCGATCGCCATGGTGTTTTTCTGTTGGTTAAGGTCGCCTGCAGCCATGTTGATGCCCATGTTGCCGCTGCCGCCGTTGGCCGAACCGCTCATACTGGCGCTGTTTGTGGTGGACCAGTTGTCGACCGAGTTACCGCCGCTGGTTTGCGTGACCGAAGCGGTTGCCGATGCAGAACCAAAGACAAACGAACCATCACCGGTGGCAATAGCGGCAGCGTTGTCTTGTTGGTTGCCGTCGCCTGCTGCAACGTTGACACCCACGTTGCCGGACGCGCCTGTGGCCGAGTTGGTCATGTTGGCGTTGTTTTTAGTCCCTTGATTGAGGACGTAGTTGCCAGTGCTGGATTGAGTATCTGTGGCGTTGGCAGTGGCGCCAGCATCGGTGGTGTCTTTTGGATTGACTACTGGTTTTGGGTGGTGGTGATGGTGATGGTCGTTATCACTCTGGCCAGCTTGCACAGCAACAGCCATTATCGCAGCGATTGCGAAAACCAGAGGCTTGATTGTCATTGACGCTTTCATGCTGATTCTCCGTACTTTATTTTTAGGTTAAGTGTTGTTTTTTACCTTTTGGGTCAATCCGCGACCCGTACGCTCAGGGTGTTGGCCGTTCGGTTTCCCACCCCGGCGCTCTGATTCAACTGGATCACCCCACGGCTACCGGTGAAGGCCTGGTCGCTGGTAGCGACCTGGCGATGGCCAGGAGTAAGATCCGTTGAATCGGAGTTGTTGAGCAGCGCCACGTTCTGTTGCATGAGGACGCTGTCGTCGATACTTTGCGGCGTAGCACTGATGCTTATCCGCAGGGCGTTGGCTTGCTGGTTGCTCGCGCCCGAGCTCTGGTTGACCCCCAGTACGCCATTGCCGTTACTGAAGGAGTTGCCTTTAATGGTTGACTGGGCATCGATCCTGGGATCGACATGAGTACGCAACCGTTGGCGAATCTGCGTGGTGGCGCTGGCGTCGGTGTTAATGGCGATGGCTCGGGCGTTGGCCTGTTGTTGCTGATCGCCGGCAGCCTGGTTGACCGAGAAGTTGCCCTGGTACTGCCTGCCGGAGTTGTCGATGGTGGCAGTGTCGATGACAGGAGGTTGGGCAAAGGTCGGCGCGCTGCAAAACATGGCGAGAATCAGCAGAGTGCGATTCATTTCAACGGTCTCCCGATATCATTTTCAGACCGCCCAGGCCTTGCTGGATGGATCCGTTGATCCTATTGGCAATACCGTTGCCGGAGACTGCGGAATGTCCAGCGGAACCGCCGGGCAGCTGTGACTGATCGTTGATGTTGCCGCGCAGCGTGCCGGTGCCTTGAGCGATCATTCCGGTGATGCTTGCACCGCTGCTGATGCTGGCAAAGTCGCCGTCCGTCAATTCGTTCGTTGAACTGATGACTTGCCTGGACGGGTTGGCATTGACGGTCAGAGGGTTAGGGTCGGGAACCAGGGGGGGGCGAGTCGCGGAACGCGGTTGGACCTCCCGCATCAGGACGATGACCCCATCGCCGGCCTGGACAGGCAGACTGATACTCGAACCCAATGCACATCCGATCAGCAGGAGACGAAAAATGCCTTTGTCAATTTTCCCCACGACGGCAACTCCTTCTTAAAGTGCGCGGGCCCTTATCAGCGTTGCGAGGAAGAGAGCAGAAGGTGTGCCGATTTTGATTTTTATAGTTAAAACAGTGGGTTGTGATTTTTTGTGGCAGGAGTCAAAAATTTGTTGTAACGACGCTGAGACAGATGGCCGGGCATTGCGCCGTTTATCTGTCCGCCATTGCTCATCATGGACTGTGTGGATCGACTGTTTCAGTTGATTAACACTTTTCTCAGGCGAGGCTTGAGTCGCTTCATTTGGCGGGTTTGTGGGGAGGAGGGTGTTTCAGGAATGGACATTTTGCCGGGCGGGGCGTGCTGAAGTCAGGCGCCCAGCAGCCGATTAACCGCCTCGAATGCATCGCGCCTGCGCTGTGCCCAGTCGCCACGCAGCACCTGGTAAGTCTGCTGGTGCCGGTCAAGCCAATCGCGACTGGCCTGGAAAAATGCCTGGCGATCGGCAAGATCTGGCTGACAACGTTGCCCGTCGTCAGTCCAGACGACCGCCTCCGGGCTGAGCAGCAGGTGCAGATGGTAGTGCCGCGCCAGCAGGGCTTCTTCGATCCAGGCCGGGCAGTCACCGAACAAAGCATGGCTCCAGAGCATGTTGCTCAGCAGGTGCGTGTCGAGGATCAACAGTGACGGTTGTCTGACGCGAGCCCTGTCCTCCCACCGTAGCTGGCCAAGTGCAATCACCGAAATATCCTCGTAGCAGGTTTCGCGGGCCTCCTTTTCGATAAAGCGCCGTACATATTCACCCACCAGCAGCCCACCGAAACGGGCTTGCAACTCAGTCGCCAGCCAACTCTTGCCGCTGGACTCCGGGCCGCTCAAGACCAGCACTTTCATGTGCGCAACGCCGGATCAACGCGCCATTCCCGCCAGCCTTGCACAGCCAGCAGGGTAAACAGGCCATAGAGGGCGGCGGTCAGGTACAAGCCCTTGTAGACAAACAGACCGACGAAAATCACATCGAGCGCAATCCACAGCGGCCAGCACTGCACGCGCTTGTGTGCCATCCACCACTGCGCGACCAGGCTGAAGCCGGTCAGCGCGGCGTCCAGCCATGGCTGAGCGGCATCCGTCCAGTGGGCCATCGCGGCCCCCAGCAGCAGACTGACGACGGCCCCCACGGCAAGACCCAGCAGCATGGGTTGAGTGCCCAGTTGACTGACTGGCCGTCCACGCTGCGTCTCGCCCGCGCGAGTCCATTGCCACCAACCATAGAGTTGCAGCGCGGCATAGATCACCTGCAACAGCATGTCGGAATACAACTTCACCTCAAAGAAGATCCAGCTGTAGAGCAACACCATGACCAGACCGATTGGCCAGCACCAGGGGTTTTGTTTGACTGTCAGCCAGACGGCGATCACACCGAGTGCGGCGGCAAACAGTTCAAGCCCGGACATGCGGATTCCTTGGGGTAGTCGAAGAGGGGGCGATTGTAACCATAGCCCGCCGTTTTAGTCGCGGTAGACCGGGAAGTCCGCGCACAACGCCGCCGCTTGCCCGGCGACCCGAGCCTCGACAGCGGCGTCACCGAGGTGATCAAGGATGTCGCAGATCCAGCCCGTGAGCTCGATGCACTGGGCTTCCTTGAAACCGCGAGTGGTGACCGCCGGGGTGCCGATACGCAGGCCCGAGGTCACGAACGGCGACTGTGGATCATTCGGCACGGCGTTCTTGTTCACGGTGATACCGGCGCGACCCAAGGCGGCATCGGCGTCTTTACCGGTGAGGCCCTGACGAATCAGGCTGACCAGAAACAGGTGGTTGTCGGTGCCCCCGGAGACGACGTCGTAACCTCGCTCGATAAAGACCTTGGCCATCGCCTGGGCGTTTCGGATCACTTGGGCCTGATACACCTTGAAGCCGGGCTCCAGGGCTTCTTTGAAGCACACGGCCTTGGCGGCGATGACGTGCATCAGCGGGCCGCCCTGACCACCTGGGAATACTGCGGACTGGAGCTTTTTCTCAAGGTCCGGGTTGGCCTTGGCCAGGATCAGACCACCACGCGGACCGCGCAGGGTTTTGTGCGTCGTGGTGGTGACCACGTCAGCGTACGGCAGCGGGTTCGGGTACAGGCCAGCAGCGACCAGACCGGCGACGTGGGCCATGTCGACAAACAGGTAGGCGCCGACTTTGTCCGCGATCTGACGGAAGCGTGGGAAATCCAGAGTCTTGGAGTAGGCCGAGAAACCGGCGATGATCATTTTCGGCGTGTGCTCGACCGCCAGGCGCTCGACTTCGTCGTAATCGATCAGCCCGGTGGCGGTGTCGATGCCGTACTGCACCGCGTTATAGAGTTTGCCGGAGAAGCTGACCTTGGCGCCGTGGGTCAAGTGACCGCCGTGGGCCAGGCTCATGCCCAGCACAGTGTCGCCGGCCTGCAACAGGGCGAGGAACACCGCTGCGTTGGCCTGGCTGCCGGAGTGCGGCTGAACGTTGGCGTAATCGGCACCGAACAGCTGCTTGGCGCGTTCGATGGCCAGGGATTCGACCTTGTCGACGTGCTCGCAACCGCCGTAGTAGCGCTTGCCCGGGTAGCCTTCGGCGTATTTATTGGTCAGGCCACTGCCTTGCGCTTCCATGACGCGTTTGCTGGTGTAGTTCTCCGAGGCGATCAGCTCAATGTGATGCTCTTGCCGACTTTCCTCGGCGTTGATCGCTGCCAGTAATAGGTCGTCGTAGCCTTTGATTTGGTCGTGTTTGCTGAACATGGCGCATTCCTCTGGATTTTTGTGAGTGACCGCTATCGGCGGCGAATGACGACTGACAGGCTCGTGCGAGCACGAGCCTGACTGAGCGGGTTCTATAGCAAGTCAGGTGCCACTTATATTTAGTTGTTTAATATCAGTGGGTTGTCGTTTGTTTTGAATGAACGACATGAATGCTCGCGTAGCGAATTCAATACAGGCCTTTTGTTCAAAGAGGCGTTAACGAGGGGAAGGAAGGAGGAGAGGGGCGTCATGGTGCCTGTCTTGAATTCCATACGCTGTCGCGATTTCGCTACACGCACGCGACACCCCGTCGGAGATCAGGTTTTGCCGGGAATCCCGTATTTGCGCAGCCGCTGAGCGATGGCGCTGTGGGAGGTCTGCAGCCGTGCGGCCAATTGACGACAGGAGGGATGATTGCCATAGAGCTGTTGCAGCAGGTTTTTTTCGAAACCTTCGACGGCTTCCTCCAGGCTGCCGATCTCACTGTCCTGGTGCCATGCCACGGCGGTGCCGGCGATATCCAGGTCGTCGATACCCACCAGCGGGTTTTCACACATCGCCGCTGCGCGAAAAATGATGTTCTGCAACTGACGCACATTGCCTGGCCAGCGGTTGCCCAGCAGCGCGGGGTAAGTTGCGGGCGCCAATCGACAGAGGGGCCGCTGAATCTGGGTGCAGGCTTGTTCCAGGAAGTGTCGGGCCAACAACAGGATGTCATGGCCGCGCTCGCGAAGCGGTGGCACTTGCAGATTGAGCACATTAAGCCGGTAGAACAGGTCTTCACGAAAACTGCCTTCGCTGACCATTTTTTCCAGATCGCGGTGAGTGGCGCTGAGGATGCGCACGTTGACCTTCACTTCGCGATCACCGCCGACCCGACGGAAACAACCATCGCTTAAAAATCGCAGCAATTTGGCTTGCAAGTAGGGCGACATCTCACCAATTTCGTCGAGAAACACCGTGCCGTTATTCGCCAGTTCCAGCAGTCCGAGTTTGCCGCTGCGTTGGGCGCCGGTGAAGGCGCCTGGGGCATAACCGAACAGCTCGCTCTCGGCCAGGCTCTCCGGCATCGCCGCGCAGTTAAGGGCCAGGAACGGTGAGTCACGTCGCGCGCTGCCAGCGTGGCAGGCGCGGGCCACCAGTTCTTTGCCGGTGCCGGTTTCGCCCTGGATCAACAAAGGAGCGTCGAGCGCGGCCACCCGCTGGGCACGGGTTTTCAAGGCTTGTACGGGCAGTGATTCGCCCAGTAGCGCATCGAAGCCTTCAGCGTGGTCGTGATGCAGCGCTGCGAGGCGCTCGCCGATACGGTTTGGCAAGTACAGCGTCAGCAGGCCACCCGCGAGCGGTTGAGTGTTCGGGTCACCGGTTTCGCTGATTGGCATGGCATCGAGCAGCAAGTTCTGGCCATTGATAGTCACTTCACGCATCGGCAGGCGATAGCCGTGTTCGGCCAGGGTGCTTTGCAGGGTGTGATCGTCGAACAGTGCTGCCAGCGGTTCACCGGTCGGATCGCGGCCGCACAGGGCGATCAAGGCGGGATTGGCCAGCAGTACATGGCCGCCGCCATCCACCGCCAATACCGGGTCGGCCAGGGCCGCCAACAAGGCGTCCAGTTGCAGGCGTCGGCGTTGGCCGGGGAGGATGTCGACCACCGTCACGCTTTGCACACCCTGCACCCGCAAAAAAGCCTCGCGCAGCTCTTCCAGTACATCGGCGTCGAGGGTCGGGGCGTCGATATACACGTTCGGCGGCACCATTTCGACCGCATCCAGATTGAGCTCGCGTGCGCCGAGCAGAGCGAGCACTTCCTGGGTGATGCCGACGCGGTCGATGAACGTGACGTGAATGCGCATAGGGAACCTGAAAGAGGTGATCACTGAGGCCAATGAGTATGCCGGGCTCCGTTCGATTATGGCGAGGGGGTTGTCACCGGCTGGCTGATGCCTGGCTGCCAGAGTCGCTGATTCTCAGGCATTCAAGCATGGGTTTCGCTGCGTGCGGTGGCCGCCAGGTCTTCAAGGAACACCCGCAAAATCGGCGGTGGGGCGACGCCGCGACGAGTGACGACATCGAACGGTGACATCAGTCTCAGGCTCTGCGGCGCCAGTTGCTGCATGTCGCCGGTTTTGACCCACTGGGCGGCGAAGTGCATGGGCAGAAAGCCGAGATAAGCCCCCGAGATGATGAGAATGGCCAGCGCCTCGATGTTGTCCACGGTGGCTGCGGCTTTGCTGACCCCCAAATTCTCAAGGTCGTATTGCTGCATGAACCCACGGGCGACGATACGGCTCTCACCGATCTCCTTGAGTAACTCGTCACTCTCGGCTTTGCAGCCAAACAGTGGATGGCGCCGACCGCAGTAAAGTCCCAGGGCCTCTTGGTAAAGCGATAAGTACTCCAGACCGGGAACGTGGATTGGAAAGTGCCCGATGGCCAGATGCAGACGGCCGTCGAGTACCCGTTCCTCCAGTTCCGCAGGGGTGCCGACATACACGTTGAGGTGCACGTCGTGCCCTCTGGAGACAAAGCGCTGGGTGGTTCTTGGCAGCGGTGAGTCAGGGTCGGTGATGGTCGAATCGATGATGCCCAGATTGAGCTGGCCGGTGATGTGCTGCTTGAGCACATCGGTATCCAGGCAGAAATTGTCCACGGCCGCCAACAGGCGTTGACTCGATTCGTAAACCGCCACGCCTTGCTCGGTCAGGCGAAAGCCACTGCGCCCACGCTGGCAGAGCTTCACGCCGAGCCGGGTTTCCAGCTGGCTCATCTGTTCGCTGATGGTCGACTGGCCGACATTCAACGCCGCCTGAGCGGCGGAAAAGCCGCCGCATTTGACGATGGCGGCAAACACCCTGAGCAATTTCAAGTCCACGTCGTGCAACTGATTCAACCCCAACCTCCTGCGTGTCGATGCATCGCCGATGCCGATGTGAGTATCGGATAGTTAGCATTTTTTCTCTGAAATCCGGCGCTCATAGTCACTCCAACGGCGGTGACTTACCAGCTCCGCCCTCGCCAAACAACAAGAACGGAGATGCATCGACATGTCTAAGAACGGTTATGAATCCGGCCGCTTGAACCTTCCATTCGTAGGCCACTGCACGTTTGCCAAGTCCCCGATCTGCACCGATTGGGAGGCACTGGATGCCGACGTTGCCATCCTTGGCGCGCCCAACGACATGGGTACCCAGTGGCGTTCCGGCGCTCGCTTTGGCCCGCGCGGGATTCGTGAAGCGTCGACCTTGTTCTCGTTCGGCCATGCCGGTGCTTACGACCATGAAGACGACGTGCTCTACCTGACCCGAGATGACGTGCGAATGGTCGATGTGGGTGATGCCGATATCGTGCATACCGACATGCAGACCAGTAACGACAACATCGAGTTTGCCGTGCGCAAGATTCTCCAGGCCGGTGCCATGCCGGTGGTCCTGGGCGGCGACCACTCGGTCCACGCGCCGGTCATCAAGGCGTTCGAGGGCAAGGGACCGATTCATATCGTGCATTTCGACGCCCACCTGGATTTCGTCGATGAGCGTCATGGCGTTCGCTACGGGCATGGCAACCCGCTGCGGCGCGCTTCGGAAATGGATCACATCGTCGGCATGACCCAGATGGGCATCCGCAACGTGTCGTCGTCCAACCGCGATGATTATGAAGCGGCCCATGCCGCCGGTTCGAAGATCCTGTCGGTCCGCGACGTCCGTCGGCTTGGCACCGAGGGCGTGCTGGAGCTGATTCCACAAGGCGTCAACTACTACATCACCATCGACATCGACGGTTTCGATCCGTCCATTGCACCGGGCACCGGTACGCCCAGCCATGGCGGCTTCTTGTATTACGAAGTGCTGGAGATCATCCAGGCTTTGGCCAAACGCAGCAAAGGCAACATCATCGGCATGGATCTGGTGGAGGTCGCGCCCGTCTATGACCCTGCCGGCGTCACCTCTATTCTCGCCGCGCAACTGCTGCTCAACAGCATCGGCTTTATCTACCACGAACGGGCTAAAGCTCGGGTTATGTGACTGACGAAACACCCCGGCTCAGTGCGAGACCGGGGCGATCATTGAACCACCACAGTGGCCAGGCGCGAATGTAATCGCCGGCCAAAGAGAATAATAATGGACACGATCGTTAAGCAGTATCTGCAGAAATTCGGTGTATCCGAAGCCACTCAAGCCTTCCTCGGCAAGGCCCAGAAAATGTTCATCGGTGGCGCATGGGTCGAGGCCAGTGATGGACAGACCTCCGATGTCATCGAGCCGTCGACTGAGGGCTTGCTCACCCGTATTCCCATGGGCACCACCGACGATCTGGATCGCGCTGTGCAAGCCGCCCGTGCCCAGTTTGACGGCGGCACCTGGCGCCAGGCCAAACCGCTGGAACGCGAACGGATGATGCATCGCCTGGCTGATCTGATCGAAACCCATGCCGTGGAACTGGCTGAAATCGAATCCATTGACATGGGTAAGTCAGCCGCCCAAGCGCGGGATGTCGATATCCAGGGCACGGTCGATACGCTTCGCTATTTCGCCGGTTGGGCGACCAAGCTTCACGGGCGCACCGTCGAACCATCCTTGCCGGGCAACTATCTGGCCTATACCCGCAAGGAACCGGTGGGTGTGGTCGGCGCCATTGTGCCGTGGAATTTCCCGCTGCAAACCATGGCCTGGAAACTCGGTGCCGCACTGGCCACCGGTTGTACAGTCGTCGTCAAACCCGCTGAACTGACGTCGTTGTCGGCCTTGCGCTTCGCTGAATTGGTGCAGGAAGCGGGCATCCCGGACGGGGTGATCAACATCGTGACCGGGCGCGGTAGTGTGGTTGGCGCTGCGATGGCGACCCACCCCGGTATCGACAAACTGACCTTCACCGGATCGACCCCTGTGGGTCGCACTGTCGGGCGAGCAGCGCTGGACGAAATGAAGCGACTAACCCTTGAACTCGGAGGAAAATCACCGGTTATCGTACTGGCCGATGCTGATGTGCCGGCCGCGGCCCGGGCGATCGCCAACGGGGTGTTCTTCAACTCGGGTCAGGTCTGCGACGCCGGTACCCGCGCCTACATCCATCGCAGCATTTACGATGAGTTCTTGCGCGAGCTGATCGACTACACCCGTACGTTGAAGATGGCCCCGGGGCTGGACCCCGACTGTTTCATCAGTCCATTGGTGTCGGCCTTGCAGAAGGAGCGAGTGACGGAGTACATCGCCATCGGCAAGCGTGAAGGTGCCGAACTGGTCTACGGCGGCCAACCGGTCGATGGCCCCGGTTACTTCGTCGAACCGACTATCTTCGCCCATTGCCGCAATGACATGCGGATCGTCCAGGAGGAGATTTTTGGCCCCGTGCTGGTCACCGCACCCTTCGACGATGAAGAGGAGGCCCTGGTGCTGGCCAACGACTCGCCTTATGGGCTGGCTGCTGCGCTCTATTCCAACGATCTGGGCCGTGTACACGGTCTTATTCCACGGCTGCGGGCGGGTACGGTATACGTCAATGCCCACAGCACTATCGACCCTTCGATGCCGTTCGGTGGTTACAAACAGTCCGGGTTCGGCAAGGACCTGGGGGCTGAGCAACTCGATTACTTGCTGGAGACCAAGGCGGTCTGGATAACCCTGCCCTGATCATCGGTTCACGCGTATTCACGCCTGACGCATGACGCGCCGCTGAAGGCGGGAACGGACGCCGTTCACCCGAAAGATTGCAGTTATCTCGTCATGATTTTCAATAATTATAAGAGTACGTCATGCACATTAATCCTGATCTCACCGTCACAGCGCCTGCCCGCGACGACAAGTTGGCCGTCGAAGGGCATTCGATCGATTTCATTCCCGAAAACGAACGCACTGACAAACTAAAAAGCCAGGGACCGTTCTGGTTCCTGGGCAATTTCACTTTCTTTACCATGACCATCGGCTTCGTCGGCCCCAGTGTCGGCTTGAGCGCCTTATGGACCACTCTGGCCGGCACGCTGGGCATCATGTTCGGCACGCTGTTCATGGCGTTCCACGGTTCCCAGGGCCCCCATCTGGGGCTGCCGCAAATGATCCAGTCGCGGGCGCAGTTCGGTTATCGCGGGGTGATTCTGGTCCTGCTGGCGACGCTGTTTGTCTTCGCCGGTTTCAACATCGTCAACCTGGTGTTGATGATGCAGGGGCTGAAAACACTCTTCGGTTTCAACCCGATAGTGGTGGCACTAGCGGTGACGGTGCCGGCGACGGTACTGGCGATTCTTGGGCACGACTGGATGCACCGCAGCTTCAAGTGGGCGCTGTACCTGTCGCTTCCGCTTTACGGTCTGGTGACGTTGGCGGTGCTGATGCACTGGGTGCCCGATGCACCGATGCCGCTGCTCGCCGCCGGAGAGATTGCTCCGGCGCCGTTAGGCTTCAACTGGACAGGCTTTATCACTCAATTCGCCGCCGCCGCGAGTTACAACATCGCTTACGCGCCCTATGTTTCCGACTATTCGCGCTACCTGCCGAAGAACACCCCAAGCGGCAAGTTGATCGCGGTGGTCTTTCTCGGCGCCTCACTGTCCGGTGCCTGGATGATCGCCGTGGGTGGCTGGTTGGCCGATCACCTGCATGCAACTGACGTACTGGTTGCGTTGGGGCAAGTGGGCAATACGGTGTCGCCAATCGTTGGCACCGCTGTGGTGGTCGTGACAATCCTGGCGTTCCTGCCGGTCATCGCCATGAACATCTACAGCGCGAAGCTGACCACGCTGACCTGTGTCGACTCGATCAAACACATCGAACCGACACGCAAGGCGCGCATCCTCGCCATTGGTTTCGTGATCCTGCTACAGCTGGGCGTGGCACTGAGTATTCAAGGTTCGGACACAGGCCTGTCGGTGCTGGGGATTTACCTAGTGGTGATGTTGTACTTCCTGGTGCCCTGGACCGCGGTCAACCTGACTGACTACTTCTTCGTGCGCAGGGGCCGCTACGCCATCCCGCACTTTTTCACGCCGCACAACACCCTCTATGGCAGCTGGGGCCTGCGCGGTATCGCCTCGTATGCGATTGGCTTCGTCGCGATGATCCCGTTCTTCTACATCTTCGACGGCGTGGCGCAGAAGGAAGTCTATGTCGGCCCGCTCGCCAAAGCACTCGGCAACATCGACGTCGCCTGGCTTGTAGGGTTGATCGTGTCGGGGCTGGCGTACTACTGGCTCAGTCGGTCGATTGACTTGAAACACGAAGAAGCAGTGATCCAGAGCATCGAGAAGACCTGCCCGCATTACACCACCGGGGACAAGAAGCCTTCACGTCCTGCGCCGCTGCTCAGCGAAAAGACTTTTGGGAGATAACCATGACCACCCAACACTATGACTACATCATCATCGGCGCGGGCTCTGCCGGCTGCGTGCTGGCCAACCGTTTGACTGAAGATCCCGACACCCGCGTGCTGGTGCTGGAGTACGGTGGCAGCGATCGCAGCGTGGTGATCCAGATGCCGAGTGCTTTTTCGATTCCGATGAACACCACGAAGTACAACTGGCGCTACGAGACCGAGCCGGAACCGTACCTCAACGGACGGCGAATTCACTGTCCGCGAGGTAAGGTGTTGGGTGGCTCTTCGTCCATCAATGGCCTGGTGTACATCCGTGGCCATGCGCTGGACTTTGACGAGTGGGAGTCCCTTGGCGCAATCGGTTGGGGCTATCGTAATTGCCTGCCGTATTTCAAACGCGCCGAGAGCTGCGAAGCCGGTGGCGACGAATACCGGGGCGGTTCCGGGCCCTTGCACACCACCAGCGGCAACCACATGAAAAACCCGCTGTACGGGGCCTGGGTTGATGCGGGAGCCGAGGCGGGCTACATCAAGACCGACGATTGCAATGGTTTTATGCAGGAAGGTTTCGGCGCCATGCACATGACGGTGAAAAACGGCGTGCGCTGTTCCACCGCCAACGCCTATCTGCGACCCGCCATGCAGCGAGCCAATCTGACCGTGGTCACCAAGGCGATGACCCGTCAGGTCATCCTCGACGGCAAGCGCGCGGTGGGGATTATCTACGATCGCGAAGGCCAGACTCATACGGTCCATTGCAAGCGGGAAGTATTGATCTGTGCCGGACCGATCGGCGCCCCTCATTTGTTGCAACGCTCCGGTATCGGGCCGGCCGAGGTACTGAAAAAAGCCGGTGTGGAAGTCAAACATCACCTCCCTGGCGTCGGTGAAAACCTGCAGGATCACGCCGAGATTTACATCCAGTTCGGCTGCAAGGAACCGGTGACGCTCAACAGCAAAATGGACCCGCTGAGCAAATTGTTGATTGGCCTGCGCTGGTTGCTGCGCAAGGACGGGCTCGGTGCGACGAATCACTTTGAGGCGGGGGGCTTCATTCGGTCTGAACAGGGGCTGCGCTGGCCCGATATCCAGTTTCACTTCCTGCCCGCTGCCATGCGTTACGACGGCAACAAACCGATCAAGGGGCACGGCTTCATGGTGCTCACCGGGCCGAACAAACCCAAAAGCCGAGGCCATGTGCGGATTCGCTCGGCAGACCCATACGAGCATCCCGAAATTCTCTTCAACTACCTGCAACGTGAAGAGGATCGCGAGGGGTTCCGACGTTGCGTGCGTCTGACCCGGGAAATTATCGGTCAGCCGGCGATGGATCGCTTCCGTGATGGCGAAATTGCGCCCGGCCCGCTGGTCAACACTGACGAAGAGATCGATGCGTTCGTCCGCGAAAATCTGGAGAGCACCTACCATCCCTGTGGTTCATGCCGCATGGGTGAGGACGACATGGCGGTGGTTGACTCGCAACTGCGCGTACGGGGGATTGAAGGATTACGGGTGATCGACTCGTCGGTGTTTCCGAGCGAGCCGAACGGTAATCTCAACGCTCCGACCATCATGCTTGCCGAGCGGGCCGCCGATCTGGTTCGCGGACGCAAGATGCTGCCCGCGTCCGATGCGCTCGTCGGTCTGGCCCAGGCGTGGGAAACCCGCCAGCGCACATCAGCGCCGGTACGTAAGGTCCGCTGCTGATTCGACGGGTTTGTCGCTGTAAGAGAGCGTGCTGCCCGCAATGGGCAGCAACGTGGGTGTCGTCCAGTTATCCAGATAGATCAGACCCGAAACTGCTTGAGCAGGCTGTTCAACTGCCCACTGAGCTCTTTGAGATGCAGGCTGGCGACGCTGGATTGCTCGGCGGCCAGGGCAGTGCTGTGGGACAGGCCGGCAGCCTGGGTGACGTTTTGGTTGATGTCCTCGACCACATGCGCCTGTTGCAACGTCGCACTGGCGATCGACGCATTCAGGCCATTGAGATTACGCAGCGCCTGGCCGATGGCGTTCAGACTGACGCTGGCCAGGCCTGCTTGCTCGATGGTCAGTTGCGATGCCCGACTGCTGTCGCTGATGACGTTGACGGCTGCTTCGGAATGTTTTTGCAGGCGTTCAATCATCGACTGAATCTCGGCCGTGGACTTCTGCGTGCGTTGGGCCAGCAGCCGGACTTCATCGGCGACCACCGCAAAACCGCGACCTTGCTCACCGGCTCGGGCCGCTTCAATCGCCGCGTTGAGCGCCAGCAGGTTGGTTTGTTCGGCGATGGAGCGGATCACCTCGAGTACGCTGCCGATCTGCGTGCTTTCTGCCGCCAGCGTGCGGATGACCTCGACCGCTTGATCAATGGTGGTCGACAGCTGATCGATCTGCTGCAAGCTGCCGTCGATATTCACCTGGCCTTGTTGGGCCTGTGCCTCGGCATCACGCATTTCGCTGGCCGCCTGCTTGGCGTTTTTCGCCACGTCCTGTACGCCGTAGGTCACTTCATTGATCGCCGTGGCCACCCGTTCCATTTGCTGGGATTGCTGCTGACTACGTTCCTGAGCCTGCGTGGCGTTGCTGCCCAGATCGGCAGAGGACTGACCCAAGGCGCTGGCAGATACTTGTAACTGAGTGATGACCTGACGCAGTTTGGCAGTGAAGCTGTTGAAGTGCCGGGCCAGTTGAGTGACTTCATCCTGCCCGTGGGTATCGAGGCTGCGGGTCAAATCGCTTTCGCCGCTGGCGATATTGGCCATGGCCTGAACTGTTTCCTGCAGCGGACGCACAATGCTGCGGGCGATCAAAATCACCAGCAGCGCCATGATCAGCGCGATGGCGAGGCCAATGAACGACGCCTCCCATACCTGGCCGTAGAACTCAGCCTGCATATCATCGATGTACACGCCGGAGCCGATAACCCAGCCCCAGGGTTCGAACAGCTGCACATAGGAGGTTTTCTGGACCGGTGCACTGGCGCCTGGTTTTGGCCAGCGGTAGTCGAGCATGCCGGCGCCTTTGGCCTTGGCGATGCTCACCATCGCGTTGAACAGTGCAAGGCCGTCAGGATCCTTGATCCCTGAGAGGTCCTGGCCTTCGAGTTTTGGATTGGCCGGATGCATGATCATCACCGGCTTCAGATCGTTGATCCAGAAGTAGTCGTTCTGGTCGTAACGTAAACCGCGAACCACGCTCAGTGCCTGTTTCTGCGCAGCGTCACGGCTCAAGGTGCCGGCGGTTTCGAGGCCGTGGTAATAAGCCAGCACCCCATTGGCCGTCTGCACGACGTGCTGGGTTTTCTGCGCCTTGGCCTGATACAGGTCATCGTGAATCTGCTTGAGCATCAACAGGCCCAAGGTCAATAGCATCAGCACAGCCACTATCAGGATGAGCCACAACCGACGACTGATGGACACACTGCGCAAGCTATTCATAACCCGTCACTCCAGATTCTTTTTATTGTCATTAAATATCTGTCGGCATTCAGGCACGGTACTGGGTGTTAGCCAATCTGACCCAAGCCTACTAACGCGACAGCGTTAATCGGGTATGTCTGATAGGATTTCGGCCGCGCATGGAAAAACCTGAATTCGGCCTGACTTTTCACGGAGTTTTTACGGTTTTTTATGGATCTTATGCGCGCAGAAATTCAGCTGCGCCAGCGCAGTTGACGCTTTAAAAAATATTAACGAGGCGTGCCTGGAGGCATTGCTTCATGGGGGATTGATGGATCTTTGGACCGCCGTTCAGGCATTGATTTTAGGGGTTGTAGAGGGGCTGACGGAGTTTTTACCGATTTCCAGTACCGGACACCAGATTATTGTCGCGGACTTGCTGAATTTTGGTGGTGAAAGGGCCATGGCCTTCAACATCATCATCCAGCTCGGGGCGATTCTGGCGGTAGTGTGGGAATTTCGCCGCAAAATCCTCGATGTTGTCGTTGGATTGCCGACACAGCGCAACGCCCAGCGATTCACGATCAATCTGCTGATCGCGTTCATGCCGGCCGTGGTGTTGGGGGTGATTTTCGCCGACCTGATTCACAAATACCTGTTTAACCCGATTACCGTCGCCACAGCCTTGGTGGTAGGCGGCATCATCATGCTCTGGGCCGAGCGCCGCCAACACGAAGTGCATGCTGAAAGCGTCGATGAAATCACCTGGAAAGACGCACTGAAAGTCGGCTTTGCCCAATGCCTGGCGATGATTCCCGGTACTTCGCGTTCCGGCTCGACCATCATCGGGGGCTTGCTGTTCGGCTTGTCGCGCAAAACCGCCACGGAGTTTTCGTTCTTCCTGGCGATGCCGACCATGGTCGGTGCAGCGATGTACTCGGGCTTTAAATACCGTCATTTGTTCCAGCCTGCAGACTTTCCAGTGTTCGCCGTTGGCTTCGTCACCGCGTTCATCTTCGCGATGATTGCGGTCAAAGGGCTGCTCAAGTTCATCGCCAGCCACAGCTACGCGGCGTTTGCCTGGTATCGGATTGCCTTCGGCCTGCTGATCCTCGCCACCTGGCAGTTCGGTTGGGTCGACTGGTCGGCCGCCAAAGCGTGATCGAGCCACGGTCACGCACCAACTCCGGGCAACAGCCCGGGGTTGCTGTTCAGAACCCGCGATTCAAAGGGTTGGTTTTTCTGGCGTTGTGCACATTGCCAGGTTTCGGTTCGGCAATGTTGTGGCTTCGTGGGATTTCCATTATTCCCTTGGCGGCCTACGGGATCGTCAGCCTGCTGGCGTTCTTCCTGTACTGGAACGACAAGCGCAAGGCCCGCGCCGACAGTTGGCGTACGCCGGAAAACGTTCTGCATGCCGTGGAACTGGCCGGTGGCTGGCCGGGCGCGTTGTTGGCCCAGCAGCTATTCCGGCACAAGACGCGAAAAATCTCGTATCAACTGGTGCTCTGGATCATCGTCCTGTTGCACCAGGCCTTCTGGATTGACCAGCTGTTCCTCGGTGCCACTCTGTTTTCCCTGTTCTAAAGCTGTAACCCGACCTGCACGCGCTTGGGCAACTTGCTGACCACCAATTGATGGGAGCGTTGCAGCAAGCCTTGCAGTTCATCGGTGGCCAGCGGGTAGGGCGTTTCCATGATGATCCACTGCGCCCGCGCCAGATAAGGCGCGGGGTGAATGCCTGGGCGATCGACATGGCCGAGAAACAAGTCTTTGTCGACCTTGAAGGCCAGCGATGCACCCCGCAGGTTCTGCAGTGCAAACATCTTGTTCCCGGCAATCGAGAACACCCGCACGCCACCCCATTTGTAATCCTCTCTGGCACCGGGCAGCGCCAGGCAGAAGTTCGCCACGTCCTCTTCGGTCATGGGTTTACCTTTCATAACAGTCGATCTCCGCAGCTTTTGAACGATTCGGTCAAATGGTCAATCCAGGCGCGCACCGCTGGCAGCACCCCGCGCCGATGAGGGTAGACCGCTTGCAGCCAGCCGCCAGGCAGCGACCACTCGGGCAATAGCTGAACCAGCTGGCCGTTTTCCAGCTCCTGTTCGCAATACATCATCGGCAGGATAGTGAAGCCCAGACCTGCCAGTGTGCAGGCTTTGCGGACAATGAAATCGTCGACGCCCAAGCGTGCTTCAAGCGCCAGCTCACAGGCGTTTCCCTGTGCATCGAGCATACGCAGGTGGACCAGACGATCAGCTTCCAGAGCACCCAATACCGGAATACTCTTCAAATCCTCGGGGGTGTTGATCTGCCGTTCGCGGACAAAGGCCGGGGAGGCAACCATGATTGTCTGGGCTTGGCGCAGGCGTCGGGTGACCAGTAAGGGGTCTTCATCACCCAGTTCCCTGACTCGCAAGGCCACGTCGATGCCTTCGTTCACCAGGTCGACACGCCGATTTAGCAACATCATCTCAAGCTGGACTTGCGGATATTTCTCAAGGAAGGTGCTGGTCACCGACGGCCAGAACTCATGGGCCAGACCCACAGGGCACGACACTCGCAAGCGTCCGCGGGGCTCACTGGACATGCTGGCAACCGCTTCGTCAGCCATTTCCGCCTCCAGCAGCATGGCCTGGCAGTGCCGAAGGTAACGCTCGCCGACGGCCGTCAGTTTCAATTGGCGGGTAGTGCGCTGTAGCAGTCGGGCATTGAGCCGTTCCTCCAGCTCGGCAATGCGCCGGGATAGACGCGATTTTGGAATGCCCAGCATGCGCCCGGCGGCGGCGAAACCTCCGGCTTCGACGACCTTGGCGAAATAGTAGAGATCATTGAGGTCTTGCATCGTCAATACTCGACTGTTCTATCAGTGAGACGAACTATCGCATTAATGCCGGCTAATCAGCCATTGGTTTCATCTGTAGGATTGTTCTCACTTGATCGCCCGGTGGCGATCCTCACTTGGAGAATCCCACATGAAACTGTTGCATATCGATTCGAGCATTCTGGGCGACAACTCGGCTTCCCGTCAGCTCAGCCGCAGCGTCGTTCAAGCCTGGCAAGCCGCTGAGCCGGCAGCCGTGGTGACTTACCGCGACCTGGCAAGCGATGCCATCAGCCACTTTTCCGCCACCACTCTGGTTGCTGCCGGCACGACTGCTGAACTGCGCAACGCCGCGCAACAGCACGAAGCTGAGCTGAGCGCTTCGACCCTGGCTGAATTCCTCGCCGCTGACGCCGTGGTCATCGCAGCGCCGATGTACAACTTCACCATTCCAACCCAGCTCAAAGCCTGGATCGACCGTATCGCGGTTGCCGGCCAGACCTTCCGTTACACCGAAGCCGGCCCTGAAGGCCTGTGCGGTAACAAGAAAGTCGTGGTGGTGTCGACTTCCGGTGGTTTGCATGTCGGTCAAGCGACTGGCGTCGCCCACGAAGAGTACTTGAAGGTCCTGTTTGGTTTCATCGGTATCACTGACATCGAGTTCGTCCGTGCCCATGGCCTGGCCTACGGTGACGAAGTTCGCGTTAAAGCCATGAGCGATGCTCAGGTGCAGATCAGCGAACAATTGTTCGCTGCAGCGTAAAACTTGTGTAAAGACTGACTAAATAGCTCAGGCAACACTCACTAAACTCTGTATTCTGACCGCCAGTAGATGGTCAGAGTACGGAGTTTTTTGTGTCTGACGTTTCAGGATTTGGCCCAGGTTATGCAGTCATGGGTAATCGACCCCGTACTGTGTACGCCTCAGAAGCGGCCAAGACTGGCACAAAGCCTTGGTTGTAAGGGATGGCAGCAAAAAACGGGCTTTCTTGTTACGCAGCGAAGGTGGGCATCCGATGATGCGTCTTTGTGCAGTGTTACTGATCTGCCTGTTCAGCAGCCTGATTTCAGTGCAAGCCGCGCCTGCGCCGCATCCTCATTGGAGCGTCGGCTTCCATGAGATGAGCTTTCTCGATCCGCTGGATTTGCAGCCGATGCGAGCCATCGCCTTTTACCCGTCGACCGGCATAGAGCATTCAAGCAAGGTCGAGGGTTATCTGATCGAAGCCACCAAAGACGCCAAAGTCGCGATTGGTCGGTTTCCGATGCTGATGCTGTCCCACGGTAACACCGGAACGCCGCTAGCCCTGCATGACCTGGCGACCTCGCTGGCACGTAAAGGCTTTGTGGTGGTCGCGGTGATTCACCCCGGCGACAATTACAAGGATCACAGTCGCCTTGGCACCTTGAGCAACCTGTATGGCCGGCCGCTGCAGATTTCCGAAGCGATTACCGCGACACTGGGGGATCCGATGCTGTCGCCGTTCGTCAATGCTGAACAGGTCGGGGTGATTGGCTATTCGGCCGGCGGCGAAACCGCATTGATCCTGTCCGGTGCCACGCCGGATCTGGATCGGCTGCGCCGATATTGCCAGGAGCGCCCTGACGACAACGACGCCTGTAACACCCAAGGCGAATTGATCGTCGATCGTGATGACTTGCAGCCTGTCGCCGACCCGCGGGTTCACGCTTTGCTGCTGATGGCGCCGCTGAGTCTCAAGTTTGGTCGTCATACCCTGGCTGATGTGCATGTGCCGGTGCTGCTTTACAGCGGAGATGGCGACAAACTGGTGGCTTTCGACAAAAACGCCGCTGCGCTGGCGCGCAAGCTGCCGACAGCCCCGGACTTCAAGTTATTGGCCGGTGCCGGGCATTTTGTCTTCTTGGCGCCCTGTACCGAGGAGCAGCAGGCGGCCATGCCGGCGTTGTGCACCGATGCTGACGGCGTCGATCGCAAAGACATTCACCGCAACATGATCTCTGAAGCCGGGCGTTTCTTTTCCGATGCGCTGGGCAAGCCAAGCAGGGCAGGGTTGCAGACTGCCGATCAGTCGCTTCTACAGGGCCCGGCGCTTCAATAACAGGGTCAAACCTAATCCGGTTACAGACAACAGAGCCGCGCAGAAGAAGATCCACGAGTAACCCAGATTCAGCGCCACGGCGCCCATCAATGGCCCGGCAATCGCCAGCGCCAGATCGAAAAACACCGCATAAGCACTCAGGCCCGCGCCACGGCTGGTGCTCGGTACTTGTTTGATCGCTTCGACACCGAGGGCTGGGTAAACCAGCGACAAACCGAAACCGGTCATCCCGGCGCCCAGCAGGGCATAGCCGGTTGAGGGTGCAAGCCAGAGCAATACCAGGCCCACGGTTTCAATACACATACAGGCGATCGCTGCCGTGAAGCCCCCGAACCGGCTGATGCTGGAAATAAAGAGCAGCCGCGCGAGAATAAAACACAGCCCGAATACCGTCAGGCAGTACGCGGCACCAGTCCAGCCGCGACTGACATAGAAGAGTGTAATAAAGGTGGTTAAGGTGCCGTAGCCGATCGACGCCAGGCTTAGGCTGGCGCCATACGGGGCAATGCGCCCGAACACCGCCCAAAATGGCAGGCGTTCGCCACGAATTACCGGCACCGAGGGTTTGTTGCGGATCAGCAGTAGCGCCGCCGCTGCCAGCAGCGACAGGGCGATGCCGAGGCTGGCAAAGCCCAACTCACCGACCATCACCACGCCCAGCGGCGCGCCAATGGCGATGGCGCCATAAGAGGCGATGCCATTCCAGGAAATCGAGCGGGCCGTATGCTCCACGCCGACCTGGCCCATGCACCAACTGATGGTGCCGACCCCGATCAAGCCTTGGGCGATACCCAGCAACAAGCGGCCGCCGATCAGAATCAGCAAACTCAGTAACGGCAGGCTTTGCAGCAGTGTGGAAATCAGCGTCAGCCCACCGCTCAAGACAATCCCGATCAAGCCGTAAATGATCGCGCGCTTGGTACCGATGCTGTCCGACATGCGCCCGGCCATGGGGCGGCTGAGCAGGGTCGCGAGGTACTGTGAGCCGATGGTCAGCCCGGCAATCACCGCGCTGAAACCCAGTTGTTCGTGGACATAACCGGGCAGCACGGCAATCGGCAGGCCGATGCAGAGAAATGCAATAAAGGTGTAGAACACGATGGAGACGATCTGCAGGGTGATCGCCATGGAGCTGAGAGGAGGCGTTTGCTGCGCAGACATGAGGGCTCGTTCGCGGGTGGGCGGTTGGAGAACTGCATCATGGCGTGAGTGTGAAATAAAAGGAAGCAGGCTAACTATTTGTTTAGTCATCGTAAGCTGCGGTGCCTGTCAGACCGCCATCGCGAGCAGGCTCGCTCCCACACTTGATCGATGGCGTGTCCACCATTTGTGGCACAACACCAATCTAATAACGTGGGAGCGAGCCTGCTCGCGATATGGTCCTGAGACCACTGAAAATCCCAGCCCTAAAACACAAAAGCCCCATCACAAGGACAGGGCTTTGGTTTGACGCTGCAGCGTTGGTGCTAAATCAGAACACCACACCCTGGCTACGCAGGTAGTCGTCATAGGTGCCGCTGAAGTCCATCACACCGCTCGGGCTCAGCTCGATGATACGGGTCGCCAGGGACGACACGAACTCCCGGTCGTGGCTGACGAAGATCAGCGTGCCCGGGTAGTTTTCCAGCGCCAGGTTCAGCGCCTCGATGGATTCCATGTCCAAGTGGTTGGTCGGTTCGTCCATGATCAGCACGTTCGGCTTTTGCAGAATCAATTTGCCGAACAGCATGCGACCTTGTTCACCACCGGAGATGACCTTGACCGACTTGAGGATCTCGTCGTTGGAGAACAGCATCCGGCCCAGGGTGCCGCGAACCACTTGCTCGCCTTCCTTGGTCCAGCGACCCATCCAGTCAAACAGATTGGACTCGTCTTCGAAGTCAGACGCGTGATCCTGTGCGTAATAGCCCAGTTCCGCGGCTTCGGTCCATTTCACTGTACCGGCATCCGGGCTCAGCTCGTTGACCAGCGTGCGCAAGAGGGTGGTCTTGCCGATACCGTTCGGACCGATGATCGCCACGCGCTCGCCGGCTTCGACGGTGAAGCTGAAGTCCTTGAACAGCGTCTTGCCATCGAAGCCCTTAGCCATACGCTCGACGATGACCGCCTGGCGATGGATCTTCTTGGTCTGGTCGAAGCGGATGAACGGGCTGACCCGGCTCGACGGCTTGACTTCGGCCAGCTGGATCTTGTCGATCTGCTTGGCGCGGGAAGTGGCTTGCTTGGCTTTCGAGGCGTTGGCCGAGAAGCGGCTGACGAAGGATTGCAGTTCAGAGATCTGCGCCTTCTTCTTGGCGTTGTCCGAGAGCAGTTGTTCGCGCGACTGGGTGGCCACGGTCATGTACTCGTCATAGTTGCCCGGGAACAGGCGCAGTTCGCCATAGTCCAGGTCAGCCATGTGAGTGCAGACACTGTTCAGGAAGTGTCTATCGTGGGAGATGATGATCATCAGGCTGTTGCGCTGGGTCAGAATGTTTTCCAGCCAGCGGATGGTGTTGATGTCCAGGTGGTTGGTCGGTTCATCGAGCAACAGCACTTCTGGATCGGAGAACAACGCCTGGGCCAGCAACACTCGCAGTTTCCAGCCCGGCGATACTTCGCTCATCGGGCCATTGTGCTGCTCGATGCCGATACCCAGACCCAACAGCAGCTCACCGGCACGGGATTCGGCGGTGTAGCCGTCCATCTCGGCGAACTCGGTTTCCAGCTCGGCCACGGCCATGCCATCTTCTTCGGTCATTTCCGGCAGCGAGTAGATGCGATCGCGCTCGGCCTTGACCTTCCACAGCTCTTCGTGACCCATGATCACGGTGTCGAGCACGGTGAATTCTTCGTAGGCGAACTGGTCCTGGCGCAGCTTACCCAGACGTACGTTCGGCTCCAGCATCACCTGGCCACCGGAAGACTCCAGGTCGCCACCGAGGATTTTCATGAAGGTCGACTTGCCGCAACCGTTAGCGCCGATCAGGCCATAACGGTTACCGGCGCCAAATTTGACCGAAACGTTCTCGAATAACGGCTTGGCGCCGAACTGCATCGTGATGTTAGCTGTGGAGATCAATTACCTTACCTATCAATGGTTTAGAGCTGGCCGTTTTGTACTGATACCGATTTGATACCAATCTGGAGCTTTTCCAGTTCGGTCCAGTCTGAGCTTGAGCTGAGCCAGCGGGCATAAGTCGACAGCAACATTTGGACGCTGTGGCCAAGTTGCTGAGCAATAAATGCGGGATTCATATTGGACATTAAGCATATTGTCGCATATGTGTGACGGCAGTTGTACGGCGGCCGGTAACGGATTTTTAGCTCTTCGAGCGCCGGTCCCCATTGTTTATGCAGGTCTGAGGTCTGTTTCACGTACTCACTGTGCTTGGACGGAGGGAACACATAGGGAAATTCCTTGATTCTTCCGGAACCTTTTTTACGACGCTCGACGCTCAGAGGCTGGGTGATTTGGTTTTCTGTGGGCATGAGGATGTCTCTCGGTGGTCATGGAAAAAGTTGGCTAAGCTCAGACGGTCAAATTCTCAGGGGTTACAGCCATGACGAGAAAACTCATCTGCCAGAAATGCAAACAAGATACGTCCGTAGAGCTTTGCTTTGACGAGGACATCGACGGCCAGGTCTTCAATTGCGAGCACTGTGGCGGGAGGCATGTTGAGGTTGAGACCAGCAAGCTGCCGGGATCCCCTGTTTTGAGCAGGTTCCGATTAGATGACGATGAGTGATCGTGCCGTCGACCCGGCATCAGGGGGCGTGCTTTTTTTCGTCTGGAGAAAACCATCACCGCTATTGATAAAGACCGAGACAGCCTTGCGCGCGCTGTGGGGGGGCGCGCCTTGAGTCAGTGCGCAGGGGGCGCGAATGGGAGGGATTTATCCAGCTATGCTTCGAGTGCTGCGAGGATATCGACCGGATGGCGCTAAGCCCTGTTGCAGCGGTGATCTATCAGATGAAGGAGGCTGCATGAAAGAAAGAATATTGTGCGCTCTATCTCAGTCAGCGCTCGAGGGTAAGAAAGTGACTCAGCTACAGATATGGTCGCGGCAGGCTACGGATGCGATCACGTCGAGTGCTGATTTTTTCAGAGGGACTTTCCAGGGAGTTCCAGTCGTTTTTTTAGGCAGGGGCGAGTCCCTTTCCGCTGAAGATTTTGTTTTGATTTATAAGGATTGACTTCCCGCTCGGCTGACGGCCTATTTCAAAGAAAACCCGACGCAGTGCAGACTGTGTGAAAACACAGCCGGCCAAGGCCAAAAAACAAATGCCCCGACTTGTCGGGGCATTTGTTTTTCTGAGGTGCTCAGGAAAAAAGGGCCTTTCAGCCCATCAATGCCATCAATTGACGCG